>DATCTT010000299.1:0-26017 GCA_036567845.1 Candidatus Ozemibacteraceae bacterium | reverse complement strand
CGGGTCGGCCGTTTCCGAGGCGGCGGCGGACGTCGGAATCTCCGACGGATCCTCGACGGCA
Source organism: Candidatus Ozemibacteraceae bacterium (assembly GCA_036567845.1). Lineage (GTDB taxonomy): Bacteria > Muiribacteriota > Ozemobacteria > Ozemobacterales > Ozemobacteraceae > MWAR01. The sequence goes on along the minus strand of DATCTT010000299.1, from coordinate 25,956 downwards.
CCATGCGCGGCGAGAAGCTCGGCGACATCGGTTTTCCCCGCCTTGCGGGCCCAGAAGAGCGGTGTCCGCTGGAAGTTGTTGACGGCATTCACATTGGCACCCCTGGAGATCAGCAGCTCGACCACCTCCCGCGCGCCGCTTTCGGCAGCCAGGTGAAGGGGCGTGCTCTCGGCGGCCCCGTCCCGGCTGGTGAACCCGGTGACGTTCACGTCGGTACCCGCGTCGAGAAGAATGCGGCAGGCCTCGACGCGGCCTTTCACCGCGGCGAGATGCAATGGCGTGAGATTGTTCCCGTCCCGGGCGTTGAGATCGGCCCCGCGCGACGTCAGAAGCTCCAGAACCGCATCTTGCGCGGTATCCACGGCACAGTGCAGACCGGTTCCCCTGTCGGGTATCGCCGTATTCACATCCATGCCATTGTCGATCATCGCGGCGACATCGTCGGCACGCCCCGAAGCGATCATCGCAAACCAGTGCTGCGGATTGGGCTCTCCCTGAGAATCCGCATCCTGAGCCAACAGCCCCGCCGGAAGCCCAAGCGCCAGCACCAGAGCCATCATCCACACAACCAACATGCCGTTGCCGCAACGCAAGCCTCTCATTGTCTCTCCTCCATCCTCATGTGTTGATACCCGAAATGCAGCTTCAGGATACTATGGCACGCCGGATCGGGTAAAATGGACCATCCCTGCATGCAAAGGAAGGAACGTCACCCATGATCCGATCCGTCCGGAAGCGCGTCACTCTCTGCGTATGCCTGCTGTTCGTCACCCTGACCGCGACGGCCGCGATGGCGGCCGGGCTCCCCCACATCGTCCTGCTCGCGACCGGGGGAACGATCGCCGGAGCGGGAGCATCAGCCGGGGAAGCCGGGTATAAGCCCAGCGCCCTGCCTGTCGAAAAGCTCGTCGGCGCGGTTCCCGAGATCGCCTCGTTCGCCCGGCTGAGCGGTGAGCAGATCGCCCAGGTCGACAGCCAGGCGATGACGACCGAGATCTGGCTGAAGCTGGCCCGGCGCATCAACGAGCTGCTCGCCCGCCCCGACGTGGCCGGGATCGTCGTCACGCACGGCACCGACACGCTCGAGGAGACCGCCTACTTCCTGCATCTGACAGTGAAGAGTCGCAAGCCGGTCGTGCTCACCGGCTCGATGCGGCCGGCCACCTCGCTGAGCCCCGACGGCCCGATCAACCTGTTCAACGCCGTCTCGGTCGCGGCCTCGCCGCTCGCCCGCGGGAAGGGCGTGCTGGTCGTGCTGAACGACCGCATCCACTCGGCCCGCGACGTCACCAAGACGAACACGACCGCCGTCGACACCTTTCAGTCGCCTGGCACCGGCCCCCTTGGAACCGTGTTTTACGGGAAAATCGAGTTTGCGCGAACGCCCGTGCGGCGCCACACGATCGCGACCCCGTTCGACGTTTCCAGCCTGGAAACGCTGCCTCGTGTTTTCATCACCTACGGCCACGCCGGCAACACGCCGGAGCTGATCGATGCCGTGGCCCGGACGAAAGCCGACGGGATTGTCAACGCCGGCGTCGGAAACGGAAACGCCTCTCCCGCCGTTCTCGAAGCCCTCGGGAAAGCCCGTCGCGGAGGCACCGCCGTCGTGCGCGCCGCCCGGGCAGGAAGCGGCCACGTCACGCTCGGCGCGGAGGTCGATGATGCGGCTTACGGCTTCGTCGTCGCCGACGATCTGAATCCGCAGAAAGCCCGTATTCTTCTCATGCTGGCACTCACGCAATCCCGTTCCCCCGACGTGATCCAGCAGATGTTCTTCCGCTATTGATGCATGAATACTTCATATTTCCGGATTACCCGAGGAGGCTTTCATGAGACCCTGGCACATTGCCCTTCTGGTTGGCATCTGGTTCCTGGCCGGCACGCGGCTTGCCGCGGAATCACCCTCCCGGGAAGCCATGAACGAGCATGATCACGCCCGGGAGCAGGAGCTGGCGGAGCGGGCCGCCGACTGGCGGAACGGTCCGGTGGTCTACCAGATCATCGTCGACCGGTTCGCCCCCTCGACCCGGCTGGCGGGGAAGAAGTCCCTCTACGCCGCGCCGCGCCGGCTCCGCGACTGGAAGGAAACGCCGCAGAAGGGCTCCTACCTGGAGAAGGCCGGCGTCTGGTCGCATGAGGTGGATTTCTGGGGCGGTGATCTCGAAAGCCTGCGTGGCAAGCTGGATTACCTCCAGGAGCTCGGGGTGGACGTCGTCTACCTCAACCCCGTCTTCTCATCGCTGACCAATCACAAGTACGACGCCTGGGATTACCACGTGGTCGATCCCGTCTATGGCTCGCGCAAAGACCTGGCCGACCTCGCGGCCGAGCTGCACCGTCGCGGCCAGCGCCTCGTGCTCGACGGCGTGTTCAACCACATGGGCCTGCGCAGCCCGATGTTCCAGGAGGCCCGTCGAGACCCGCACAGCAGATGGCGCCCATTCTTCAAATTTTCCGAAAAGAACGACCGAAAATATATCGGATGGTATGACGTCGAGAACCTCCCCGAACTGAACATGGAAAACCCCGATGTGCAGGCATTCATCTATGCCGCACCCGACTCGGTCGTCCAGTCGTATCTGCGCAACGAGGAGATCGACGGCTGGCGGCTCGACGTGGCCTTCGATCTCGGCTTCCGGTATCTGACCGACCTGACCCGGGCCGCCCACACGGCAAAGCCAGGCTCACTGATCATCGGCGAGATCTGGAACTACCCCGAGGAGTGGCACCCGGCCGTCGACGGCGTGATGAACATGCACGGCCGGAAGCTCCTGCTGACGATGCTCGAAGGCCGCCTCTCCGGGCCGCTCTGCAGCCAGATGTGGGAGACCTCGATCGACGACGCGGGCATGGATCACATCCTCAAAAGCTGGCTGGTGCTCGACAACCACGACACCCCCCGGCTGGCCAATCTCCTGCCCCAGAGATGGCAGCAGGAGATGGCCCGCATCCTCCAGTTCACCCTTCCCGGGGCGGTCTGCCTGTATTATGGGAGCGAACTGGGCATGACCGGCGGCGACGACCCCGAGCAGCGCGCCCCGATGCGCTGGGACCTCGTCACCCCCGGCAACCCGATGCTGGCGCTCCACCGCCGGCTCCTCGCACTGCGCCGCGCCGAACCGGCCCTTCGATACGGGGATTTCCGGCGACTCCATTCCGAGAAGCTGTTCGCCTTCCTCCGCCGCACGAACTCGGTGCGCGACACCGTCGTCGTGATCGCCAATCCGACGGGCCGCACCGTGAAAGAACTTCTCCAGGTGCGCGACAGCAAGCTCCAGGACGTCACCCCCATGCTCGATCAGCTGTCCGACCGGAAGTTCATGGTCTTCTCGGGAACGATCGACGTCGAGGTGCCGGCCCACACGGTCCTGCTCCTGAAAGCCGACACCGCCGACTACCCCCATGGGTACAACCGCTACGACCGCATCTACTGACGTCCATCACCCGTTTCCGGAACCGGCATCGTGAGCAATATCGCCCGCTTCACCCTGATTGCGGTCCTGTACCTCGTCTTCTGGCATGGGGCGCTCGACTCGCACTGGAGCGAGGATGATTACCTGAACGCCGCGGCCGTGATCGAGCGCGTCCGCACGCCGGCCGATCTGGTCCGGTCCTGGACCTGGCTCGATGCGGTCGACGGAAACCATCGGCCGCTCGCAACCTATGTCTGGATGGGCGGGATCCGCCTGCTCGCCGAACCTCTGGGCATTCCTCCCGAACAGCTGAGCCGGGGCATGCAGGCCGCGGCGTGGATCCTGCTGCTGTGGCTCCTGTTCCGTGTGATGCGGCTTCTGGGCGGCGGGCCGCTCGCGGCCTGGCTCGGCGTTCTTTTTCTCGTCTCACGCAGCACTCTGTTCACCCTGCACCATTGGACGGCCGCCATGAGCGACGTTCTGAGCATGCTCTTCTGCCTTGCCGCCTTCAATTTCTGGCTCCGGGGCCGTGATTCCGGCTGCAGACATCCCCGGCTGAACGTCGTCGGCGCCCTTGCAGCCCTGGTTCTGGCCGTGAGCTCCAAACAGAGCGCGCTGGTGTTTCCCGCCATCATCTTCGCGGCCGTCCTGATCGACGGTTCGGGCTGGCGGCAGGCATTTCGGGAAGCTCTGCCTTTCGGCCTCGTCTGCCTTGTGGAGTTCGCCTTCGCCCGCCACCTGTTCGCCGGGAATCTGCCTTATCCCGTCGTGGTCGAGCCGTATCACCTGCTGGTGACACCGGCATACGCCTGGTGGACCCTCAGCGGCCTCTGGCCGGTGGAGTTCAATGTGACCGGGGTTCTGGGAAGCGCGTTCCTCGGCTGGATGGTTCTCACCACCGCCCTCCTCCTGGCGCGGGCCGGTCGGCACCAGGAAAGCCTTCGCCGTTCCTCGCGGCCGATTCTCATCGGCCTTGCCGGGTTCGCGCTGCAGACCGCGCAGATGGCGCTGCTCCCGCTCCGGTTCCTGCCGTATTACGCCGGCTCGGGGGCCGTCTGGCTGAGTTTCGCCGTCGGTGCCGCGGGATCCGCCCTCTGGCAGGAGACGCGCAACACCCTGCGCGGCCGTATGGCGTGGTTCGCCGTTGTCGGCATCGTCATCAGCCTCTCACTGGCCGAGATTCATCTGAAGGCGGCAGGCGCGGTTTTCTCCGGCAGCTATCCCTCCGCGGCTTCCTACCAGCGATTCCCGAAGCTCGTTGAAACATTCCGGCCCCACCTGGGGCCCGGCGTCCGCACGCTGGTCCTGGTCGATTTTCCCTATTTGCGGTCCTGGTATACCGGACTGGTCCGCTGGCACTTCCCCGGCATCACCCGCATTCTGTGTATCGGGAAACCCGACACCGGCCCCCGCTCCGCCGCCACGGCAGGTCCAACACCCCTTCCCCCCGATACGCGGCTCGTGTTCCACAACGGCTTGCACGGGAGGTTCGAATCCGCCGTGCGCTCCACAACGGATGGCCAGCCGGCCCCCTTCCAGTGGGATTTCCCGCTTCCGGCGGCCGAAGCCGCTGCCCTCCTCGCGAGCGAGGCAGACAGCTTGCGTATTCTTAGATATAATAGCGATACTTATTTTACCCCCATCCAGCTCGCCTCCCTTTCATCTCTCGTTTTCTCCCAATAACGCCGGAACGTGCAATCCGGTTTCCGGCCGCCCCGTTTGCTTTCACGCTCGAAAGGCGGTACGATCCCCTTTCCAGGAGAAACGAACGATGAAAAAACAGATTCTGTCGACCCTCGCCCTGCTCCTCATGGTGTCGCCCGTCTGGGCGGTGTTCTGCCAGTATTGCGGCAAAACGATGGCTGACGACGGCGTGTTCTGCCCCCAGTGCGGCAAGAAACAGCCCGCCCAGGCCCCGATCGTCACCACCTCGCCCGTCACGCCTGCCCCGTCGGTCCCTCCCGCTCCGAGGCAGGAGTCGGCTCCCGTCGCATCACCAGGCGAGCTGTCCGTCACGCCCTACGAGGAAATCGGCCGGTATGAAACGCTTCTCACCACCGCGCCCCTCGATCGGGCTGCCGCCGAGATCAGCGAACGCCGGACGCGCATTTCCGAAGCTCTCCGAAAGATCGGGCCGGAAACGGCACGGTTCACGCCGGGGATGCAGAAGCTGCACGGGCTGTATCTTCGCAAATATGATCTGCTCGACCGGTATTACGATGCCTGGAACCGCAGCGTCAACGGCCCGGGGCGGGTCGAGGCGGCCGCCGAGAAGGAGAAGCTGCTGTTCACGATCGCGCGCACCGGCGAGATGATCGTGTATCTGAAGGATCACCTGGGCGAATCGACAGCTCTGACGCGGATCGACGAGATGGAGCGGGCGCTCGAAGAAGGGGTGCGCGAGCATCGTGTGACCGCGCCGTATCTGCGACTCGAGGGCCGACGCATGAAAACCCAGCAGCGGTTCTGGGTGATGGACATCGATGGCGACCGGGCCATGATCATGATGCTCGATGATTGCGGAGGCTCGAAGCCGTTCGTCGGCTGGCTGTCGCTCTCGGATCTCGAGCGGCGCACGACATACCGGTCCCCCCGGATCATCGTTCCCCCGCCTGTGAGGGTCGAGAAGGAAGTTGTCATCATCGGGCCGCGCATCTGGTGGCCGGGCTGGCCACATCCGCATCGCCAGCCGCGCCACGACGACCACGATCGTCACCCCGGCCCCGCTCCGCGAGGCGACCACGACCGGGATCGGGACCGCGATCACCGGCATTGAGGCCGATCGTCAGTACTGGCGGTAGTTGAGTCCGAAGACGATGCCGCTGTCGAGCTTGTAGCCCCAGTCGCCCTGCACAGGCAGGGTGGCGCCAAGCGAGAACTGCCAGGTGTGATTGAACAGGGTCACACCGACCAGGCCATTCAGGTTCGTTCCGTCAGGGCCGTCTTCCCACTTCCAGCTCGAGCCGCCCAGCTCTGCCACCAGCCGGCACCAGTCCGACATCCGATAGTCGAGACCGCCGCGGTGCGTGAAGCGGGTGATGCCGTCACGGGCATCATTCGCCAGAGCCAGGTTGAGATGGCCATACCAGCGGTCGTCGAGCCTCGTGGAATACGCCCCGCCGAACTCGATCCAGCCGCCCCGGGTCGCTTCGGCCGGCCCAACGCGGATTCCGTCTTTGCTCGTGCCATTCATGCCGGCCGTCGGCTGGCCATAGTTGCCCGACGAGAGCCGGCCCTGGAGATGCAGCGCAACCGCCTGGCGTTCGGCGAAATCCTGCCAGATCCTGTATCCAACGCGCATTTCCGGATCATGCAGCCCCTTGAAATTCACCGTCGCATTCGTCACGTCAGGCCGCTTCACTTCCCACGACTGTGTCGGAAGCGAAAGACCGAACATCCAGCGGTTCTTCATATACAAGGCGTTGAGGGGCATGATCCACTGACTGCCGCTGAGCTTCAGATTGCCGGATGTGGACTCCTGATACGTTTCGGACCGCAGATGGAAGCCAACCACGAGGGTCCGATTCTCGGGATACAGAGCCGACTCCGTGTTGAACAGGCCATGGAAGCCCGTCACGTTTGCCGAATACGGGGAGGGAACCTCGGGAGGAAGGGCGTCGGGAAGCCGATATTTCTGCTCAGCGAATATCGATTTTCCCGAACTCCGCTCGACATTTTCAGAACGAGTGGCTTTTCCATTCAGGAACTCTGGCGACTCGGGATCAGACAAAACGATATGCTCGTGCCGCTCCCCCTGGGCATCCTGCAGAAATGGCGGGAGATCCAGATCCTCAACCCGGGGAGCCACCAGCGCCGTTTCTTCCTTGGTCGTCCGGGGAATCCAGATGCTGGTTCCGACATCAAGTTTTTCGGGACGGAGTCCGGGGTTTGCTTCCATGAGCTCCTTCCAGCGGCGCTCCGATCCGAGATACGTTTTTGCAAGACTGCCGAGCGTATCACCCCTGCGGATCATATACCGGTCGTAGGCTTTCACTCCAGGCGCCGTGACACCTGTGTCTGTCGATTTCAAAGGCAGGGTGTTTCCACTCCGCGCCTGAACGGTGCCGAGCACGAGAACCAAGCCAGCACACATCAGCAGGCCAAACAAGCCCCGCCTTGCAATTCCCTTCGTTTGGTCCGTCTGGTTCATGGTTGCATCTGCTCGCTGGTTTGGATGTTCCCGCGTCTCGAGGCCCTTTTTCGGGCATGTTCAGCATTCACGTATTCCTGTATCGGCAGATTTCGCAAAAACATGAAATTTCTGTGCCCGGGGGTTCTCATCCCTGTTTTGAAATGCTATGCTGTACGGGCAAAGAAGGTATTCACCGTGGGGAAGGAGCTACCGGCGAGTGCGTTGCAGACCGGCCTTTTTGGTGTGTACACTGGATTCCGATGACCGTCATCCGGTCAGCCCCCCCTCATGTTCTGACATGATAGAGGTTTGAAGAGTATGCCAATCATTCGCACGCTGGCCGCAAATCCCGGACTCCGGAAATGGATTTTTCCGCTCCTGTTCTGCATCATCGGACTGACCCTCCTCTCCTTCGGGTGCGGAGGGGGTGGGGGCGGCGGCGGCCAGGTCGTGCTGCCAGACTACTCCACGACAGGCACGATCTCAGGAACGGTCACCGCTTCTCAGACGATTGTCGCAAACCAGCTTCCGGCCGCCGGCATCCGGTCGAACCTCCTTGTCAGTGGGGTTGAGGTCTGGCTTGAGGATCATCCCGAGATCAACACGATCACGGGAACAACCGGCTCGTTCCTGCTCGAGGGGGTTCCGTTCGGCAACCACCGTATCGTGGCGCGGATAAAGCGGCTTACGGACAGCAGCGAATACAAGGTGCGATCGGGCGTGGTTTCGCTGAACGAGGTCGTGCCGCAGGGCCAGGCAAACATGCTCGAGCTGCTGTTCGCTTCGGCCCGCGTTTCGGGCATTCTTCGCAATCACAACGGAGCTCCCATCCCGAATGCGACCATGTATCTCTGGGGCGAAAAATTCACCACGAATTATAAAGGTGAATTTACAACGCCACCCCTTCCCGACAACGAAACCAGTGGCGAGCTGAAGCTGTCGGGCAACCCCGGCTACCAGGATTTCACGTTCACAACGCCCTTCATCCCCGGTCAGCAGCCACAGATCGAGGTCGCGATTCCCGCACCGACCCAGCTCGAGCGGGCACCGCTCGTCAGTCTCGTCAGTTCACACATCACGATCTCGCCCAACCAGCAGATCGTGTTGACGGCAAAAGCCGTCGATCCCGATGATCTGAACCCCGACAATCTCACCGTCGAGTGGTCTGCGACCCAGGGCCAGCTCGCCACCGGCACGGACAGGTTCGTCGCCCGCTGGACCGCCCCTGCGGAAGAGGTGATCGCAACGGTGACAATCAAGGTCACGGATCGGACAGGCCTGTTCGGCATCGCCCGCCTGCCCCTGAAGGTAGGCCTCGGCACGGAACCCGGCAACGAACGCCCCGTCGTGAGCAGTGTCCAGACCACGGGAACCAGCGGAAACATCACGATCACCTACACCGTGACGGATGCTGATGCCGATCCGGTTGATCTGACCGTTGCCTGGTCGGCGGACGGCATGACCTACACGCCGACGACGTATCTCATCGGCTCCACTACCGGCATCCTTCCTGGAACGGGACGGAGCCTGATCTGGCAATCGACCGGGGACCTTGCCGGCCAGAAGCGCACCGTCCGGCTGCGGCTCACCCCTCGTGACGCCGGCGGATCGGGAACGGCAGGCACTTCCGCCGAATTCACCGTCGACAACACGGGCGGTGCCGTGAACACCCCGCCGATCGCCTCGAACCTGGTCACAAACGGCACTTCTGGTGACATCTCTCTGAGGTTCGACTTGGCTGATGCCGAGAACAATCCTTGTTCGATCGGCGTTTTCTACTCGACGAACGGTGGCACCTCCTACACGCAGACATCAAGCCTGACAGGTTCGACGACCGGCATTCTGCCCGGCACCGGCAAAACCATCACCTGGAATTCGGCGGCCGACATCAGCGGCACCCAGTCGAACGTCCGGCTGCGCGTGGTACCGAACGACGGCACGGTCGCGGGCACGGCGGCCATTTCCAGCATCATCGCGGTCTCCAACAACAACCTGCCGTCCGTCACGAACGTCGCGGTCAATGGCTCCAGCGGCAACATCTCGATCACCTACGATCTGGCCGATCCCAATGGTGACGCCTGCTCGATCCAAGCCTACTACTCGACCGACAACGGCGCGAACTACCAGCTCTGTTCGGCTCTCACGGGCACCCAGACCGGCATCACGCCGGGCACCGGCAAAACCCTGACCTGGAACTCGGCGGTGGATGTGCCGGGCAACGCAACAGCCGTGAAGATCAAGATCGCCCCCAATGATGGCTCGGCAGCCGGCTCCCCGGGCGAATCCGCGGCATTCGCCATTTCCAATAATGCGGCTCCCGTCATTTCGAACGTCGCCGTCAGCGGCACCAGCGGCAACATCACGATCACCTACGACCTGGCCGATGCCAACAGCAACGCGTGTTCTATCAGCGTTTTCTACTCGACCGACGGCGGCACCACGTTTTCCCAGACGACCAGTCTGACCGGTTCGCTCACGGCCATCCTGCCCGGAACCGGGAAAACCCTCGTCTGGAACTCGGCAGCCAACCTCTCCGGCAATCAGACCAACGTGAAGCTCCGCCTCGTTCCCAACGACGGCACCATCGACGGCACGGCAGGCCTTTCCCCGGTTTTCGCCGTCAACAACAACAACCTGCCGTCCGTCACGAACGTGGCGGTCAGCGGTTCCAGCGGCAACATCACGATCACCTACGATCTGGCCGATCCCAATGGTGATCTCTGCTCAGTCCAGGCGTATTTCTCCGTCGACAACGGGGCGAACTACCAGCTCTGCACAGCTCTCACAGGCACCCAGACCGGCATCACGCCGGGCACCGGCAAGGAGCTGATCTGGAATTCAGCCACGGATCTCCCTGGCAACGCAACGGCCGTGAAGATCCGCGTCGTCCCGAGCGACGCATCGGCGACCGGCTCCCCTGGCGAGTCAACGGCGTTCGCGGTTTCCAACAACACACCGCCCGCGATCGCCAACGTGGCGGTCAGCGGCGCGGCAGGCAACATCACGATCACCTACGATCTTTCCGATGCCAACAACAACACGTGTTCCATCAGCGTTTTCTACTCGACCGACGGCGGCTCGACGTTCCAGGCAACGACCAACCTGACCGGCTCAACAACAGCTATTCTGCCCGGTACCGGCAAATCGATCACCTGGGATTCGGCTTCGAATATTTCCGGAAACGAGCAGAACGTACGCGTCCGGCTCGTGCCCAACGACGGCACCATCGACGGCACGGCAGGCCTTTCCCAGGTCTTCGCTGTCAACAATAACGGCCTTCCTTCCGTCACGAATGTCGCCATCAGCGGTACCAGCGGCAGCATCTCGATCACCTATGACCTTGCCGATCCGAACGGCGACGCTTGCTCGGTCCAGGCCTTCTTCTCGACAGATAACGGCGCAAACTACCAGCTCTGCACCAATATCTCCGGCACGCAGACGGGCATCCAGCCCGGCAGCGGAAAAACCCTGACCTGGGGTTCGACAACGGACGTCCCAGGCAACTCGACGACCGTGAAGATCAAGATCGCCCCGAACGACGGTTCGGCAACCGGCTCCCCAGGCGAGTCTCAGACATTCGCCGTTTCCAACAACGTCGCCCCTGTCGTGAGCAACGTCGTGGCGAACGGCACGGTCGGTAACATCGGGATCACCTTCGATCTGGCCGATGCAAACGGCGACTCCTGCTCCATCGCCGTGGCTTACTCGAGAGACGGCGGAACGACCTTCCTTCCGACAGTCAATGTAACGGGCACTACCACGGGCATCAAGCCCGGAACAGGCAAAACCATCACCTGGAACTCGGCCGCCGACATCAACGGCAATCTCTCGAACGTGAAGATCCGCATCACCCCAAGTGACGGCGTCGCTTCAGGCACCGCCGGCGTCTCGCCCGCCTTCTCGGTCACCAACAACAATCTGCCCACGATCAGCGCCGTCACGACCAGCGGCACCTCCGGCAACATCACGGTTACGTACACCCTTGCCGACCCCAACAACGACGCCTGCTCGGTCGCGGTGTTCTACTCGGTCGACAGCGGCGTGAACTACACCGCGGCGACGAATGTGACGGGCACGCTCACGAACATCTCTCCGGGTACCGGCAAAACCCTGACCTGGAACTCCACGAGCGATGTGAACACCAACAAATCCACGGTCAAGGTGAAACTCGTTCCCAGTGATGGCCAAGGCAACGGCACCCCCGGCGAGTCCGGCCTGTTCACCGTCAACAACAACCAGCTTCCCGTCGTCTCAGCCGTCTCGACCAGCGGAACCTCCGGCCCCATCACGATCTCCTACACCCTAGCCGATTCCAACAACGAGCCGTGCAGCATCAGGGTCTACTACTCGACCGACAACGGCACGTCGTATCTGCAGACGGGCAACATCGTCGGCTCCACAACCGGCATTCTCCCCGGTTCTGGCCGGACCATCACTTGGAACTCGACCTCGGATGTGAACCGGAACGCCACAAACGTGAAAGTGCGCATCGAGCCCGTCGACGCGGTCGGCGCCGGCACCGCGGCGGACTCTCCCGCTTTCAACCTTCAGAATAACCAGCTGCCCGTCGCTTCAATCGTCTCGACGACCGGCACGTCCGGCAATATCACAATCACGTATAACCTCACCGACGCGAACGGTGACGCCTGCTCGATCGCCGTCGCCTACTCGACCGACGGAGGCACAACCTTCACGCCGACGACCAGCCTGACGGGCACCCAGACCGGCATCCAACCACAGAACAACCTCACGATCGTCTGGAACTCCTCGCTCGACATCGCGGGCAATCAGTCGGTCAAACTCCGCATCACCCCTTCTGACGCATCCGGAGCCGGAACACCCGGCATCTCCCAGACGATCTCGATCCAGAACAACGCTGCACCCATTGTCACAAACGTCACCCCGACCGGCACGGTCGGCGATATCGCCATCTCCTACCAGCTCACCGACAGCAACAACGACCCGTGCAGCATCGCCGTCTTCTACTCGACCAACGGCGGAACCACGTATGTCCAGACGGGCAACGTGATCGGCTCGACCACGGGGATCCTGCCCGGCAGCCGCACGATCACCTGGAACTCAGCCGCCGACATTCCCGGCACGCAGAGTTCTGTCCGCATCAAGATCCAGCCGAATGACGGCAAGGTGGATGGAACCGCCGCCCAGTCGGCGGTGTTCTCCGTCGATAACAACAATCTGCCGGTCGTCTCGGCCGTCACGACCACCGGCTCGTCCGGTGACATCACGGTCGGCTACACCCTGTCGGACGCCAACGGCGACAACTGTTCGATCTCGGTCTATTACAGCACCGATAACGGAACCACCTATACCCAGACGACGAATCTGACGGGCAACGTGTCCAACATTCCTCCCGGCACTGGCAAGAGCATCATCTGGCACTCGTCACTCGATGTCAGCGGAAACGCAACGGCCGTCAAGATCAAAGTCACCCCGCGCGACGCGACGGGCGTGGGCAACCCCGGCGAATCGGCCGCTTTCGCCGTGAATAACAACACGGCGCCGGTCATCAGTGCCGTCGTTGCCTCGGGGACCAGCGGCAACATCACCATCACCTATACCCTCGCCGACGGGGAAAACGATCCCTGCTCGATCGGCGCAGCCTTCTCGATCAATGGCGGCTCGACCTACACCGCAACGACCCGCCTGACAGGCACCACGACCGGCATCACCCCCGGGACAGCCCGCACGATTGTCTGGAACTCCCAGCTCGACGTGCCGACCGATCAGGCAAACGTCCGCTTCCGTCTGACGCCGAACGATGGCATCAGCAGCGGCACGCCGGGCGAATCCCAGGTGTTCGCCCTGAGCAATTCGAATCAGCCCCCGACGATCAGTACTGTGACGACATCCGGAAACACCGGCGATATCACGCTCACCTACACGCTTACCGATCCAAACAATGACCCCTGCTCGATCGCCGTCTACTACTCGACCAGCGGTGGGGCCTTCTATGCCCTGACCTCGAACGTCACCGGTCAGACGACGAACATCCTGCCGGGCACCGCCCGCACCATCATCTGGAACTCACCGCCCGACATGAACGGCAGCCTCGGAAACATCAAGGTGAAGATCGTTCCGACGGACCGGGGTGGCCCAGGAACCGGGGCTGAGTCGGCCCCGTTCGCCATCGACAATCTCAACCGGCCGACGGTCAGCAACCTGACCACCTCCGGAAGCCGCGGCAACATCACCCTCACCTACGACCTCGCCGACCCCAACGCCAATCCCTGTTCGATCGCGGTTTACTACTCGCTCGACAATGGCGTGAACTACCAGCGCACGACCCAGCTGACAGGCCAGACGACCGCGATCGCGCCCGGGAACGGTCAAACGATCGTCTGGAACTCTTCGGCCGACGTGAGTGGCAGCTACGCGCAGATACGCATCAAAGTATCCGCCCACGACGGCACCGGCTACGGCACCCCCGCCCAGTCCGCGGCGTTCCCGTTGAACAACGATGGTATCCCATATGTCAACCGGATCCTGACAACCGGCAATACCGGCAATATCCAAGTCAGCTATGACCTCGCCGACCCGAACGGCGATGCGTGCAGCATCGCCTTCTTCTACTCGATCGACGGCGGCATCAACTATATACAGACCACCAACCTTTCGAACGGCCTCCAGACCAATATCATTCCCGGTTCGGGCCGGACGATCACCTGGAACTCGGCATCGGACATCCTCGGTACCAATTCCCAGACGCGCATCAAGATCATTCCGAGTGATCCGGGCGGCGCCGGCATTCCTGACCAGTCACCGATCTTCACGGTTCGCAACAACCGCCTGCCCAGTATCTCCGCCATCACCACGTCGGGAAATACGGGTGATATCGGGGTCAGCTACACTCTTTCCGATGCTGATGGCGACCCCTGCAGCATCAGCGTCGAATACTCGCCCGACGCCGGTATAACCTGGTTCCCGACGACGAATCTGACCGGCACGCTGACGGGGGTCACGCCCGGCACCGGCAAGAGCTTCACCTGGCAGTCGGCCAACGATTTCAAGACGAACAAGACCGTTCGGCTGCGCCTGACGGCGAACGACGGGGCGGGCAGCAGCATTCCGTTCAGTTCCCCCGAGTTTTCGGTCGTGAACAACACGCTGCCCACCGTTTCCAATGTCGTGGCAACCGGTGCCTCGGGAACCATCACCCTCACCTACGATCTCGCCGATCCCGAGAACAACCCTTGTGGGATGACGGTCGCCTATTCGATCAACGGAGGCCTCAGCTACATCCAGACGACCCAAGTCGGCGGCCAGGTGAGCAACGTCCTGCCCGGTATCGGCCGCACCCTCACCTGGGATTCGGGCAACGACGTCACGACGAACCAGTCGAACGTGCGCGTCCGCATCACTCCCAACGATGGGACGGGCAACGGCACGGCCGGCATCACCTCGACGTTCGCGCTGCAGAACAACTCGAACTTCAAGCCGGTCATCACGGCCCTCACCCGCACCGGAACCGCGGGCAGCATTGCCCTGGTCTACACCCTGACCGACGGCAACAACGATCCCTGCAACATCACCGTGTATTACTCCGCCGACGGCGGCGGCACGTTCTATCAGACGACGAACGTGACGGGCGCCCTCACCAGCGTGCTTCCCGGCACCGGACGGACGATCCAGTGGAACTCCCTGGCCGACGTGAACACAACGAAGAGTAACGTGATCGTCAAGCTGGTACCGCAGGATCCCCTTGAGGAAGGCACGGCGACGCAGACGGCGCCCTTCACTGTCACGAACAATGCCCTGCCGGTCGTTTCCGGCGTCACCGTCTCGGGCACGAGCGGCCCCATACCGATTTCTTACACGCTGGCCGATGCGAACGGCGATGCCTGCACGGTTTCGGTGCAGTATTCGATCGACGGCGGCCTGTCGTTCACCCCGACAACGAACGTGAGTGGCACCCTGTCCGGTGTCACCCCCGGAAACCGCTCCCTCACCTGGAACTCCGCAGCCGACATTCCCGGCAATGTGGCCGCCGTTCGGGTCAAGCTCATCGCCTCGGATTCCTTCAATGTTGGAACACCGGGGGAGACCGGCTCGTTCGGGGTCAATAACAACTCCCTGCCCGTCGTTTCAGGCGTCACGGTCGGAGGCAGTTCGGGGAGTATTACGCTCGGCTACACCCTCACCGACGCGAACGCCAACCCCTGCTCGATCGA
Organism: Candidatus Ozemibacteraceae bacterium; assembly: GCA_036567845.1. GTDB lineage: Bacteria > Muiribacteriota > Ozemobacteria > Ozemobacterales > Ozemobacteraceae > MWAR01. The sequence goes on along the minus strand of DATCTT010000299.1, from coordinate 10,219 downwards.
GGTGTTCTACTCGACCGACGGCGGCCTCTCCTACATCCCGACCACCGACGTGATCGGCTCACTCACCGGCGTCATACCGGGCAGCGGCCGCACCATCACCTGGAACTCGGCGGCAAACATCAACCGCAACCAGAGCAACGTCCGGGTGAAGCTTGTTCCGAGCGATGTCTACGGCGCCGGAACGGCCGGCCAGTCGACTTCGTTCACGGTCTACAACAATCTGGCTCCCGTCGTCAGCGCCGTGACACGCACGGGCAGTTCGGGCAATATCACTGTTTCCTACACCCTGACCGACGGGAACGACAACCCCTGCTCCATTCTGTTCTACTACTCAACAGATAGCGGTGCAAATTATATCATGTCAACTAATATCACTGGCGTCACCGCAAACCTGATGCCGGGAGCCGGCAAGATCCTGACCTGGAATTCGGCCGCTGACATTGGCACCGATCTGACAACGGTACGAGTACGGATCGTGGCGAACGACGGCACCGTTTCGGGCACCCCGGGAGATTCGGCAACCTTTTCCGTCAGCAACAACCAGGCCCCGGTGGTAAGCAATCTGCGCACGACAGGCAATGCCGGCGACATCACCCTGACCTACGATCTAAGTGATGGGAACGGCAATCCGGCCTCGATCACCGTCAGTTACTCAACCGACAACGGGGTCACATATCTGCCGACGGCGAATCTGCTGGGTCAGACGACGAGCATCGTCCCCGGAACGAACAAGTCGATTATCTGGAATTCCGCCTCGGATATTGCCAGCAATGTTTCCAACGTCCGCGTTCGCGTCCAGGCCAATGACGGCGTGGCTTCCGGTCTTGCGGCCGATTCGGCGGCGTTCGCCGTCAACAACAACGGTCTGCCCGTGGTATCCGACGTGACGACCACCGGAACGGGCGGCGACATCGTGATCGGCTTCAAGGTGGCCGATCCCAATGCGAACTTCTGCTCGATCCAAGTCTACTACTCGACCGACGGCGGCTCGTCATACACCCAGACGGCCAGCCTGACCGGTGCCCTCTCGGGCCTCACCCCCGGGGTCGACGTGAAGAACGTCACCTGGCACTCCGGCGCGAACATTCCGGGCGCTTCAAGCCAGGTAAAGGTCAAGGTGGTGCCGAACGACGGCACCGGGAACGGCACGGCCGGTGAGTCGGCACTGTTCGCGGTCACGAACAACACGCCGCCGACGGTCTCGGGCGTGAGCACCGCCGTCGCAGGCTCGAACGTCACGATCACCTACACGCTCGCCGATGCCCAGAGTAATCCGTGCAGCATCGCGGTCTACTACTCGACCGACGGCGGCACCAGCTTCCTGCGCACCTCGAATCTGAGCGGTGGCAGCGGCATCACCGGCCTCACGCCAGGCGCCCGCAGCATCGTCTGGAACTCCCTGGCCGACTACAACGGCAACACCGGCAACATCCGTGTCAAGGTCGAGCCCAACGACGGCCTCGGCTCGGGCACCGCCGGCCTTTCCAACTCCTTCGCCCTTACCAACAACACCCTCCCGACGGTTTCCAACGTCACGATCGGCGGCACCTCCGGAGCGATCACTCTCGGCTATGACCTCATCGATGCCGAACAAAATGCCTGCTCGATCGAGGTGTACTACTCCCTGAACGGAGGGATCTCCTATACCAAGACGACGAACCTCACCGGCGTATCGAGCAATATCGCCGCCGGAACCGGAAAATCCATCATCTGGAACTCGGGCGATGATTTTACGGGAAATGCAAACGCCGTTTACATCCGCATTGTTGCCAATGATGGCTATGGAAATGGTACAGCCGGCATCCAGGGACCGTTCACGCTGAACAACAACGTCGCCCCAGTCGTCACCGCAGTCACGACGAGTGGCTCTTCCGACAATATCGGCCTGACATTCACTCTCACGGATGCCAACGCCCATCTCTGTACCCTGTCGGTTGATTTCTCCACAGACGGTGGACTCACCTGGGCTTCGGCAACCGGCATCACCGGAGCCATGACCGATGTAGCCCCGGGTGCTGGCAAAACCCTTACCTGGAACTCCCGGCTGAATGTCCCTGGCAATGCGGCGAACGTCAAAATACGCATCACACCGCGCGATCCGTATCAGGTCGGCACAAGCGCCAATTCGGGGGCATTCGCGATCTCCAACAACCGGCTGCCGGTGGTTCGAAGCATCACGACGACCGGTACCTCCGGAAATATTTCCGTCCAGTATTCTCTGGAAGATCTCGACGAAAATCCCTGCAATATCGGCGTGTTCTACTCGGTCAACGGTGGTGCATTCACGGCCACAAGCAATGTGAGCGGCAATGTGACCTCGGTTCCCCCGGGAAGCGGCATCAATCTTGTCTGGAACTCCGTGGCGGACGGGGTGACGTTCTCCAACGACGTCAGACTGCGACTCGTGCCGAACGACGGAACGGGGGCCGGCTCCTCAGCGGAGTCCGGCGTGTTCCTCGTGAACAATGTGAATGAACCGCCGACCGTCAGCAATGTGTCGGTCACCCTGGCAGCAAAAACGGCCACCTTCACCTACGATCTTGCCGACGGGAATAATCAGCAGTGTTCGATTTCCGTGGCTTTCTCCATCGACAATGGCGTTACCTGGCAATCGGCCACAAATGTTTCCGGTGATCTGACCAACGTCCTGCCCGGCACCACCCGAAAGATCACCTGGAGAAATTACCCCAATATCACGAGCCAGAGCAGCACTGTCAAAGTTCGCCTCACCCCCAATGACGGCATCGTGAACGGAAATCCCGGCATTTCTCCGAGTTTCGCCGTCGACAATTCGGCCCCTGTCATAAGCAATGTGAAAGCGACGAAACGCGGTGACAACAATTACGACGTCACCTATGATCTGTCCTATCCTTCGAGTGAGACCGGTTGTACGATCGGCCTCTACTACACGACGAACGGCGGCACAACCTGGGTGCATTCGGCTTCAAGCACGGGCGTCCTTCCCGGCACCGGTAAAAGCCTGATCTGGAGTTCAACAACGGATCTTCCGGGCCCGACCTATTACACCGCCGCCCTCGAGCTCAGGCCCCTGGACGGCACGATTGCCGGCATGGCTTCCCAGTCGGCTCCCATTCCGGTCAACAACCTCGACAAACCGGTCGTTGTGATCACGAAGCGTGATAGCCAGGATCCCAGGGGCATTACGACCTACTGCAACAATATCACCTTAGCCTTCACGATAACCGACCCATCATCGACCGGAAGCTTCACGGCGTTCATCGATTATACGGTCAACAATGGTTTGACTTGGCAGCCAATAACCGCCACCGGTTCTCTGGAGGGGGTGGCCGCTGTTGGTACGGCAACCTGGGAATCCTATCGGGATTTCTTCGGCAATAGCCCTGCCAATAACGCCCGTATCCGCATCCGTTGCACCGATGGCGAGCAAATGAGCGATCCAGCTTACTGCCCTGCATCGTTTACCTTGAACAACTCACACAAACCAGATCTCAATCAACGATTCATCGATGTCGACGCCACTGGATATTACGGAACTGCAGCGTTGAGTGAAACTGGTCAGGTTTGGGTGTGGGGATCCAATCCTTCGAACTATTATCTCGGTGAAAATTATTCTTATACCCAGCCGACACAAATCCTTCATGCCAACTGGCAAAACATCACGGATGTAGCTTGCACATACGCAGGAGTTCTTGCCCTCGGGAGCGACAAGACAATCCGTTGTGTTGGTTACACCCAATATGGTGAATTCGGAAATGGTGTTACTGGATCGAATTATTCAGCTCCAGGGGTATCACCAAGCGGTCTCAACGGTGTCATCACAGCCATCTCCTGCTCTTATGGGCACACGCTTGCATTGCACCAGGACGGAACCGTCAGGGCATTCGGTTACAACGGGTATGGACAGTTGGGTGACGGCACCACCACGAATAGAACCACACCGGTTCAAGTTGCCGGCTTGTCAAACGTGAAAGCCATTGCAGCCGGTGGCTATACGACACCTGGCTTCAGTCTCGCTCTGAAAAACGACGGCACCGTCTGGTCATGGGGGTATAACGGCCAGGGACAGCTCGGCCATGGGGATACGACGACAAAATATGTCCCAGTCCAGATCCAAACACTCAGCAATGTGAAAGCCATCGCGGCAGGAGCCAACCACTCGCTCTTCCTGTTGGAAAACGGCAAGGTCTATTATTGCGGCCACGATGGGGCGGCAGCACGCGGCAACACCCCCATCGAAGTGGTCATCGGCACGACACCGCTTGTCGACATTCAGAAGATCTTCGCCGGCCAGATGGCTAATAATCAAGGAAATAGCTTTGCCATCGACTCCCAGGGCAATGTATTTGGCTGGGGATACAACACCTCATACGACGTACTGGGTCTGAACACCGCAACAACCCAGGCAACTCCTGTCAGAATCCCCGGAATTTCCCGAATATCCGCAGTAGCCATAGGCAAGATGGGCAGTTCTTGGGCAACCTACGTCGGATATGCCCCCACAGGGAATTCCGGCGTCTGGACGACAGGCTATGGCACGAGCTATTACATGCTTGGCAACGGCGCCAGCGCCAACTACAACTATTTGACACATCCTTGATTCAGGATATCCCAGCAATCCTTCTTCAATCACGATTTGAAAGAATTTCAGCCAATGTTTCGAAAATCCTCGGAATGTGTCGATAGGGTGAGTGGCATATGATGAGGAAAACGCTGGTTTCAGTGATGGCTGGGATGTGGCTGCTTTTGGCTGGAGCGCCAGGCGCGGAAGCCGCTTCAATGGCCCGCGTGCGGGCCGGGGATGCGCATTTCCGGGTGGCGCCGAGTCTGAAGAGTGACATCATCCGGACGCTGCCGACCGGGACGTCGGTCGAGGTGCTCGAGAAAATCTCGGGCGTCTGGTACCGGGTCATGGTTGAGGATGAGATGGGGTATATCCATCACTCCCGGCTCGCGCTTCCCGGCGCCTCACGGCCGGCGGCCCCCAGGCCGACGGTTTCGGCCGGCCTTGACTCGGCCCGGCGCGAGGCGATGGTTGCCTTCTGCCAGAAAAACTGGGGGGAGGTGGTCCGGCTGCTTCAGCCGTGGGCCAACGAGCCGGCCATCCAGTTCAACGACCTGTTCCTCCTCGGAAATGCGTATCGTGAGCTCAAGCAGCCGGCAGACGCCGCCGGTCTGCTCGAGAAAGCCATCCTTCTTCATCGCGGCCCGTCGGACGGGGCGCTGCTCGAGGCCCACAAACTCCTCGGCACGCTCTACCTCCAGCTCGCCGAGCCTGAAAAGGCCGTGAAGGTCTACGAAGGTCTGCTGGCGCGGGTTCCCGGGCTCGTCTGGGCGATCCTCGGGAAGGGTGATGCCCTTCTGGCGGCCGACCAGGCCACCCAGGCACTCGAGGAGTATCTGAAAGCCTATCGGCTCGCTCCCGATGACCCGCAACCGTATCTGCGCATGGGCAACGCCTTCATCAAAATGAAAGATTACGACAAGGCCGAGCGCTCGTTCCGCGAGATCCTGCGCCACCGGCTCGACCAGGAGGCCGCGTATCTCGGCCTGCACCAGGTCCTACAGTTCAAGGGCAGACTGGCCGAGGCACGCAAGCTTCTCGAGCAGGCCGTCGATGCAAACCCCTCGTTCGCCGAGGCCCGGCGCACCCTCACCCGCATGACCCGTCTGGAGAGTCTGCACGGCGAGCTGGCAAAGGCGCAGCAGGAAGCAGCCCGGATCGAGGAGAAGATCCGCCTCTCGAACGTCTCCTCCCTGAACGGAACGATCGTCGCCCGCCTCAAATCGACCCTCTATGAGCTGAAACTCTCGACCGACGAGCATGTGTTCCTCAACGCCCGCCTCGCCGATGGCGAACCGGGCTCGACATTCGACGGCTTCGTCGTCCGGGGCAAGGATGCGAAAATCAGCGACTCCCCGAACGACAAGGGCGCACCATCCCGCAGCTACCCGTATTTCCGCCAGGCCTCCGCGGCTGAAAGCGAGGCCTACGAGAACATGCAGTTCAAGCTGGTCCGCGCGAAGGAAGCCCTCACCCGCCTCGAATATGAGCGCCAGCGCCTCCTCGAACCCGAAAGCTGATACCCTCCCGGGCTTTCAGCAGAACAACCCACCACAGAGTCACAGAGACACAGAGGACCTGTTTTCCCCTCCGTGTCTCTGCGCCTGGTATGTTCCCTTTTGAACATTCGTTGCCCTTGAAGTCTCGGGCCATAACCTTGGAAAACAGCTTCATCACGGAGAGCACAAAGGACACAGAGGTTTCACGGAGGAAAAAGAAATCTCTGTGAGACCTCTGTGTTGATCGTGTGCTCTGTGATGAGCGTTTTCCTCGCCTTCGGTCCTGAAATTCTTGATTTTTTCAATGGAGTATCTCTGTGGTGAATCGTCTTTCCCGTCACCGTGGCGAGTCCATCCCGCGGGTCGGGTGGCAGACGAAGATCTGTTTCATCGAGGCGGAAACAAAGGGTTTCTCGTCAAACGAACCGAACTTGTGCAGAATTTCGAAGCCGTTGTGCTTCAGCAGCAGTTCGAGTTCGAGCGGAAAATAGCAACGCATATTGAATTCCTCGAGACTTTCCTGTCCCTCGATGTCAAAATACCATTTCACCCGGTTGATCTGCGTCGCCGCGTCGTAGCCGCACTTTTCCCGGACGGAGATCCGCTTCCCGTCGGCGGTTCTGAAATGATAGGCGTCGGTGAGCTCCCGCTCCCGGTCCACCATCAGATGGATGCTGGGATTGAACACATCGAACAGGAACAGGCCATCGGGCTCAAGATGCTTTCGGACCCGGGTCAGCGTCGCCTCGACATCCTCGACCGAGGCGATATCCTGCAGGGAGTTGAAGGGGATGAATATCGTCGAGAATTTTTTGTCGAGATCGAACCGGCGCATGTCGCCCTGGATGAAGGTCAGGTCGAGCCCTTCCACAGCGACCTTGGCGCGGGCCATCGCGAGCATCGAAGCGGACAGGTCCAGGCCCATGATGTCCAACCCAGCCTTTTTCAGCGGGATTGTCAGGCGGCCGGTGCCCGAGCAGAGCTCGAGAACCGGACCGGAAACACGGCCGCACCACTTTTTATAGAATTCGAAATCGAACGTGAATCGGTTGATCGCATCGTAGATATCGCCCTGGTAGATCAGGCGGTAGTCATCCGTTCGCAGCATCACGTCTCTTCCTCCTCTCGGTTCAATCAATATTTTTCTCTATCATCCATCGGACAGCGTCCGATACAGGATTTCGGCACGATACCGGAGTCTCTGTTGCTCCGCCTCCGGCGCCTCGTTCAGGACAGCGGTCCGCCAGGCGCTCCAGGCGCGGCGCCAGGTGCCCCACCGTCGTGCGGCGTCGAGTGCCCCGGGCTGGAGAAGGAATGCGAGGCCCTCCCGTCGGATCAGCCGGTCGATCGCCTTGAGGGTGGGGAGATAGCCGGGCCTGATCCCCAATCCCGATATCCCGGAAGGACGCAGGAGCCGGGCGAGGCGGGCCAGAACGGTGTTCGATCGGCGCAGGACAAACTCGAGGTAGGCCATACGGAATCCCGCATCGGTCGCAAACGGGGCTTCGATCACGAAGTCAGGGAGGGGAACACCCCCAGGGCCATTCTCCGGAGTGAACCCTATGCCGGCCAGGAGGCGGCGCGCGCGGTCGGCGGTCCCGGGCGGCACGATCACGGCTATCGCCCATTCCCGGAGAGAAAGGGCGTCGCGAAGGCGGATCTCGTTGTTGACGATGTTGCCGCGGAATCCGCATCCCAGAAAAATGAACCCTTTTTCAAGCGCGGGGTCGTCGTTCAGCAGACCGTATCGGCACAGAGCCCCGGCCAGCTCGCGGATCACCCGGCTGCGGCGCGAAGCCGGCATCGGCACGGCTTCCCGGCAGGTCGGCTTCGAGTCAGTCTGGAAGCGATTGATGGCGGTGAGGCGGCCCTCGCCCCGGTCGGGCGGGTCGATGCTGTAGCTGGGATAGATCTGGGCATCGGCGAGGTTCACCACGGCTGGATCGAGGATCACGCGCGGCCCGGGTAGGCGAACCTCCCGGCGTCGCCAGGGGCCGTCGAAGTAGTTGATGCCGGGGCCAAGCGTCAGGAACACGAACTGGTTCTGGCCCGACCCGATGTCCGTGTCGTCGATGCGGGCCCCGTCTAGTTTCACGGTGTCGGGAACCATGCGGCGGCGCAGCCGTTCGCGCTGCGAGAGCAGGCCGGAATCGGTCGCCAAAAGCGCCGCCAGGTCGCGCAGATCGGCTTCGCGCTTCTCCTCGCAGGTGCCGAGGTTCTTGTTCGCCGATAGCTTGTGAACCGGCGGGAGGAGGCAGGCCTCAACCGGCGCGTCGAACCCGCCCGCCACGAGCCGGTGGGGAAAACCGAATCGGGTATCCATATGCGGATACAACTCCCCCGCGGGGGCGGTGCTCGCTCGCACAGGGCGGCTGAAAGCCGGGCGCAGAAGGGCGTCGGGCGCCGTCAGCAGGGCCGTCATCGATGCCTCGAGCCGCAGCAGGCCGATATCACCGGCAAACGCCGGATTGTCGCGGCCGGCCACCTCGTGCGGGACATGCGTGAAGGTGATAGCGATGCCGGAATCCTCATCGCAAAGCCGGCCGGTGCGGCAGAAGCCGCGCTCGTAGAACAGGCCGCCACCCGCGGTGTATCCCCGGAAGGGTTCAGGCGGACAGGCGCGGACCGCCTGCGAAAGGGCAGGTTCGCCTTCGGACGGGAGATACAGGCAGGCCGAGAACGCTTCGCGTTCAGCGATCGGGATGACCGTGACGAGAAGCGGATCGGCAACTCCCGGTACGGTGATCCACACTCCCAGTACCGCTGAGGGCCGATCCTTCAGGGCCGCAAGCTCGCCAGCACGGAACATCGCCGGCGGCTCGGGAAGTCGGGAGCCGGGGGCCGGACGGGCCATTCCCGGAAAGGCCAGGAGTGCGGCCAGCCCAAGAATTCCAAACCACGAGGATCTTCGTCCAGTTTTTACACGCATGCCCGCCCTGCGTCAGACGGAGTCGGGATTCCCGCCGGTCGTGATGACGCGCCAGATGCGGCGGAAGATACGGGCCATGCCGTACAGCACCACCAGCTGGATGATCAGGCCGGCGATGAGCAGCACGGTCCCGAACACGCCGAGATCCTGGTCGGCGGATTCATTCTCATCGGGCCTCAGCAGATCGGCGCGGCTCGCCAGCTCATCGGGGGTGAACGGCTCGATGACGGGGTTTCCGGCCGCATCGACCTGGATCAGCCGGAACGGCCGCCAGATACGCGACGGCGTTGCCGACGCCATGCGGTATTCCCCGGCCACGGCATTGTCGATCATGACCCGGACGACAACATCCGACTCGTCGAGTCGGGCGGGCAGCCCGCTGTAATTGTGCACCCAGTAGGTGTAACTGCCTGGAAGCGGCTCCTGGAGTGTGATCGTCTCGGGGCCGCCGCCGTCGGTGTCGTCAACGTCGAGCGATGCTGTGTGTTCGCCCAGATCCTGGTTTTTCGAACCGAAGTAGACGTGATCGCGGCGCCCCCCGCGAGAACAGAGCAGATGGGAGTCGGCATCCCGCACCTGGTCGGCGCGAGAGCCCCAGTTCAACACGATCTGCACGCGGCGCGGCGCGCCCGGCCCGACGGCCTCCATCATCATCGAAAGCGTGACCGTGACGAGGTTCTCCCGGCCGGCCGCGACTTCGACAACGGTGTTCGCAAGCGGGATATAGCCGCGCTTCCCGAAGCTTGCGAAGTACCGGCCCGGCTGCAGTTCGATCGTGAACCGGCCGTCCGGCCCCGTTTTTCCCTGAGCGAGCAGGTCGCCCGTCTCGGAAAGCCCGATCCCAACCGAGACATCGGCCAGCATCTTCCCCTTGACGACGGCATCGTTGACCTGGAAGGTCACGCTCACCGAAGCCACCTGCGCCACAGCCGGCGCTGCGAGCAGCATGAACAACAGTCCGCAAACCGCCAGAATCATTCCCCGGACGTGCCAATATGTCGATTTCATCCTCGCGATCCTCTCGGTTTCAGACATGGATTTCATCCTAGGGTAGCTCAGATCGCCGCGAATATCGAGCCTTTCAGAACCCTCGACAGCAACGGATCAGCCCTTGATGACGCCGAGGGGGCGGAGTTTGACGACGGGTTCGACGAGGTCGCGCTGGTTGGCGATCACGGTGTCGATGTCCTTGTAGGCCTGTGGAGCCTCGCTCAGGTCGAGCTCGCCGCCCCGGCCGCCGCGCCGCCC
>DATCTT010000298.1:0-56336 GCA_036567845.1 Candidatus Ozemibacteraceae bacterium | reverse complement strand
TGAAGCCGCCCGCCTCGAGGGCTGCCGTCCAGGCGTTCAGCCCCGTGGCGAACTCGTCCCGGATCGTGATCAGGAAATCCGGCTGTATCCTGGGCCAGCGCTCGCCATACCAGACGGCGGCATCGGCAAGGACCTGCGGCATGCGGGCTTCAAGTTCGGAACGGTCGAAATCGAAGACGGCATCCTCGATCACGAAGCGGGCGCCGGTCGCAAATCGCGGGCCAATCTGCCGGAAAAACGCGACCTTTTCCGCATCCGTCAGGTGGTGCAGGGCTTTGCGGGACGAACCCTTCGTCAGCGGTTCCTCATCCTCGAGACGACACTCGAGAAAGGGGAGCTGGAGAAGGCGGGCAGCCGGCACTGCGGCAAGACGTTGCTTGGCCTGCTCGAGTTGCTTTTCGGCGATGTCGACGCCGATCACCCGGCGGCAGAACCTCGCTGCAACGGCAAGGGCGGCGCCGTTGCCGCAGCCGAAATCGATGAACACGTCATCGCGGCTTAGTTCCAGCGGGTCGAGATAAGCGAGAATCTCCTTTTCGTCGAATGGAAACAGGGTGTTGTAATGATCGACCAGGCTCCCCGTTTCCCACGCTTCGGGGGCGTTTCGGCTCATGCGAGCGCATCCTTTCCTGTGTATACTTTATTATATATTATATGGCGGAGAATCGAACTCAAACGCCCGCACTGTACGGCATGCTGGGGCGGGTGTCAAGTTTTGAGAAACCGGGATAACTCAAGATATGCTTCGGTCAGTTCCTGGCAGAGTCTGGTCGCCGTGGCCAGTTTCTCTGGATCATTCCCGTGGCGGTCGGGGTGATACCGCTTCATCATCTCTTTCCAGGCTTTCCGGACCGTCGCCAGGTCCGAGCCGGCCGGGATCTCGAGCCGGCTGTAGAAGCGCCTGAGCCTGTCATCGAGCTCCCGCTCCCGGGAATCAGCCTGGCTGGGGGCGGGCTCCTCCTCGTCGGGCCAGGGCAGGTCGTCGGACTCGAAATCCGTGAGGGGCCGGCCGAGCCAGGCGTTGACGTACGCTTTCACGACGCGGGTCAGACGTTCCCGGATGCCCATGTTGTCGATGCCTCCCGAGGGTTCCTCTTCAATGGTAGCATGCTGGGGTGGGGGAGCCGTGGGGATACATCTTTTTCTTGTCAGAAGACTCCTGCCTCGGGCATCATGAGGGCAGAGACCGCGTGGACCGAGTTGCGGAAAATTTGAGGACGGAGGGGGTCCGATATGCTGGCTGTTGGCATTTTTGTGCTCGTGATTGGTTTGGCGCTCCTATACTGGCGGCATCTGGAACAGGCAAAAGTGGCCCAGATCAAAGGGACGAGAACGTCCACGGCCCAGGAGCTGAAGGATGGAGCCGTCTCGGCCGGTAAACCTGTTGAGGTCAAGGGGACCATCCAGTGTGATTCCCCGCTGATGGCGCCTCTGTCGGGCAAGCCCTGCGTCTGGTTCTCGTGTGAAAGCCGCGAGCGGATCGAGGTCACCTATTTCGAAACGAACCAGCAGACGAAGCAGCAGGAGCGCAAGACGAAGACGGAACACCGTGTGGTCCGTTCCGAAACCTCGATGGTCCCGTTCTGGATCCAGGATTCGACCGGCCGCGTGATGGTGCGGCCCGAAGAGGCGGAGATCGACGGTATCCAGGTGATCGACCGGTTCGAACCGGCCCCGGCCTCGTCGATCGGTCAGGTCATGGCGACCGGCAGCCTGAGCATGGGATACGTCAGCGCCCTTCCCGCCCTTGACGCGAATCACCGCATCCTCGGCATCGAGCACAAGGAGCGCCTTTTCCCCGTCAACCAGCCCGGCTATGTGCTCGGGGAACTGCACTCGGGAGGCGAGGCGCCCACGATCGCCCGGCGTCTGAAGAGCGATGTGACGTTCGTCATCTCGACCAAGTCCGAAGAGGAACTGGTTGCCGATGCCGAATCCCGCGTCTTCTGGCTGCTCGTGGCCGGCGGCGTCGTTTCGTTGTGTGGTGTCGCGCTGATCGTCAAAAACTTCCTGCCGTGACGACTCTCGTGCGACCGTTCCCTGGCCCCGTATCCGTGCTTGACCCATCCGGAACAGGATGGGTATAATGCCGCCGAAGTAGAGACGCTGATTGAAAGGCACGCAAGTGCAGATTTCCTGTCTGTCCGACCGCGGACTCGTCCGACGCAACAATGAAGACAATCCCCTGGCGGTCCCGCCCTGGCGCGAGCCGGCGTTGACGGCCGGGGCCTGTCTGTTCGGAGTTGCCGATGGAATGGGCGGGCATGCCGCGGGGGAAGTCGCCTCGCGGATCGCGACGAACTCGCTGCGTTGCTGGCTTGGAGGGCCCCGTCCCGAAGGGGCCGGGCTGGCGGCTCTCGAAGCTGCGTTTTCCGAGGCGAACCATGCCATCTGGCAGCACGTGAAGGCACATCCTGAGTGCCAGGGCATGGGAACGACGATGACGGCAGGGGTCATTTCGGGCAGCCAGCTGGTTCTCGGCCATGTGGGCGATTCCCGGGCGTATCTGCTTCGCGACGGCCGGGTGCGCCAGCTGACGAACGATCACACGCTCGTCGCCGAACAGGTGCGGGCCGGGCTTCTCGACGCAGCCGCGGCGAGGAACCACCCCGCGCGGCACATCCTGAGCCGCGCTCTCGGAGTGCGCGAGTTCGTGAACATCGACACCTCGCTTGTCGATCTTGTCGCGGGGGATGTGCTGCTGTTCTGTTCCGACGGGATCTACGGGCCGATTCCCGAAGAGACCATCCGGGACGAGCTGGCCAGGAAGCCGTTCACCGGGCTGGCGAAGCGGCTGGTCAGGCATGCCTACGCCGGCGGCGCCCCCGACAATGCCACGGCCGTTGCCGTGCTGGTTGACGAAGTGCCCGTCACCTGCCCCGGGCGGTATTCCTGGAATAGGTTCAAGGCATTTCTAGCGGAATGGGGGATCGGGTGACGGTTTGGAATGGCCTGACGGGCCAAAGAATTGTTGAAAACATCCTCATAGCAGGAGGGATTAGGGTATGGATGCCGTAACGTTGATGATCATCGTGGGTGTGGTGGTGCTCGTCGCCATCGTTGTCGTACTCCTCGTCTCAAAGGACAAGGGAGCACCGGCCGAGTCGACTGCCGCCGACCAGTCGGAAGAAGAGAAGGCGAGTGTCACCTCGAAGCGGTTCAAGCAGGTGTTGTCCGGAAACGATCTCCAGAATCAGATGAAAAAAGAGGAAGAGGAGCTGCTGACCAAATACACGGCTGGCACCGGCGAGGGAATTGCCGAGGTCGAGAAGCTGCTCGTCTCCGACCCCAACAATGTCGACCTGCTCGACTGGCTGGCATTCATGTATTACAGCAACAATGAAACCGACAAGGCGATCGACACCTACAAGCGCGCCCTGGCGATCAAACCCAACAACGAAAACCAGCACTACTACCTGGCCAACAGTTATTTCAAGAAGGGCATGCAGGCCGAGGCCCAGAAAGAATGGTCCGAAGTCATCCGCCTCAAGCCCGGCTCGAAGATCGCGAAAAACGCCCAGGAGCGCATCGATTTCATCGCCACCAAGAAGTAACGACGCCACACCCCACTGACGGAGCTCATCCCCCATGGCCATGATCTCGGCACCCGAACTGAAACGCTACAAACTCCTCGACATGATCGGGTGTGGGGGGATGGGCTTTGTCTATATCGGGTACGAGCTCAAATCCGAGCAGCTTGTCGCCATCAAGCTGCTTTCCCCGGAATGCTCCGAGGTTCCCGCCATTCTCGAGCGGTTCAAGCTTGAAGGGCAGATCCTCAGATCCCTCCAGCATCCGAACATCGTCAAATTCGTCGACGCGGGGTATGACAACGACTTCCATTACCTCGCGATGGAGTATGTCAAAGGCCTGTCGCTCGACGCCTTTCCCCGCAGCCATTCCGCGACGACCCTCGGCATCAAGCAGACGCTTCCCACGATTGAAGAATATCTCCTGCTATTCATTAAGTGTTTCGATGCCCTCGGCTATGTCCACAAACAGGGGCTTGTTCACCGGGACATCAAACCGCAGAATATCATTCTCACCGGGCCGGAATACTCGCCACGCTTGATCGACTTCGGCATCGCCAAACACGTCCGCGAGGACGGCGATCTCGACCAGCCGGGGGAAAAATTGTATACGGTTGTCTATGCAAGCCCCGAACAGTTGATGAACAAGCCGGTCGACCAGGTATCCGACCTGTTCTCCTTCGGGATCGTGATGTACGAGAAACTGACGGGGCGCCTGCCCTTCGAGGGCAAGAAGGAGATGGAGGTCTTTCTCTCCCAGACGCGCTGGAACTTCCCACCGCCTCGACAGCTCGTTCCCGAGATTCCCCAGAAACTCGAGCAGATCGTCCTCAAGCTCCTTTCCCGGGATCCAGCGGCGCGGTATCCGACCGCTGCGATGGTCCAGGGGGAACTCGAGAAGCTGCTCGAAGTCGTCCGGCAAGGACGCGAGGGGCTCGGTCTCTCGGGCATCATCAGCGAGATCCGGGAAGCCGGTCTGGGCGTCTCCGGCGCCCGCGGTTTCAAGAAACGAACGATTGCCGAGGAGCAGGTGCTGCTCAAGAAATCCCGCAGTGAGTATGTCGAGGCGAAAAACCAGCTCCGACAGGCCACGATCAAGATTCGCACCGATCCGGAGCGGGTCGAGCAGCTCAAGGCCGTCTGCGAGCAGCTCCGGATCGAGTATGAAAGGTTGCAGAACCAGCTTGCAATGGCCCTTGGGTTCAAAAGCCAGCCGCTTGTCATCGATCGGTTCAACGCCATTCTCAAACTCGAAACAGTGGCATTCGAGAAGCGGGGCATCCCCTTCACGATCAACACGATCGAACAGAAGCTTGCCCACACAGACGGCTCCGACATTGTCGTCGGCTCGATCAACTTCACCGAACGGGTGAAGCGCGTCTACTCCTTCAACCAGAAGGATTGCTATCTTGGCTGGGATCAGTCGACCTGGTTTTTCAACGCCTTCGACGAAAAGGATTTTCCCATCTTTGTCATGGTCGGCGATCCCGCGATGCCCCGGCCTCCCGATGGATTCCGCGGGTTCTTCTGGCCGTTCGAATTTCTCATCGCCATTCACAAACTCGGACGGACCGGCGTCTCGATCATCGAAACCTTCACTGGCTGCGATCGGCGTGGCCAAGCTGTGTCCGCCCAGCACAAGGAAACGATTCTGTTTTCGAACAACCTGTTCGAGAAGCTCAAGGAACGTCTGACGAATCTCGTGACGGCAAAACCGGCGAAATAATCGTGACCGTCCGGAAGGAGGCTGCCCATGGGGATCGATACCGCCCTGCGCGACCGGCTTCTGCTGGGGCTGCAGCGGTTGTGCCTGCTGTACGGCGAATTGACCGAACATGCTCGGGCTCTGCTCGACATTCCTGACCCGCCCCTGGAAGAGATCGCCCAGCTTCTCGATCACCGCGACCTCGCCCTCCTGGAGGTCAAGGATGTTGAGCAGGAGCTCGTTAAGGCTCTTTCCTCCAGCCGCCCCGACCATCCCGTCGCCGGTTTTGCGGATGTATTGGCGGTTCTGCAGGGGGAAGCCCTCCCGGCCCTCGAGGCCGTTGCACGGTTTCGCGGGGCGCTCGAAGCTCTTGTCGAAACAGATCGCTTGTTCCAGAAGCGTATCGCGGAAACCCATGCCGGGATTGATGCCGAACTCAGGCGCATCCGGCGCAGTTCCAGCCTTGTCAAGGGGTATCGGCAGAACGATCCGACCGGCAGTGCCTTCATCGACAAGATCAAATGATTCCGGTGGGGTGTAACCTCTCTCCTCCGGGCTGGTAATACCGTGAGAGGGATACCCCGATGAACTTTCTGGCGAGAGGGGATGGATGCACATGAACACCTGTCCTGCCAAGATGAAACTTGATCGCGATGCCCAGCTGGGCATTCTGCTGGCCGTCGTTCTGGTGGTATGGTCTGTTACGTTAGCTCTGGCGGCCGATAACCCCGTGAAATACCGCTTTGGCGACATGTATGTCGCGGGCATGGCGACGCTGCTGCCCGGCGGCGGTATGCTGGAACCGCCCGGCGGCAGTCCGCGTGTTGCGGCAAAGAACCTTCGTTCGGAGTTGCTGATCCCGAGCGGTTCACTCGTCGTCACAGGCCGTGACGAGACAGCGCGTATCCGTCTCGGAGAACGGTCGCTGCTGCGGGTGAATCCAGGCTCGGCTATTCGCATCTACACCCTCCATCTCGAACTGGAACGCGGGGGCGTCGCGATCCAGCACGGCAAGAGTCTCTTCCCGATCCGCCTCCAAGCCGCCTCGACTTCGCTTCTCCTCGATCACGATTCCGCCGCCGATTTCGTCCTGCCCAGAGACGGAAACCTCGTTGTCACGATGCAGGGAGGCTCGGCACGTCTTCAGGGAAGCGGCGATACGCTCACTGCGGGCCGGCGTGCGATTATCGAGAAAGGCAGGCTCGTCACCGATCCGCCCATCGCCAGGCTGGCCGCCTGGGGGGAATATCTGGGCTTCTCCCAGATTCACGAATATACCCCCCCGCTTGCTCTGGATAACGAACCAGGGGACGAGGCGGACGATCCGCTGACTCCGGGCGTTGCACCGACGGGAACCGGGCAGCAGGGGGGCGCTACCCCCCCAGAATCCGACCAGCAGCCGCCGGTGCCTCCGGCGACGACCAACCCGGATGATGTGCTCCAGCAGCATGAAGTGGAAGGAGGACAGCCCGAGTGATAAAGCATAAGATATATATTGTGCTGCTTGCTTTTGTCGCTGCAGGCGTTCTCCTTCCGAGACTCGATGCCGGCGGAGCAGTTCAAGCGAAAACCGGAAACACGTATTTTGCCGCTCTCCAGGCTCTCGCGGAGCGGAGTTTTCTCAAGGGTGTCCAGCAATACTATCGGTTCGTCCTGACGGATAACCTGCCTCTCTCCGCCGCGATCCGAACCCAGGATCTGACGGCCGCGATGGCCTTTTTCAAAGCTGAGCTTGCGGATCCAGCGAAAGCAGACAAGGCGCATCTCGCCATCGTTCTCATCGACCGGATTCTCGAACGGTACGACCGTGCCGAAAAGCGTCTTGATCTGCTTCGGGAAAAGTATCCCGGGTCAGTGCTCCTGGCATTCGTCAAGGGCGAGCTCCTGCTTTCCCGGGGGGAACGCAATCTCGCCATCCGGGTGTTCGGATCGATGAGCCGCCTTCCGAAGCCACGCAGCTTCCCGGCCCTGGCGGAATATATCATGCAGCGCCGCGGCCAGGGGCAGCAGCCCGACCCGGTGGCACGCCGGAAGTTCCTGATGAGTATCGCCTACCGGCACTGGGATGAAATGGATTTTGAGGGGGCAAAACGCGTCTTCCGATCGATCATGGACGAGTTTCCCGACAGTCCCGATGCCCCGCGCGCGTTGATCGACCTGCTGATCCAGATGGACAAGCCTGAAGAGGCTGTGCAGATTGTTGACGGCTGGAAGGGGACGGCTTCGGAATCCCTGATTGCTCCGCTTCCCCTTGCCCGAATCCGCTACTCCCAAGGCAGGTTCGATGAGGTGGTCACGCTGCTGACGCCGCTGCGGGAGGCTGAGCCCCAGGACATGTATCTCAAGCTGCTCATGGCCGAGAGTCTGTACCAGACGAACCGTCTTGCATCGGCCACCGCCCTTTTCGACGAGCTTTCTGCCGCGGATACGCGCAATCAGGGGTTCCTCCAGCGATTTGTGGCCTGTTGTCAGGCCACCGGCCGCGGGCAGGAGGTCCTACCCAGGCTCGAAGCCTATGTGGCCGAGAATCCGAACGATTCAATGATGCGGTTCGAACTGGCGACGCAGCTCATGCGCGCCGAGCGCCTGGAAGAAGCGCGGCTGAACTTCCTGCCATTGAAGGAATACGGAAATCCCTACCGCAAGGAGGCGCTTGACCAGATCACCCTGATCGATCGCATCAACTATGAGCGTCTCATGAACTCCCAGAACTCCTCGGGAACCGAGAGTGTCAGCGAACAGCCGGTCACCGGCAGCGCCGGGACTTCGAACCAGACGGCTCAGACCGTCCAGGAAGGGACCCCCGGCACCGGAAAGAGTGCCAGTTCCGAGATGGGCGAAGTCGAGCTCGAACAGATCAGGCGGATGAAAGAGCTGTTCAAGTGATGTTTTGGACCCAGGACTATCCGGAGAGCAACAGGCGGGCCGGAATTTCGCGGTACCTCTGTAACAAATTCCCCGCAGATGGATATATACTTGAGAGAGCAATAAAATATCGGGGGGTGTATCCATGAAAAAGGTTTCGCGAAAACTGATCTCCGTTTTGACGATCCTGGCATTCATCCTTCAGATTTTTGCCCCGACCTGGACATACGCTCAGGATGCCCAGAACCAGAAAGCTCAGATCGAGAAATCGGTTGCCGAGTATCAGAAAACGTATGACGCCATCATGGCGATCAAACCGCTGGAACTCGGCGGCATGGCGAATTTCACCATCAACGCCATCGACACGGTGAAATCCTGGGGCAGCAATATCGCCGGTTTTTTCAAGGGCGAGTCCAAGGAAGAACGCGAAAAGCGCCAGAAGGAAGAGGAATACAACAAATACAAGGCCCAGATCGACCGGGCCAACGAGGATATCAAGAAGCTCAAGGCCGACGCCGAGGCGACGATGAAGCTGCTCAAGAGCGGCTCCCTCCAGGCGGCGGCGAAAACCGATCCGACCAAGGTCTACAACAGTCTCGACCAGAACGCGAGCGCCATGGGCATCTACCAGAAGGCCCTGCGCGAAGCTGGCGAGAGCCTGGTCAGCGTTGGTGACAAGATCGCTGCTGCAGGCACCGCCATTGGTCTCATCACGGCCATTCTGATTCCGATTGCCGTGATCTTCCCAGCCGTAGCCCCGGCTGTGCCGATCTTCAAGGGCATATCGATCGCCATCACGGTCGCGGTGGGCGTCGTGAAAGCCACCGGAAACACCCTCATCACCGCCGCGGAAAAGGCGATCACGGACGACAAGAGCTTCATCAAGGCTGCCGCGCTTGAAACGACCCTTCAGGCCGCCGAATCGACCGTCGGCATCGTGACGAGCAAAGTCGGACTCGGCACCGTCGGCTCGGCCGTCTCGGACGCCCTCGTCGGCGGAACGGCCGGTACGATCCGCGAGACGAACCGGGCCGGTGTGGCCCTGACCAGCGCGGAAGCCCGCCGGATTGCCGGCAGGGAAATGTTCAACTCGGCGGTTTCGGCCACGGTCGGTGCCGCTTTCGATGCGGGGACGGGGCAGATCGCTACGAGCATCACAAAGGCCCACCTCGCGGATCCCTCCCTCGATCTCGCTCTCAAATCTGGCAGGTCGCAGCAGGAATACGACGCGCTCGTCGGCAATGTGACGGATGCCTACGGCAATGCCGCCGGCGTCGCTCTCGATCCCGTGAAGTCAGGTGTGACAGATGCGCTTTCGATCGAGGACGAAGAGGACCAGCCGAAAGCGAATGCTCAGCCAGGTCTGAGTGGTGGCGGCAGCTGGTGACACGGACCGCGGCAACTCTCACGGGGCCGTAGTCCATGCGACACCCGGTGAAGAGCCAGACACAAACACTCCCGGCAGGCGCCCATGCCCGCCGGGGGTTTGTTCTCTTTTTCGTTTGTGTCTTTGCCCTCATGATGATGGTTCTGCTCATCGGCCTCAATGTCCACAAAAGCGGGGAGATCCTCCAACTCAGCCGCTCGATCGAACAGGAACGGATCGTTTTCCTGGTCCAGGCCGGAATCAACGAGATGCTCGCCGGGGTCAAAGCCGGGGTGAACGACCGTAACACTCAGATCGGGCGCGAGATCGCCGAGTTCTGGAAGCTGAATCCCGCCGGGGGCAACAAGGTGATCTACGAGGCCGAGATCCCCGCCGCCCGCCTCCCCGTCGCGAACGGCCTCGTTCGCGATTATCTCGGGGCCAGTGCCGAAATCTCGGGCCGCATCAGCATCACCGTGATCGACAAAATTGCCGCGCCGCGCCCTTCCTACATCGGATATCTCGAGATCGTCGGAAAGGCGAAGTCCCGCGATGTGCCGGAAATCCGGCTGAAGGAGCGGCGGGAGATCAGAATCGTCGATCTCTCGTATCCCTTCGTCGACAAGTATGCCCTGTTCGTGAAAAGCTTCTGCCGCCAGCTGAGCCATCCGAAGAAGAAGATCATCGTCAAGGGCATCGCCCCCGACGATCCTGGAATATACTCATACGTATATTTGGGGAACCGGTCGTATCCTCCCTGCCCCGAATTCCCACAGGGGGCGAAAAGCGCGAAAACCCCGCCGGTCCTCCTGGATCTGTTTTTCAGGGATGACCATCATCTGCTGGGCTCGTTCTACCGGCCGGCCCCGTTCCAGACGGTCGATCCCAGATTCGAGCAGGTGAGTGCGGGAAACTTCTTTTTCGTCATTCCGCCCTTCGATTTCAAGACGATTGCGAATTCGTACTCGGTTTCGACGGACTTTCACAACACTCCCGAGCTGGTCAACATCTACAAGTCGATCCTGAAAACCAGCTCCAACTATGCGGGGACCGAAGGAACCCTTGGCTATATGATCGCGAAAGATTATCAAAAAGCCGGAGGGAATCCCGGAAACTCCGAGGTGTTCCGGTCGATGGTCTATTCCCTGATGCAAAACTGGAAATACCAATACGGATACACCGATTACGCGAGTATCGCCGGTGATTCCGGCTCCTCCTTCGTGAAAGAACATCCGTTTTCTGGCATCGGTGAATATTTCGTCGAGTATTCAACCAGAAATCCGCAGCGTCTCGTTGGAGGAAAAATGCCAGTGCTCTTCGGGGAAGGGCGGGATATCCCCGTCTACGTCGAGGGGCCGGTGTTCCTCCGGTTCTTCAAGATCGCCTTTCTCGACCAGGCCAAGGTGAAGTTCGAACTATTCGGCGGAGAAACGATGGACGTGACGTTTCCGCCCGTACCGCTGTTTTACGAAGAGAAGCCCGAGACCTTCGCCGGCAAGACCTGCTCCCCCCAGATCGATGAGCGAACGAAGGTGCTCATGTCCGCCCCCATCGAGTCGCTTTCGGTTAACAACCTGTTCTTCGGAGCGAATGTGAAAAAGCCCAAAACCCCCACCTCGGTGAGTGGCGGCGTCGAGGGATACGACGTGTTCCCGGCCTTCGATCCCACGCTGCGCAGTGTGGCGCATCTCTACAAAAGTGTCGGGGATTTCGTGAATGAGCGCATCAAGATGATCGGCGGCAAAAAGGTGCTCGATCTCGATGGGGTCTCGATGATCCTCGATCCGGCGGGGGCCCCCCTCGACCTCTCGTCGGTCGAGAAATACCGCGGCAAGGGCCGGATCATCCTCCAGCGAGGCAACTGCATCGTCGGCAATCTGTCGCCGATCAGTCTCCATGCGGATACCCTCGGCATCTACCTGATGTTCGGCAATATCGTTGTCAAATCCTCCGCCAGTGTCGTGAGTATCTACGCATCGCTTGCTGCATCGACCAATTTCAGGGACAATTCGTCATCGTCGGTTTCGGCGGAAAGTGGCATCGATTGCGGGGGAAAGAGCGTCAACATCTATGGCAACCTCTTCGTGGACAATCTCTTCGATCTCCGGACCCTGCCAGACGGGGGAAAGCTGACCATCGTCCATGATCCGAATCTGTATTTCCCTGCATATCCCGTGCGCGTCAGCATCGGCGAAGCGCGATCCCTGATGGCGGTCGACTACGATGCATAGGCGAACGCAGGGCTTTGTCCCGCTGCTGGGAATACTCGTTTCCCTCCTGCTTCTGCTCTCCTTGTTTCTGGTGTTTCGCGGAGCTGGCAGCGGGAAGAAACTGTCGCCGGGGGAACGGCCGGTTCTGCTTCCCCAGGAGGAAGTGTCCGGGGAATCATCAGGGCCGACCGACGAGGAGACCCTGACGGCGGCCATCACCGCGCGGAAGGCATCGGAAAAGCAAATCCGGCCAGGCACCAATGACCTTTCCGAACTGTTCTTCGATTCCAACCGGGCGTTCATGACCGAGCTTGACAAGCTGCCGCCCGAGTATTACGCCCCCCAGAGTGTCGATACCACACGGAACGGCCTGCTCCTGCTCGAAGATATCCGGAAGGCATCAGATGAGGCGGAAAAAGCCCGCCAGAGTTCGTTGCGCCTGCTGGAGCGGGAGGGGGCGGCCAGATGAGGCGTTTCAGTGACCGGATGGGGTTCACCTTTGTCGAGATCGTCATCGCCACGGGGGTGGCCCTCGTGTTCTTCGCGGGGCTGATTCATTTTGCCTCGGCGACCGGTTCGGAAACCAGCCGGGCCGAAAATTATCTGCGCGCCCTCCAGATCGCCCAGGAGACGATCGAACTCGTCCAGTCGATGCCGGTCGGGGAGCTGACCGATGCAAAACTGCAGATTTTCGAAGGTTCCCTCGTGGATTCGCAGACCCGTCAGTCCGTCGCATTGCCTGTCCACCCGGAGTCTGCCTGGAAACCGGTGACGAAAAAATATCCAGAACAATATACAAAAGCATATTTTTATCGGAAGCTCCGCCTTGAGCCCCTCGAGGGGGAGGCCGCCAATGGGCGATTCCTCCGGAAACTCATCGTGGAGGTGTTCTGGAACGAGGGACGCGTGCCCGACAAGATCGATGCGATCGGCGGGACACCCGACCGGATGCGTAAACTCGCCCTGGCCACCGTCCTGTTCGACGAACGGGAGTATTACTGACATGCGTGGATCATGCCATGGCACACAAAAACGGGGGGTCACCCTCGTCGAGCTGGCGATCGGTGTGATTCTTGTCGCTGCCCTGCTCGGGATCACCTACAAGGTGTTCAGCTATATCACGAATGCGAGAAAGCGCGGCTCGGTCGACCTTCAGGAACTCCAGGGGGCGCGGTTTGCCATCAACCACCTCCGCCGGGATTTCCGCTGTGCCACGCCGTTCATTCCGAA
Organism: Candidatus Ozemibacteraceae bacterium; assembly: GCA_036567845.1. Classification (GTDB taxonomy): domain Bacteria; phylum Muiribacteriota; class Ozemobacteria; order Ozemobacterales; family Ozemobacteraceae; genus MWAR01. The sequence goes on along the minus strand of DATCTT010000298.1, from coordinate 43,430 downwards.
ATCCGCGACCCTGGCCCAGAAGGCAAAGGCATTCGAGATGCCGATCGTCGATGCGAAAGCCTACACGAAGGGCGACGTGACGGTGCCGGTGCTGGTTTCCCCGGCCGAGCTCCATTTCCACCGGCAGGTGTACGACACGCCTGATCTCACCACGAGCCCGGTGCTCGAGGAGGTCAATTACCACATCGACGAGGCCCGGAAATGCCTGATCCGGACGACGGCCGGCCGCGAGCTGGCGTTTCCGGGCATCCGGAACGTGAAGTTCGAACTGTATGGACATCCCCTCAATCCCGAGACCCCCATGCTTCTCGTGACGCTCGTCGTCGATGCCGATGCGGACAAAAAAGGCCCGGGAACACCGGATCTCGAGATCACGACCACCCTCTCCAGCGCCGTGATCAATCAGAACCTGCATTACCGGAGTTGGAATAGAATTTACTATTGATGTGAAAAAAACGAAACGAGCCCAGGGAGGGCTCGCTTCATGGGGAATCGGGGGGACTGCGCCCGGGCGTATCCGCCGTGCGTTCAGAACATCCCGGGAATATTCAGACCGCCGGTCACTTTTCCCATCTCTTCCTGGACCATTTCCTGGGACTTTCGGATGCCGGTGTTGACGGCCGACAGGACGAGATCCTGGAGGGTCTCGACGTCATCGGGGTCCACGGCTTCCTTGTTGATGGTGATTTTCTGCAGCTCCTGGGCCCCGGTCACGACGACCGTCACCATGCCGCCGCCGACGCTGGCTTCGACCGTCCGCTTCTTCAGCTCTTCCTGCGTCTCAGCCATCTTTTCCTGCATTTTCTGGGCCTGGCGCATCAGCCCCTGGAGATTGGCGCCACCTTTGGGAAACATTGATCATACGCTCCTTTTCGGGTCGAAATGGCGGTGATAACGCGTTTATCGTAGCATCCTCACCGTAAAATCGCAAACTTGCCCTTGAAGATTCGCTTCTTAACCGGCGCATCCGTCTCGGGATGCAGTTCCAGACGGTACAGATACGCCCCATTTGCAATGCGCCGCGGAATGTTCCAGGTGACCCGGTTTTCTCCTGTCCGGCAGGCGTGTGTTAGCCACCAGACTTCGTCTCCACTCGCGTCGAAAATGGTGATATCGACGGAAGCGGCAGTGGTGAGCCAGAAGCTGAACGTGACCCGGTCCCCACGGACCGGGCTCGGCCAGACCGAAAGATGATCCAGCCGTGTCAGAGGCTGGTATCGGAGGCGCAGAACCACCCCGGGGTCTGCCGCGGAGCGGAGAACGATGCTTTCGCCGGGCCGGACGGCGATCACGGCGCCGGCTCCATTGCTGAGGCCGGTGCGGGGGTTCAGGGAAAGCGCGGCGCGGAAGATACCGCTGTGCGGGGCCGTTTCCCGAAGGGTCAGTTCGAACCCGGCCGGGTCACTGTCCGACGTGACGGAAAGGTCCGTGGAATCGGCATGCAGCCAGTTGAGATCCTCGGCTTCGATCTCGAGATACACCGTCGTCTGGGGAAGATCCCCCCCTTCGAGGGGCTGCCGGTAATGCATATCCGTGAACGCGCTCAGCCGCCGGATCTTCACCGGCGGGGTGTTGCCGGTTGTACGGTAATAGATATATTTCGTTTGGCCGGTCAGCACGGGGGCGAACATGTCGATGCGCTCCCCCGGAACGACCGGGATCGTCACGCTCGAGATGCCACGGGCCGGCTCCAGATCTATGCGGCCCCGGAACCGGCGGCTGGCTGCTTCGGCCTGATCCAGCGGAAGCAGGTAGGGCATCGTGGCGTTCCGCTGGGCATAAGCCTGAAGAAGGCGAGATGCCGGGGGGACGATGATCGGGCCCGAGGCGGCCACTTCGATCCAGACGCTTGGTCCGCTGACAAGCGTGCCGACGAGGGGGCGGGTGAACGCCGGATCCGTGTACAGGATCATGCCCTGGATGCCGACGACCGAGAAAACGGTTGGCGCCACCTGGAGTGGCTGTCCCAGTCTGTCTTGCAGCACCGGGAAGACGGCCTCCACGCGTGCCCCGGGAAGAAGGGCCATGTCGGGGATCCACTGCACCTCGGTCGCGAACTCCCCGGAGGTGCTGAGAAGGCCGGTGGATGCCGCGCCGTTCACGCGCAGCGCGAGAGTGGGGGCAGGGGAAAGATCGATCGGACGTGAGAACGAAGCGGTGATGACGACGGCTTCCGCAATCGATGCTGCTCCGGATGCGGGGTGAAGTCCGAGAAGACGGGGTAGGGGGGCAACTACGAAGCCGAGCGAGGGCCGGGCGCCGAACTCCAGGGTTGCCGTGGCTGCCGAACCGCGCGCGAAGGGCAGGATGCCGCTGCCAGCAAATAAACCGGGCGCCGTCGCGATCTCCGTGAGATCGAACCCCGCTGTACCGGTTGCCCCCTGAAGCCGCACGTGCCGTGTCTCTGGCCGGAAACCGAAGAGATCCGTTGCAGATGCCGTCGCGCGGATGCTTCCCGGGAGCGATTCATGAAAAGCGGAAACCGGCGTGCCAGCACGGCTGGCGATGCCTGAAAACAGCTCGAGGAGCGGTGGAGCAATGGATCGGGTCGTGAACGAGAATCGTGTCTCCGGGATGGGCACCCAGTCCGTATCACGAAGGGGAAGCCCCAGGGACACAAGGTGTTCCGTACCGGTCGCCCATTGTCCGGAAGGGCTGAGCGTGAGGGTCTTGCCATCGGCGGACCGTTCGATGGTGAGGGGGATCGGGGTTCCCGCCTGTGTGCGGACGGTGATGCCGCCCGAGGCGATCAGCGTGGCTTCGAGCGGCTTGGTGAAGGTCAGCCGGAGCGGCTGATCGAGCCAGAGATTTCCGCTTCCCGAAGCCGGCGATATTCCGGCAAGCTTGGGCCGCGAAAAGACCGGCAGGTCCAGCCGGTAGTTCGAATCTGCCTGGGAGCGGACCGTGATTGTCTGGCCTTCGGCTGTGGTTGTAGGCAGAACACGCCGGAATATTCCCGTGTCGGGACCCGTCTCCTCGAGAAGCATGACGGCTGTCGCGACGAACGAGCCATCGGTTGCATCGATCCGGACACGCGTCGAGTCGACCGTTGAGAACGAAATGTCGTCGGCGCGGACCTCGAGATACAGGGCATCCCCCGGAATCACTCCCGGCCAGGGTGTCGTGAATCCCGCGTCACGGAAATGGGCGATCGACCGGACGGTTGATGGTGGTGGAGGTGGCGGCTGGGTCACGAAGCCGGTGATGAAGTCGGTGCCGAGGGGAGCGCCCGTGGTATCGGTGATTCCGCCATCCACTTCGAGCTGATAAGCCGTCGAAAGGTCGAGAAACATGTCCGGCAGGAACTCGACGACGGTCTGATCGGCGGACGGATACACGTTGCCGGAAACGAGCGTCCCTGCCGGAAGTTTGCGGAGCCGGAACCGGGTGTCGTCGAACGTCGTCGCGGCCGAGAGAGGCCGGGAAAATCGCCATGTCGGCCAGACATCGGCCGGAACCGCCGCCGCTCCGTCCGCCGGGTCGACCAGCGTGACCCGGAACGACTCCTGGATGTGAAGCCGTTCCGTGAGACCGGGAGCGATCGGGAGCGAGATGGTCAGCGTCGCGCCGGGGTGCGCCGGAACCGCGAACCCGCCGCGATACTCCCCCGCCGCGATTTCGGTTATCGGAAACCCCGTCGTTGCGATGCCGTCCGAGAACGCAGCGGCAAGCGATTCCAGGGAGCGTGTCCGGGTATCCGTCGCGGACAGTCGCACCCGGAGAAGGTCGCCCGGCTTGACGACGCTTTCGGTGGGCAGCACCTGCGTGAATCCCGCATCCGCATACACCGTGAGCGGCCCATACGAGGGGGTCAGGGTCGCATACGATGCGATGGTGGCTGGGAAGCTCATGCCATCGGTGTCGGCGAGGCCGCTGGTCACCTCAAGGCTGACCCCGGAATCCGTCGCGAGGTCGGCCTCAACGAGGATTTCCGTCGGTGAGCGAAGAGCCATGCTGGCCACGAGGTAGCCCCGGAGGTCCGACAGCCGCACGGTGGCGGCCGTCAGGGTCAGGCCGTCGACGGGTTTGTCCGTCCGGATCGAAAACAGGGTGTCAAAGGGGAGATCCGATGAGCCGGAGGCGGGGACCAGGCTGGTGATGGAGGGCCGGGTGGGGGTGCGAAACTGCCGACGGAGGGCGGGGGCGGTGAGGGATTCGATGGTCAGTAGAGCTCCCGCTTCAGGGAACACGGGAACCGAGCCGAGAAACATTCCCGAGGCCGGGGCGGATTCGACCAGCGATATGGTGATAGGGGAGGCGTTCAGATTCGACGAGCAGCGGACCCCAGTCGCATCAATCGTGCCGGGTGAGGCATCGGTAGCCGTGATGCGGATGAAAAGCCGGCTTCCGGGGGTGACCAGGCTGCCGGAGGCGAGAAGTAAAGAATAGCCGGAATCCGAGAAGACATCCAGGGTCAGAAGATTGGTCGGGGGGACCGTGCTGTCCTGAGTTCGGAAACTCCAGGACAGAGGCGCGGAGAGCGGGTTGCCAGCTTCATCGCGCAAGCCGGAAATGTCGATAATGTAGTTTGTATTGTACAATAGCGGAGCGGTGGGGGTCAGGAGAACCTGGCGTTCCGGGCTGGCATACGAGACCGACGAGGGAACGAGGGTTGTTCCCGTTCGCAGCCTGACTGTGGCTGTCCCGATCGTGGCGGGGGCGAGGGGTTCGTCGGCCTGGGCGGCGACCGTCGTCTGAACAGAGATGCCCGTCGCGCCTGAAGCCGGCAGGCCGACGGTGAGAGTGGGATACGTGACGACGAGGGTGGCACTGGCGGCCGGTGAGACGCTCGGGGCCACGATGAGGCGGAACCCGTCCGCCAGCCCGGCAACCGCGAAGCTGCCCCGATAGATGCCCGTGGCCGCGCCCGTTTCCGTCAGTGTGGCGGCCACTCCGGTGGAAATCGATGCGACCACGGTGTCGACGGTCAGGGGCGAACCATCGGTTCCCCGCATTTCGACGTACAGCGTGCCGGTGTTCGGACAATCGGCTTCGGTCGCAAGCCGGGTGAAGGGATCATACCCGGGAAGACTGAACAGAAGGGTTTCCGAAACGGCTGTGGGGGGAGTCTGGGCATTCTGGGTCGTGAAAGCGAACTCGAACCCTCTATACAAGGGATTGCCCGTGACTCCGCGCATTCCGGAAAGGGATGATGCGGCTTTCACCCGATACGTCGATGCCGCCGCCAGCGGCGCGGCAGGGGTGATCTGAATGGTCTGACCATCCGGAGCCGTGACCCGCGAAGCAGGGATGGCTCCCGAGGGGCCGAGCAGCTGGAGTGAGATCTCGTCGACCGTCGTGGCGGCCAGGCCCGAGGAAAATCGCAGCGAAATGCCTGAGTCGAGCCGCACCCCTGTCGCGCCGCTCGCCGGCACCGCACTGACCAGTGTCTGTACGGTCGTCTGGGCTGGAAGCCAGGCCGGAAAAAGCACCGTCAGGGTCGCGCCCGCGGCGGGACCGGTCGGTGGAAGAAAACTGATGGTGGCTACGGGTGCCGGCGGAAGCGTAAGCACCTCGTCGAAAACAGGTATACTTGCAAGTGTATAATCATAATAATAGAAACCGCTCGAGTTGGAGGCCGTCTCAAGCAGGGGGAGGATGAATTCTGGCCCCCAGGAGGTCCGGAGGGTGACGCTTGCAATGTCCCGGGTCTGGGTTGCACCGTCGGTTCCCGTCAGCTTCAAAAATACCGGAGCTTTTCCGAAAACGCTTTCGAAGGCAGAGTAGGCATCGGTTCTTGCTGCGTCCCTGTACAGCGTAAGGGTGTTTACGGCGGATGGCGGAGTGGAAGAAAGCTGGGTCTGGAAAGAGGACGTCCAGGTTGCGAGGTTGGAGATGAAGGGGTTGCCGTAGAGGTCACGCACCCCGGCGCCCAAGGCGACGGTGTAGCTGGTGAGCGTCCGCAGATACCCGTCGGGCGTATCATTCGGGTCGATGATGATGTTGCTGCCGGTGACGCCGACGGTGTACATGGCCTGTCCATCCGGCCGAGTCAGACGCACCGTGTTCGTCGTGACGCTCGCGGCATCGAGGGGCTCTGTAAGCGTGATGAAGATCCGGTTGTCGATCGTGATATCGGTGGCGCCCGAAGCCGGGGTGACGGAGACGAACTTCGGATACGTGATGACCAAGGTCGCACTGGCGGCCGGTGAGACGGTTGAGGCGGCGATTAGCCGGTACCCGTCGGGAAGTCCAGAAACGGAAAAACTCCCCCGGTAGATTCCCGTTGCCGCTCCGGTTTCCGTCAGGGTGGCGATACCGCCGGTCGAAAGGGAGGCAAGGGTTGCGTCGACGGTTAGATTCGAGCCGTCGATTCCCTGAAACTCGAGATACAGGGTGCCGCTCCCGGGGCCGTCCCCTTCCGGGACGAGCCGGTCGGCGGGGGTGTAGCCGGATTTCGAGAAGAGAGCAGCGTTGCCGACCGAGAGCGGTGGGGTCTGGAACGGCTGAGTCGTGAAGGCAAACTCGAAGGGGCGATACAGGGGGTTCCCGTCCAGCCCGCGCAGACCGGTCGCGGCATAGACCGCCCGGACGAGATAGGTCGAGGAAGCGGTGAGCCGGGTCGACGGGGTGATCACGAGCGTCTGTCCGTCGGGGCTCAGGGTGCGGGTTGCCGCTATCGGACCAGATGAGGCTATCAACTGGATCGAGCCGGAGTCGATGGTTGACGGATCCAGCGGGAGGGTGAATCGCAGGGAAACACCGGAATCAAGCCTGACACCAGAAGCGCCGCTGGCAAGCGCGCTTCCCGAAAGGGTCTGGACTGTTGTCTGAGCCGGAACAAAGACCGGAAACCTGACCGTCAGAGTCGCTTCCTCGGCTGGATTGCCCACCGGGATGAAGCTGATCGTGGCGACGGGGGAGGGCGGAAGTGTGCCTGCAAAATCGAAGACAGGTATGCTTGCGAGAATATAACTATAGTGATAGATACCGGTGGAGTCCGAGGCGATTTCAAGCACGGGCAGGGTGAAGGCAGGACCCCACGTGGTACGTAACACGACATCGGCAATATCCCTTGTCTGGGTTGCGCCGTCGGTGCCGGTTAGCCTCAGATGAACGGTGGCGGTGCCGGATACGGCCTCGGCCGCGGTGAAAGGGTCCGTCCGGGCCGCGTCGCGATACAGGCCGAACGTGGCGACGGCGAGGGGGGGGGTGGAGGAGGCCTGGGTTTGGAAGGTGGCGGTGAATGTGGCCGGAACCGAGGTGAAGGAGTTGCCGGCGATGTCGCGTACGCCGGCCCCCAGGGCGACGGTGTAGGTGGTGATCGTGCGAAGGAAGCCGTCTGGCGTATCGTCGGGATCGATGGTGATGACGCGTCCGTTGAGGCTGACGGCATAGCTTGCGGTTCCATCGGGACGGAGGAGGCGGACGGTTGCCGGGTTCACGCTGGGGGTGGCGAGCTGTTCGGAGAACGTCAGGGCGATCCGTGTGTCGATCGTGACCCCCGTCGAGCCGGATGCGGGCGACAACGCCAGAAGGGCTGGCGGCGTCACGTCGGCGCTCGTGAAGGTGTAGCTGAGGGTCGCGACCTGGGGATTTCCCGCAGCGTCCCGAATCCTGCCTACCTCGACGGTGTAGAGAGTTTCACTGAGAAGATTGGCAGCCGGGGTGATCGTGATGACCCTGGTTGCGGGATCATAGGACAGGGTTGCCGGAACTGGAACGCCGCCGATCAGCAGCCGCGCCGTTGTTGCGACGACCGAAGCCGGGTCGAGAGGCTCGTTCGCCTGGATCGTGATCGTCGAGGTGACGGGGACGGCTGCGGCTCCCGAGGCGGGGGCGAGCGGTAACGTCGTGGGAAAGGTGACGACAAACGTCACCGAGGCGGTCGGTGAAGCTGTCTGGAATCGGAGGGTGTGGGGAACGCCCCAGGCGAGCGCCGTTGTCGTCGCGGGGGTGTAAAACGTTTCGGTCGAAGCGCTGGGCTGGGCGAAGGAAAGAGTGGCGAGGTTCGTTCCATCGACGATATACGTGGCGGTGGCGAAGTCGATTGTGTTGAACGCCGGGTCTCTGGCGCGGATGCGGAGATACAGGGTGGAAGTCGCGGAAATATCGCTTCCGGCCGGAATCAGATCTGTCCGTGCGGCATCCCGAAAGGCCTCGATGGCGAGAACCTCGCTTGCAAGAATGCCGGAGTTGGCAAGCTGGGTGCGGATGGAAAAGGTGGCTGGCTCCCAAAGCTGGGTTCCGCTCGCATTGAGGACATCGCTAGCAATCTGGATATAATATAATGTATCAAATGCAAGCGTCTCCTCGAGGGAGCAGACGACGGAGCGGGACGTGTGGGTCGTATAGCCGATGTTCACGGAGGTGCTGCCCGGTCCGAACATCCGGATCTGCTTCCCTGCCGTTTCGCCAACCCAGGCGGGGAACGATGCGGTCATCATGGGGTCGGTGAACGCGAGAATGAACTGGGCCCCGGCGGACGCGATCAGGCGTGTTGTCGGCGCTGTAAACGGCTGAGCCCCTCCGAGAGCATTGACCGCGGACGCGGTGCTGGACTCGATGAGGGGCTCGGGAAACGATGCTGTGACGGTGACGGTTGTTCCGGGGAAGGGCGGCCCTTCCAGATACAGCACCGAAGAACTCTGGTCCCAGGTGCATAATTTCGGGTAGTTCAACGGGCGTGTCCAGAGCTCGAAGTTTTTGTAGTCGCTTTTGCGGACCACCAGACAGGCGCTGAGCACGCCAGACCGGTCATAGGGAAACAGGGAAACGATACCCGGGGTTCCGAACGTGCCGCTGACCATGGAACTCGACGAACGAAGCAGAGCGTCGCGCAGAAGGGGAGTGTCCCGGTCGTTCCCGACGAACGAGGTTTCGAAGTTGGAATATCCTTCAATGCCGAATCCCGTCAATGTCGATTCGGACCAGACGCCTCCGATCGACGGGGTGGTCGTCGCAACGAATGTTCCGGCGGAGTACAAAAAATTCGAAACCGAAGCTGTATTGTCAGATATATAACCGATGGTTATCACGCCACTGCGGGGGTTCTGGGTGATCTCGACGTGGGAGGATTTAATATTGCCGGTTTGAAGGGTCTTCGTGGCTGCGATCGAGAGATCTGCCTCGTTCAGGACCAGGAGCTGGGCTGTGCTTGCGGTCGCTGCTGTCCCAAGAACCACGGCGACGCCGAGAAGACGGTCCGACGGCTGTCCGATTCTGCACGCAGACACGCCGTAGTTGCTGTTCATCGAAGCCAGGACCGGGGTGGGAGTGGGCAGAACCGAGGTGCCTTTGATGAGAGAATGCGAAAGTTTCCCGGGCGTTCCGCTGCCCCAGAAGAGCTGGACACCCCCTGTGGTGGTCACCATGCCAAACGGCTTTGAGATGGGTGTGCTCGTGGCAATAACCGGGAATCCGGCTTTCGGAGAAAGATTGATGTTTGCTTCAGCGCCGAAAGCATAGACCCGCAGCCTTGAATCCGATTCAGCGGAAGCGAAAATGACATCTCCGACCTCCATGTCGGAATTGTCGCTGAGGGTGATTTGCCCGGCCTGATAGGCGATGGAAAGGTTCGTCGTCGTGTACGTGTGTTTGGGTGATGTCCCCCAGCTTGCCTGGGTCAGAGATTCTGGCCAGAAAGGAAAGGCTGACGTGAAGGGCGGTATTCCGGTCGTCGTTGCAAGCTTGCCCGTTGTGTTGAAACAGGCCGTGTCGATGTACACCCTTCTCGATTCCAAGGGTACGGAAAAGGAGAAAGAGGCGCCGTACATCGTCGTGATGGGCTGCGTGAAAGGGACCGGCCCCTTAGCGAGAGCCGGATATGGGGAAAAAATCCCTAATAAGACAATCAGGAGGGAAAATATCCCTGTCGGGGAAAACGTGCGGTTTTTTGATTTCTCTGATAGAATCAGAGGTAGAAGGGGCCCGAAAAGAAAAAACGCCCATGACGGCGGGTGGTACATATCTTGCGGTTCATCACGGTGAGCGCTGTTTTCCTCAGTTCGCCCGCAGGAGGGAATGATATGACAACACTGAAAAAGACAATCATCCTGGTCATACTCGGTGTGTTGCCGCTGGTGGTCGCCGGCTGTCTCGGCAGCGGTGGATTCAATCCCGTCGCCGATTCCTCCCTCTCGGAGCAGGCGAACGCTGCCCTGACTGCGCAGGAAGAACAGCTCGCCTCCGCTCAGGTTCTCGCTGCGCGTGCTCGTCCCTTGGCGCTCGGGAAGAGCCGCTACTCGTATGCGGAACCTTCGTTTGTTGTTGCTCACAAAGTCAGAAGTTCATCCAAGGTTGGCCCCGGAAGCCTCAAAATGCGGGTTCTTTCCGCCACGAGCGCGGATAGTATCTTTATAACCCTCGATTCCATGAAGGTCAAGCCGAAGGTCGGAAGCCCGATTCCCTTCAATATCACTTCGAAGGAAATCAACCTGAGCAATCCCTCCGTCATCACTGACATTCTGGCTGATACCCCTCTGGCCGCAGGCCTCTATAATTATATGGAATTCCGCATCAAGAGCGGGCGCGTCGTCGTTGGCGGCACCTCCTACCCGCTTGTCATTCCGAGCAACCGCGTCCGGTTCTTCGGTTCGTTTGAAATCAAGGATGGCTACTCAACGGAAGTTTCGATTCGCTTCTTCAATAAGCTTTCCCTGAAAGTGAGAGGTTTTGGTAAGAAAAAGACCACGGAATACATGCTTCTGCCCATCGTGAAGATCAGCTCGACGCTTGTCCAGAAGGTTGTTGCTGCCACTGATGGTGATGTGTCCGGCATTGTCTTCGACTACGTGAAGAAGACCCCTCTCCCTGGTGTCTCAGTCAGCCTGTCCGGTTCTGCTTTCAAAGCCGTCTCTGATGCGAACGGTGCATTCTCCTTCACCAAGGTGCCGAACGGGACCTACGAAGTGAAACTCACTCATCCCGAATATCTCGATCGGAATTCGACCGTTATCGTGAAGGGGGGCGAGGTTGCTGAGGTTACCGCCGAGATGAACCCGGCTGTCATCCGCAGCTCGGTTGCCAACACCGGCTGGTTCTCGGAATTCTTCCCTTTGGCCGATGCCAATGGCGCGTATGCCGAGATGGCCCTCGAAACCCCGGTGGCGATCGATTTTGTCAGCCTCGCGTTCACCCGTGCCGAGATGGTGTTCGATGCCGAATACCGCTACACCGGCGGCGCCCGCATGCAGGCCTATATAAGCTCGGCCCAACAGGTGCAGGTCATCAAGAACCTGGGTGGCTGGTGGGTCGGAAACAATGCCCTCCTGGGCTTCCACCTGGGCGAGTTCGCTGCGACCAATCCGATGACCCGCTACACGGTCGATGTCACGGACTTCGTCCGCAACAACCCGAGTGCCTCCTACTTCTTCGCCGCCCGCAATGAAGATGCTCTCGACATCCGCATGCAGAACGTCCAGCTCTCGATCTTCTACCGCTGATACGTTCTAAACGTCCATAAAACATCCCAATTGCTTCTCCCCGGCCTTTTCGCCGGGGTTTCTTTTTTCCTGGGAAATGGCCGGCGCAGCCATCATCCTGCGGCAAGGCGCATGGCGAAAAGCGCGATGCCTCCCAGGCAGAGCAGCAGACTGACGGCCGTGAACCGGGCAACCACCTTCTGTTCGGCCCAGCCGCACAGTTCGAAGTGGTGATGAATCGGGCTCATCCGGAAGATGCGCTTCCCGCCCGAGTATTTGAAATACGAAACCTGGAGAACAACCGACACCGCCTCGGCGACATACACCCCACCGACCAGGGCAAGAAAAAATTCCGTCCGGGTGCAGACCGCGAGCGCGGCAATCGCGCCGCCAAGAGCCATCGATCCGGTGTCGCCCATGAACACCTGGGCTGGATTCGCGTTATACCAGAGAAATCCCAGGCAGCCGCCGAAAAGCGTTGCTGCCAGGATCGTCAGCTCCGTTGAGCCGGGGATGAATGCCGTGCCCAGCCCCTTCGCGAGGGCCGGAACCCCCGTCACGAAGGTGATCACCATCATCGGAACGAGCACGGTCAGCGTCACGCTTCCGGCCAGGCCGTCGAGGCCGTCCGTCAGATTCACCGCGTTGCTGAAAGCCACGATGACGAACGTCACGAACGGAATGTACAGATATCCGAGATCGACGATGCCCACCCAGGGAATCTGAATGCATGTGGAAGGCAGGAAAACGCCGGCCGTTTCTCCGGAAAGTGGGGTCGCGAGTTCGATTCCTGTTCCCAGCCAAGTCTTGACCGCGTATGCCGTCACCAACCCCGTGAGAATCTGCGCAGCGAGCTTCTGGCGCGGAGTGAGACCGAGACTGCGCGCTTTGATGACCTTGGTGAGATCGTCTGTCGCCCCAAGCATCGCCATCGCGAACGTGGTGAACAGAACGATGCCGACGGCCGGGTGCCAGCGGGCCCAGAGGATGGTTGTGAGCAGGAACGGGATCAGGATGATCAGGCCGCCCATCGTGGGGATGCCGGCTTTCTTTTTGTGCTCCTGAACCCCTTCTTCGCGGATCGTCTGGCCGATCTGTCTGTTTTTCAGATGGTCGATCACCCGGGGGCCGATGAAAACCGCCACGAGGAACGAGGTCAAAAGAGCGAACAGGATGCGGACGGTCATGGCGCTGAAAATGGCTGCGAACGTACAGGTATCTCCCTTCAGGGATCAGGACTCAGTGAAGATCGCAGGGCAACGATGGCCAGAGCGCCTTCACAATCGATTCGAAATGCATGCCGCGGCTGGCTTTCAGAAGCACTGTGTCGCCGCGCAGCAGGAGGGTTTCGAGCAGCTTCGACGCTTCGCCCACGTCCCCGCAGGGATGGACGGAAACTGGGGCCATGCCAGCCTGGAGAGCTGCCTGGGCGATATACTGCGCCTGTTCGCCGACGGCGACGAGGCGATCGAGGCCGAGCCGGGCGACGGCTGCGCCGAGGTCTCGGTGAAGGGCTTCGGACTGGTCGCCCAGTTCGCGCATGTCACCGAGCACCGCGACGCGGCGGCCTTTGCATACGGCAAGATATTCAACGGCCTGCTTCATCGAGGAGGGATTCGCGTTGTAACAGTCGAGGATCACGCGTTTCCCGTCGATTTCATGCGACTCCATGCGTGCGGCGACGGGACTGAACCGCTCGAGCAGGGCCACGCCTTCGGCGAGGGGGCGGCGGCCGAGGCTGACGAAGAGGGAGAGAGCCCCCAGGGCGTTCAGCGCATTGTGCCTGCCCAGCAGACCCAAGCGGGCGTGGGCCCGGGAGCCGCCATACGAGACGTCCATCGAGATCGCATCGGCTTCCATTGAGACGTTCTGGCCGTTGCAGTCGCAACCGGGGCCAAACCCGAAACTGGCGACCCGGGCGCGGGTTTTCGCCCGGAGGGAGGTAAGCCAGGGGTCATCCCCCGGCAAAACGGCGAGTCCGTCGGGAGCGAGTCCTTCGAGGATTTCGGCCTTGGCCAGGGCGATGTTCTCGAGGCTGCCGAGATTGCCGATGTGCGCCGGACCGATGTTGGTGATGATTGCCGCATGCGGCCGGGCGATGCCCGCCAGGAACCGGATCTCGCCGGCATGGTTCATCCCCATCTCGATGATGGCAGTCTCGGTTGCGAGCGGGATGCGTACCAGGCTGAGAGGCAGTCCGATGTCGTTGTTGAAGTTGCCCGTCGTTGCCCAGGTCTTCGAAATGCCGGAAAAGAGATGCAGCAGCATCTCTTTCGTCGTCGTCTTGCCGTTGCTGCCCGTGACGCCGATGAAGAGTGCCTTGTGGCGCGCCCGGTGGAAACGGGCCGCGTCCTGGAGAGCGCGCAGGGGATCATCACAGCGGATCCAAGCCGGATCGCTCTCGGTAGGCTCGCTTCCCTCGACCCAGCGCGCGGAAACGATGGCAGCAGCACCTTTCGCGATCGCCTGGGCAATGTAGGCGTGGCCGTCGGTGCGTTCCCCCTTGAAGGCGACGAACACATCGCCGGGGGCAAGCGTGCGAGAATCGATCGAAAAACCCGTGATTGGCCGAGGGGAGCCACCGGTATGAACCCCCCCCGTCGCGGCGAGAAGATCGGAAAAGCTCCAGTCAGGGGTTCCGCTCATGCCTTCGCTCCTTCGAGAAGTTCCTTGGCGACCAGACGGTCGTCGAAGGGCAGCGTCCGGTCCGCGAATGTCTGGCCGGTTTCATGCCCCTTGCCGGCGATCAGAAGCACATCTCCGGGCTTCGCCAGTTCGATGGCCATGGCGATCGCCTTCCGCCGGTCGACCTCGACGTGAACTTCACGCCGTTTGTCCGCCGGGACGGCCTCGATGCCGGCGACGATCTGTGAGATGATCTCCTCGGGCTTTTCTTTGCGCGGATTGTCGCTGGTCACGACGGTAATGTCGGCGAGCGTCGCCGAGAGCCGCCCCATGACCGGCCGCTTTTCGGTGGAGCGGTTTCCACCGCAGCCGAACACGGAGATGACGCGCCCCTTTCCCGCCAGGGGCCGCACGGCGACCAACAGGTTTTCGAGGGCGGCCGGGGAATGGGCGTAATCGACGATCACGGTGAGATCGCGATGATTCGGAATGCTTTCAAACCGTCCCGGAACCGATGTGAGAGCTGTCAGACCTCGGATGATCGTTTCCCAGGAGACGCCGATAGCGCGGGAGAGACCGGCGGCCATGAGCGCGTTGAACACGTTGAACTCCCCTGCCAGAGCCAGCCGACAGGGATACGTGCGCCCCTCAGCGGCGATCTCGAACTCGGAAGACATTCCGCCTAGTTTTATATTAGTTGCTTTTATATCGGCCTCTCCGCGAACGCTGATCGTCCGGACCTTGCGGCCGGCAGCCTGGCACTCGTCCGCGAGGCGACGACCCCACGCGTCATCGATGCCGATCACCGCCTCCCGACCGGACGGCAGAAGCTCGAGGAACAACCGGCGTTTCGCCTGGTAGTAATCCTCCATGTTCGGGTGAAACTCGGTGTGTTCGAGCGACAGATTCGAAAAGCCTGCGGCCGCGAAGGTGAGATCCTCGACCCGGCTGGTTTTCAGGGCGTGAGAGCTGACCTCCATGACGCCGGCCCGGATGCCCCGGGCATGGGCCTCCGAGAGGAGTGCGGTCAGATCGAGCGATTCGGGTGTCGTGTTTTTCGCCGGCCTGACATCGAAACCGAGGTCATACTCGACCGTTCCGAATCGGAACGCCTGGCCGAACTCCTGGCGGAGAACTGACTGGACGAAATACGTGGTCGTCGTTTTGCCCTTCGTGCCTGTGATGGCGATCAGATTCAGCCGTTTCGAGGGATCGTCATGGAAGGCGCGGGCGATCGAGGAGAGGGTGCGGCGGGCGTCCGCCACGCGCGCGGCCGGAACGGGAATTCCATCGAGGGGGCCCTGGGTCACGACGGCGGTGGCGCCGCGTCTGACGGCATCAGTGATGAACTGGGCGCCATCGTTCGCCGATCCGGGCATGGCAACGAACAGGAAGCCGGGTTCGACCTTGCGGGAATCGAAGGCGACGCCTGTGACGGGCACGTCGAGATTTCCGGAACACGCGAGAGGGGGGGGAGAGAGCAGCATCTGGAACGACTTCATGACTACCTCGGATGAGTTCGCACAAGGCGAGTTTACATAATATTTCAACGCATTCAGGGGCGCGGGGTGGGTGAGAATTTCACCTGCACCGTCCGCGTTTCGGCCAGCGAGGCGCCGGGTTTCGGGAACTGATCGACAACGATGCCGTTCCCGTCGAAGGTTGGTTCGAGATCGAGATGGCGGGCGAGACTGGCTACTTCCTTCAGCGTCATTCCCGAAAAGTCAGGCACCAGATCACAGGTGAGCGGGAATGACCCGCTCTGGGTTCCGGATGCCGAGGGTGAGGCGGGCGGCACGAACGCCGATAGCGGCAGATGGGCAACGGATTTTATCGGTGGGGCTTGCTGCTCCACCGCGACATCGGTTCCCAGGCTCGTGACGATGGGGGTTCCGGTTGCTGCGACCGCGTGGCTGCCCTTGTCGGGCGGGACTTTGAGATACTTGAGAATGCGATCCATCATTGTGGCGAAGTAAGGGCCTGCTACCTTGCCGCCGAAGAGGGTCCGGTTGTCACCCCGCGGCTCGTTGGCGGCGACGAACAGCACGATGCGCGGATTCATGGCGGGGCCCATCCCGATGAACGAGGTGACGACCTTGTCCCAGAAGTAGCCGCCGGCCGGGTTGGCCTTCTGCGCGGTGCTCGTCTTGCCGCCGACCGTGTAATCCGCGACGGCAGCGAGCTCTCCTGTCCCGTGATCGACGACGCCCGCCAGCATCTTGCGCAGACGCCGCGCGAGTTCGGGAGGCATCACCTGACGCTTTTCCTCGGGTCCGAACTCTTCGCTCAGATCCCCGTTCGGAGACTCGATGCGCCTCACGAGGTGCGGGCGGAGAAGCCGGCCGCCGTTCGCGATCGCGGAGTAGGCGGCAACGAGCTGCGCGCCTGTGACGCCGATTTCCTGACCGATGCACAGCGATGCCGCCGAGAGGGCCGACCATTTCGACGGGGAACTGAACATCCCTGGGGTCTCGGCAGGAACCTCGAGACCGGTCGGCTCTCCGAAGCCGAGCTGGCGGTAAAACCGGTACAGCGTGCGCTGGTCGAGGGCCTGCGAGATCTGCACCATCGTAGCGTTGCAGGACTCGGCGATTGCCTCTTCGATGTCGACCAGCCCGTGGGAACCGTGGCATTTGATGCGTTTTCCGGCCACTTCCCCAGCGCCCTTGCAGTAGAACCGCGTCCCACTGGTGATCGTGCCGGACATCAGACCGCACGCCGTGGCGAAAATCTTCATGCACGAGCCCGGCTCGAACAGATCCGTCACCGGCCTGTTGCGGTGCGCTTCTGGCGGGGAGTCGGCAAACTTGTTGAGATCGTAGTTTGGCAGGACCGCCATGCCGAGCACCTCACCCGTGTACGGGTCCATCGCGATCGCCATCGCGTCGATCGGCTTCCATTGTTCCATCAGCTTGGCCAGCTCGGTCTCGAGAATGTGCTGGATAATCGAATCTATCGTGAGCACCATATTACTGCCGCCCATCGGCGGTCGGACAATCCGCATCCGGCCTGGCCCGTCCTCGCTTGTGCTCACATCCTCTTCTACGGCCAGGCCCGCATATCCTCGCAGGGTGCGGTCGAACGAGAGTTCGAGGCCTTCGAGACCATGACCTTCCCCGCCGGCGAAGCCGAGCAGATTCGAGGCGAGCGCATTCTGGGGATACACGCGGCGGTAGTTTTCCTCGAGGATCACCCCCGGGAGATTCAACTCATTGATCTTCATCGCCAGATGGCGTTCGAGATTCTTGAAAATTGGCAAATACCCTTTGCGGCCCTTTACCTTCGCGAGGATCTCCTCGGTGTTCATCGGCAGAATTGTCGAAAGCTGGGCCGCCGTCTCCTGCATCGACCGGATTTCGCGGGTGTACAGGAAAACCGTGTAGGTTTCCACCGAGAGGGCCAGTTCGACACCGTTCCGGTCCGTGATCGTCCCGCGTTTCATCTCGAGCGTGTGCTGGGTGCGATGATTCTGGATGGACCGGCGTGACCATTCATCGAACTGGAGCACCTGGAGCTGGAACAGCCGGAGGGAATACAGCCCGAGAATCGCTCCCATGACCCCGCAGGCAATGAGCGCGCGCATCGTGCGCGTCCGGAGTCCGCGCCATTTCATGATCTGGTCTCGTCCTTTCCGATGCGTCGGGCCACCCGGAGCTTCGCCGACCGAGAACGCGGATTGGCGGCGATTTCCGTCTCGTCAGCCGTGACCGGCTTGCGCGTGAGAATCTCGATGGTGGGGCGGTTGCCGCAAACGCAGACGGGGAACTTCGGGGGACAGGTACAACCCTTCTGCTGGGCCGTGAAGAACGTTTTCACGATGCGGTCCTCGAGCGAGTGGAATGAGATGACCGACAGATGGCCCCCCGGGTTCAGCAGGGAAAGGGCGCGTGGAAGGAACTGCTCGAGTTCGCGCAACTCATCGTTGACCGCGATCCTGAGAGCCTGAAAGACGCGCGTGGCCGGGTGGATGCCGATGCTGCCTCGATTCGGCGCGACTCCCTCGATGAAGGTCGCAAGATCCCGCGTCGTCGCGAAAGGACGGGAATCCCGACGTCTTGCAATAGCTGAAGCTATTCTTCGTGAGTGCCGCTCCTCGCCATACTCGTGGAAGATTCTTGATAGCTCGTCCTCCCGGGCGGTATTCACCAGCTCCGCCGCCGTGACGCCGCCGGATGACCGATCCATGCGCATGTCCAGAGGACCGTCACGGGTGAACGAGAACCCCCGTTCGGCTTCATCGAGTTGGGGGGAGGAGACGCCGAGATCGGCCAGGATCCCGTCGACCCCCGACAAACCCAGCTGGACGAGGATCTCCGGCAGCTCAATCGCCCTGCCGTGCACGCGGATGATCCGTGGATCCGGAAGCCCCTGTTCTGAACGGTGAAGGATGTCGAGATCCCGGTCGATGGCGACGACGCGCCGGATTGAGGGATAGGCGGCAAGGACCGCACGGGTGTGGCCACCGAGACCAAACGTCACGTCGGCGAATACCTGGCCCCCCTCGGGGAGCGCAAGTCCGGCCACCTGGGCCTCGAGAACCGGAGTATGTCCTGTCTGTTCCATAATCAGCGCTGCTGCGCGAACTCGATTGGAAGGGGAATGTAGCAGATCCGTTGCGGTGGAACCATGCCGAGTTCGTTCCGGGCAACCTTCTCGATCCGGGCGATCGACTGGAGCTTCGAGATCTCGGCACGCACCACCGCGTTGTTCGTCTCGAGGCTGTCGCACCGCTTTTCAGACTGCTGGATCCTGATTCGGATCTCGACCATTTTGGTCTGCTGCCAGATATACATGGTCAGCATCATGCTGACCAGCAGGATGGCGGTCATGTAGAGACGCAACATCTTCCGGCGCCGGAGGTCGGCCGATGCGGAAGCGTCGTCCCTGCCGGCCAGGCGGGTTGCCGTGACATCCGCCTTTCGCGGAACGAACCAGTGTGAACGTTTCATGCCGACTCCCGAATGTGAAAATTGCCGGAACAGATCTCGTTCTGTGTCAGGAAAACCATCGGCATCCTGCCCTGCATGCATGAGAGGTGAATGTTCATCGTCTCCCCGTGTGGCTTGTGGATGGTACGTACAAACGAGGGGAAGAAACCCGGAGGTTTCTTCCCTGGTCGGTCTGAAGCGAAGGGATTACCGGTTCAAGAACGTACCATGCTGGCGCTGGAATTCCAAGAGGTCATGCAACTGTTTTTCGAGTTCCGAGACACCCTCGCGCTGTTCGGCGGGCAGGCGTTCGATTGTTTCGAGAAGCGCGGCTGCCGTTTCCGGCTTGCGCTCCATCTCGCGCTTCACCCGGCGGGTGATGTTCTGGCGCACCTCTGTCAGGAAGTCGACGTCGTCGAGATACTGCCGGGTGTTGCTCGTGCTGCGTCGGGCGGGCCGTCGTGAGGCCGCTCCGGCCAGATCGCGCACCTGCGAGTCGAGTGTGGGGGTCATGAAGGCCGCGATGTTTTTCAGCACGGCGTTCCGTTGGCCCGCATCGTTGATCGCCTCGATTCCGAAGGCGAAGAACAGCAGGCGGTAGCCATCGATCACCTCGATCGCGGCTGCACCCGAGGACTTGATACCGCGTGTCGGCGAGCTGGGCTTCAGGTCGGGGCCGTTCATGTCGTGATCGTTGGCAAGGTCGCGGGCGGCACTGTCGAACTTCATGATGGCTTTCGCCCCCGTCAGCGGATCGATCTCGTCAGGCCACTTCTGGTTGTTGGCGCCGTCTCCCCCGAAGATCTGGTAGGTCTGGCCCTTGTAGCCGCCCGTCAGCCCCGATACGACATGCACGTTCGTGTCGTCCTGGACGAAACCGGCCTTGCACATCGTTTTCAGAAACGCCGAGTCGCGCAGCGAGAAGGCGAGATCCTGGCCGCTTAGCACGAGCCGGCCGCCGGATTTGAGATACCCGGTCAGCGCCTCGAGTTCGGCGGCGCTCAGTTGCTGCTGGTCGGAGGAGTCCTGGGCCGAGACGAACACCCAGCCGTCGGTGTACCGTTTGAGGACGTCGGGCTTGAGCTCTCCGTCAAGCATGCGGTCCCAGGGGTCGAAGGTGATGTTGCTGTCCCGGAACATGGTCTGAAGAACCGGGGGAGCGGGGGAGAACGCGTCGGTGAAGGCAAGCAGCACATGACCGCTGGTCTGGAAGGGGGCCTTCACGTAGAAGGTCGTGCGGAATGTCGATGCAGGGCTCTTCTCGCCGCGGATCGTGAAGGTGAGGGTCACCTCGCTGTCGATCTTCGCGTCGGGCAGGATCTGGAACGACGGTCCATCGGCCGTCTGTTTCTTGCCGGGGCCCGGGATACCGGTGATCTCCATCGACTGCTCTTTCTTGTCGAGACCGCCGCTCGCCGTCTCGGCCGTCACGGTGAGCTGGCCGACGCTTTCCTTGCCGAAGTTCTGCATGGTGAGGTGGGAGCGCACCTTCTCGCCGGCAGCAAACCGGCCGTCGCGGTTCTCATCCTCGAGAACGACCTCGACCAGCTTCACATACGGCAGGGAAGGGGATTCGAGCTCGTCGAGGAGCTTGTACCAGCCGGTATTTTTCGACATGCTCAGGAGTTTGTACCGGTTCTTGTAGGTCCGGAAGCCGGCGCGGTCGGGAAGGAAAATGCACAGCCCGGTGGCGTCTTTGTATTTGTCGCCGGCCGACGCATGCTTCACGATCAGGCCGTTCTCGCCCTGGAGCGCGGCAAGAAGCTTCGTGGCGGCGGTCCTGATCGGAGCGGCCTCGACGGTCTTGCCGAGAATCTCGAGGAAGTGGCCGAGATCGACATAGTCTTTGTACACGTATTTCAGCGTCGCCTCGCGGGCATGCTCGATCCGGTCGATCTCGCGGATACCGGTCTTCATGGCAGTGACAAGGCTGTTCATCCCCTGGGCGATCGAGGCGACCTTGCTCAGATCGAGGAGTGAGAGGGTCACCGCCGTGTTGCCCTGCGAGCCCATCTGATACGAGGCTTTGTACGTGTCGACGATGGCGGAGCCGAGCTGGCGGCCATCCATCGACGGATTCGCGGCGAGTTTGGCCAGAAATGCATCATACGGCCAGCCCCGTTCGGGTTCGAGATCCGCCGAACCGACTTGGAACCGCGCGTAGGATGAGGCCTCGTGAGCGACCTCGAGCATTTGCATCAGGCAGGCGTCGAAGCCGAGCAGGTCGACGGGCTGGCCAAGGATCTCCTTTACCTGGGCAAGGGTTTTCCCAAGCGTAGGGATGTCCATCGAGGAGCCTGCGGTGTCGTCATAGGAAATATTGTATGATATATCACCGAACGGGGCGGCTTCCGTGCCGGGCTCGGTAGTCATGATCGAAGGGGCGACATCGGGCTGAATTTCCTTCCAGCCAGTGCCGTGGTTCCACAGGATCAGCGCGTAGCGGCGGGCGGGATACGTCCGGCTCGCCCAGTCGACGAAATTCAGCAGGGTCGCGGGGGCAGCCATGTCGATCTGACCGAGATCCTGGATCATCGGCGAGGTTACCTTCTTCGGCTGAGAATCTTTCTTGATCAGGTACCGCCGGCAGCCCGACCATTTCATGTCGGAATCCTGGGAATACCGGCCGCTTCGGTCGAGCTGGACAACGATGTTGACCCGGTCGGTCGAACCGATCGTTTCCATCTCGTTCATGTCGAATTCGCCGCCGGCCTCGAGGTTGTTGTCGGCAGCCATGAATACCATGAAGGTCCAGTCTTTTTTCGCCGCTCCCGGCTCAGCCGTCGATGACGCCGTCGCAGCAGGGCGCCGTGCCGTTGTCCGGCGTTGAGCCGCAAAAACGTCGCTGCACGCGACAGCCAGCACGAGCCAGAGGAGGAGGAGAACCGGACTGCGGCGACGAAGAGTTGTCATGACAGGCAACACGGCATTGTGCCTCCATTGTGAGCTGCGATCGAAAGCCTTTTTTCGATTATATTGAGGGAGCGGGGGGGTGTCAATACGAGGAAGGGGAGGCAATTGCCGGGGGCACGCCTTGGCGGGGGCACGATTGACTTCGGGCCTGACTTATAGTAATATTCAGTATTACTTCCATTGGGAGGGTGAGGCATGGCAAAGGCCAAGACCATAAAGAAGCCGGAAGCGAAGCCGGTCGAAGCTCCTGTTCGAAAGAAGGACAAGGCGGCTCAGGGCGCTCCTCGGGATTACGAAGCCACCGAAACCTACGAAGAAGGCGAAATCATCTACCACAAGATCTGGGATGACAGAGGCGAAGTGGTCGAGGTCGGTATGACCGAAGACGGCATCCGCAAGATGAAGGTTCACTTCGACAAGGTCGGCCTCAAGAATCTGCGCATGAGTCAGACCTCCTGAACGATCACACGATGACTGGCACCGGAGTCCGAAAGGGCTCCGGTGTTTTGTTTTTGGCCGCTTCTCACCGGCGCCCTCGTTTCCTTCGGAAAGCTTCGCATCCTGCCGATCTGTGGAAAACGAGGTGAGAGGATGCCGGACGAACACGACCTGCGAAAACGCGGCCTGGTGCTGATCAAGCCATGCACGCGCAAACTGATCGGATTTCTGCATCACCAGGATGCCCATCTGCGAGAGGAAGCCGCTCGGGCCCTGGGAAGCATCGGCGATCCCGAGGCGGTTGTGCCTCTGGTTGATGGACTGAGCCGCCAGGTTCAGGATGAGGCTTTCGCCTCGGCCCTCGCCGAGATCGGGGATCCTTCCGCTATCGGTTCCCTACTTGCCGCATTCCGTGACGCGGACAGGGAAGTTCGGCCGAACATCGCGGCCGCTCTCGGCGCGTTTCAGGACTCCCGGGTGACGGCTGCCCTGAATGCCGGTCTGTCGGATGCCGACTCGAATGTCCGCTTCCAATGTGCCAATGCGCTGGGAAAACGCCGCGATGCTTCATCCGTATCGCCCCTGCTGGGCTGTCTCGGCGAAGCCAACGAATGGATCTTCCTGAACGTGGTGGATGCCCTTGCCCGGATCGGAGATCACCGTGCAACGAATCCGCTGACAGCATTCTTTCTCAAAGAGCCGAACGAGCGCAAACGCTCGGCGTTGATCACGGCGATCGGCCAGTTGAAGGATCTCACTGCCGTCACGACGTTGTCGAAAGCCCTGCGGGACAGTGATGACCGCGTCAAGGCGAACGCGATAGAGAGTCTGCGCAAACTCGACCTGCCGAAAGAAAAGCTGCTTTCCCTGATCCAGCCGTTTCTTCGGCATGGCAATCATCGCGTCAGGGGCAATGCCATTATCGCCGTCGCGCTTGCGGGGGCCAAGGATCTGACCTCGGATCTTGACGAGATGCGGGATGATCCGGACAAATGGGTTCGGGCCACCCTCGGATACGTCCTGACCGCGTTCGAACATCCGCGTGCCCTGCCTCTGCTGGTCGAACTCCTGCGGGACGAGGACAACGATGTCCGAAAAAACGCGGCCCGCGCGCTTGCGCTCCGGGCTGGCGACGGGGATCTGGAGTTGCTGCTGAAACTGCTCAGCGACACGGCTTCGTTTGTCCGTCTCCACGCCGTCACCGCGCTGGGGCGGCTTAAGGCGGCTCCGGCTGTCACCGCCCTCTCGCGGCTGTTTGGGAGCGAGCGGAACTTCAAGATCCGGTCGGCCATCATTTCCGCCCTCGGGGATATCGGCGACCCGGCGGCTGTTCCCATTCTGCAGAATGCCCTCAAGGACCGGGATTCACGGGTGCGGGCGAACGCCGTCGAAGCCCTCGAGGCGATTCTCGGGGAAGGGGCTTCGCTGTCCCTCAAGCCGATGCTCCAGGATCCCGACAACCGCACGCGGGCCAATGCCGCGAAAGCCCTGTTCCGTATCGGAGAGCTCGGAGTTCTGTTCCAGCTCGAGCGGATGCTGTCGGATGCCGAGAACACGACGAAGGTTTCTGCTTCCTACGCGCTGGGGGAGATCGGCAAGGCGCTGCGAGTCCTCGACCGGACGCCGCTCTCGACACCTCTCAAACAGGCGCTCGCCGGTGTCAGACTTCCGGACGCCGCCGCGGCTGCGATCCGGCCAGCTCCGGCGATGACGGCTCAGCCAGCATCCGCAGCGTCGAATCCTGCGAGCAAAGCCCTCGGAGCCGACATGGAACCCCGCGAGGGGGGAAAGGACGCGATGCGCGAGCGGTTCACGGCCGCCTTCAAGGCTGGCCGCATCGACGAGGCGATTCAGGGGGTGCAGGCCTATCTGACGGTCTATCCGCATGACCTGATGGCCAACTTCTTTGCCGGGAATCTGTTCCAGCACCAGGGCCGATTCGACCAGGCGATTCCCTTTTATCGGAAGGTCGTCGAAATCGATCCGTTCCATATTCAGGGATATGCGAATCTCGGTGTCTGCTGCCACCGGTGCAACCGCCTCCAGGAGGCCGTGCACTATTTCAAGCAGGCGCTCAAGATCCAACCCGACCTGTCGGCTCTCCACTTCAATCTTGCGAACCTGTTCCTGCGCGAGCAGCATTGGGAAGAGGCCGTGAAGCATTACGAGGAGGGGCGGCGACGCCAGCCGGCGCCGGCGAAGGTCCTGATCAGTCTGGGGTTTGCCTACCAGAAAACCGGCCAGTATGAGAAAGCCCTCGCGATCTACGAGGAAGCGGCCGATGGAAACGTGCGGGATCCGGGGCTCCATTACAATTGGGCGCTCATCCTTGCACGGCAGGGCCGGAAAGATCAGGCGAAGGACGTGCTGAAAAAAGCTCTGGCGGACGTTCCTCCTGGCGCTCCGGGAGAGCGCAATCTGCGGGACCTGCTCGAGCGGCTCAAGAACTGAGTCGCCGGGTGGCAGCGTTCCGTTTCACGGGAAACCCCGGGGGATACCGTTCAGCTCCGGCGGAGGGACCGGAAGAGGAGCGAGGCCAGGAACAGGGTGGCCGAGCTGAGGATCATCGCGGCTCCGGTTGCTGCATCCCAGGCGAGGGATAGCGCGAGGCCGGTGAAGCCCGAGATGAGGGCGATCGCCACGGAATACCAGACCTGCTGCCGCAGATTGCCGGCGATGTTGCGGGCCGCCGCCGCTGGAATGACGAGCAGCGCAGTGACGAGCAGGATGCCGACGGCCCGGATTGAAAAGGCGACGACGAGAGAGAGAAGCGCCGCGAATGCCATTTCCAGAGCCGAGGTTCGGACCCCGCTGATATGCGCCAGATGCTCGTGTAAGCTGGTGTACACCAGCTGGTTGAAGAAACGGAGCAGGAAAAGGAGGGTTCCAACCAGTAGCAGGGCCGTCAGGATGATCTCTCGGTCGGTGATGGCGAGGATGTCACCGTACAGAAAACCGGGGAGGGTCCGGGCCAGGCCTTTTTTCATGCTGATGATGGCCAGGCCCAGGGCGACGGCTGTCGAGAACAGCACGCCGAGGCTCGTATCCATGGCGAGATCCCCGTGGCGCCGCAGCTGGACGGCCAGAATGCCCGTGAACAGGCCAAAGAAGATGACGGCGAGCCATGGATCGATGCCGATCAGGAGGCCGAGCGCGACCCCCGTGAAGGCGGAATGTGAGACGGCGTCCGAGAAGAAGGCCATGCGGAACTGGACAACGAGGCTACCGCAGAGGGCACAGAGCGGCGTCAGCAGGGCGATTTGAAGGACGGCGCGCTGCATGAACCTTGCCTGCAACGCCTCGAACGGGAGGTGGGCGAGCAGTCCGTAGATGGGTTCGAGAAGGGGGTCAGGCATGAGACGCCTCGTCGTGGGTATGGTGGTGACTGCAATGCAGATGAGATGACGGGGCATGCTCATATAGACCGGAGTGGAGACCGTAGATCTGGAGGAGGTTTTCCGAGGTGAGAACCTCGGGAGTCTCGCCCTGGCAGGCGATCGTGCGGTTCAGGCACAGCACGTGGGATGCATGCTGCGACACGACGGAAAGGTCGTGGCTGACCATCACGATCGTGCGGTTCTGCTGTGAACTCAGCGACTCGAGGACGTCGCAGAACAGGTGGCCGCCCGCGACATCGACCCCTGAAACCGGCTCATCGAGGAAGAGAATCTCGGGATTGCGGTGCAGGGCAAGCGCCAGGAGTACCCTCTGGAGTTCGCCTCCCGAGAGACGACCGAGGGGGCGGTCGATCAGGTGGCCAGCTTCGAGCCTTTCGAGGGCTGCAGTCGCGTTTTCGCGGGCTTTGCGGGTGATACCGAGCCAGACGGGGCGGCGTTGGAACTCGAAGGCAAAGAACTCGAGCACTGTGACGGCCGCCTGCCGGTCGATCGACAAGCTCTGGGGGACATAGCCGATCCTCGGGCGGTGCGGCTTTCCATCGGGGGTGAGGAACATGATAGTGCCAGAAAAGGGGCGCAGGCCGAGAATCGCCTGCAGTAGGGTCGTCTTGCCGGCACCGTTCGGCCCGATCAGGGCGGTGATGTGACCGCGCATGATCGTGGCTTCGACGTGCTCGAGAATCACGGTCTGGCCGACCGTGACCGAGACGTCCGAAAGGCGGATCGCCGGGGAGCCTTTCATCGGGCTGGAATCGCCGTGAGGGGTTCGAGCCCCGAGGCGATGGTCCTCAGGCTTGCTTCGAGGGCATCCGGCGCTGCGTCGGCCGGGCCGGAGGTGAGCGTCGGCAGGCCGATCACGGGAAGGTTGTGTTCGCGCCCGAGGGCGTCCAATTCGTCATTCTGACCCGATCGATCGGACAGAATGGCGCGCGGATGTCGATCGCGGATCGTCTTCTCGATCTCGAGGCGGGAATGGGCCGAGTGCTCGTGCCCGTCGTCGGATTCGAGCCGGCCGACGATCTCGAGGCCGAAAGCCTCGGCGATATACTCGAGGGAGTCGTGGGTGATCAGGACGGGGATTCCACGGAGCCGCTCGGAGAGAGCCTTCCACTCACCGGCGATCGCCGCGAGGCGCGTGCGGAGAGCCTCCGCGCGTCTCCGCACCGGTGCCGCCGCCTCCGCGGGAAAGAGGGCGGTGATTTCCCCGGCGATCCGGTCGGACATCGCCGACACGCCAGCCGGCGTCGTGAACAGGTGCGGGTTGAGGCCCTCCCCATGCTCCAGGGCCCGAGCCGATGCCGGAGCTACCTCGCGGATGCGGTCTTTGAAGCCGGCTTCGGCAAGGCGGCCGAGGAACGGCTCGAACCCCAGGCCGTTGGCCAGGATCACGGTGGCACGCTCGAGCCGGGCCATATCGGCCGGCGTCAGGGAGTAGTTGTGTGGACAGCCCAGGTCCGCCGGAAGCAGGAGGGCCACCGGCAGACCCGTTCCAGATGCGATCTCCCGGGCGATCAGGTAGACCGGATACACGGTGCAGGCGACGCTTTTCACGTTCCTCTTCTCCTCGGCCCCAAGAGGGGCCGCCAGGAGAAGAGAAAGAACACAGACGTATATATATGCAAGTGTGTATTTCATCGGTGCCCTGCTGGCCGTGAGAGGCGGGGAATCATGCCGCGAGGTTCCAGCCGGCCTCGAAGGCCTTCTGGTTGAGTTCGAGCAGCTTGGCCGGGATGCGCTTCTTCAGGCCGGCAAGCCAGATCTCGCGGCTGATGGCCGGCAGCCGCTTTGCCAGCAGGCCGACGAGGACGACATTCAGGCACTTGGCGTTGCCGAGCTTTTCTGCGGCGCCGAGCGCGTCGACGGCCGTGACCTGGGCGGGCAGGGCGGCGAGTTTCCCGGCGATATCCTCGGGGTACACACCGTCGCCGGCCGAGACGGACATGGGCAGAATCTTCTGGGTGTTCATCAACACCAGGCCGCCGGGTTTGAGGAACTCGCTCCAGCGCAGGGCTTCGAGCTGTTCGAAGGCGAGCAGCAGATCGGCCTCGCCAATGCGGATCAGGGGCGAGTGGATTGCGGGGCCGAATCGGACGTGGCTGACGACACTGCCGCCGCGCTGGGCCATGCCGTGCACTTCCGACTTCTTCACATCAAAGCCCGCCTCCATCGCGCATTCGGCGATGAGGTTGCTGGCCAGGAGGGTTCCCTGACCGCCCACGCCGCACAGCAGGATGTTCGTGATACTCATGGTCAGGCTCCTTTCTCCTGGGTGATCGCGCCGGGGCGGCAGGTGCGGGCGCACAGGCCGCAGTGGACGCAGAGGGTGGCGTTGATGCGGGTTTTCCCGTCGATCTGGTCACGCTCGATGGCCGGGCAGCCCAGCTTCCAGCACTGGCCGCATTTCACGCATTTGGCGCGGTCGATCGAGACGATATGCCGTTCGGGCTTGTACCCCTTGAGCAGGATACAGGGCCGGCGGGTGATGATGACGGTCGGCTCGGGCTTCGCGAGAGCCGTCTTGACGGCCTCCTCGAGGGCTTTCAGGTCGAACGGGTCGACGTCGACGACCGACTCGACGCCGGTGGCCTCGCACATTTTCTTCAGATCGAGCGCCTTCGTCGGCTTGCCCTTGAGGGTCGTTCCGCTCGCCGGGTTGGGCTGGTGGCCGGTCATCGCGGTGATCGAGTTGTCGAGCACCATGGTCAGATGGCGGCCCTGGTTGTACACCGTGTCGATCAGGCCGGTGATGCCCGAGTGCATGAAGGTCGACTCGCCGAGCACGGCCACGAGCTTGCCGTGGATCTTCTCTTTCATCGCCTTCTCGATGCCGAGGGCGTTCGTGATCGAGGCACCCATGCAGACGATCGTGTGCATTGCGTTGTGGGGCGGGAAGGCGCCGAGGCTGTAGCAGCCGATGTCGCCGGTGACCGTGCAGTTGAGCTTGCGGAGTGTGAAGAACACGCCGCGGTGCGGGCAGCCGGGGCAGAGCACGGGGGGGCGCTGGGGAATCGCGACGTCCGGCATGCGAACCCTGGCCGGGGCCGGGGCTTTCATGAACTCTTTCAGCGACGCGTGAAGGATGTCGGGGTTCAGCTCACCGCAGATCGGGATGCGGTCCTTGCCGATGCAGGCGATGCCGAGGGCGCGCACTTGTTCCTCGAGGATTGGTTCGTTTTCCTCGACGACGATGACCGTCTTCACCGTGGTGGCAAACCGGCGCACCAGATCGGCCGGGAAGGGATTCGTGAAGCCGAGCTTGAGGAACGACGCCTGCGGGAACACTTCGCGGGCGTGAACATACGCGATGCCCGAGGCGATGATGCCGACCGACGGATCGCCGGCCTCGATGCGGTTCCAGGGGCAGGACGAGGCCCAGGCCGCGAGTTTCGTCATCCGCTCCTCGACCTTGCCGTGGAGACGGCGGGCGTTGTGCGGCAGGACGCAGTATTTGGCCATGTCGCGCACGAACTCACGGGCCGGCGCCTCGGCGCGGCTGCCCAGCTCGACGATGCCCTCGGAGTGCGAGATGCGGGTGGTGGTCCGGAGCATGACGGGGGCGTCGAACTCTTCCGACAGCGCGTAGGCGGCGATCGTCATGTCGTGCGCCTCCTGGCTGGTGCTCGGCTCAAACAGGGGCAGCTTGGCGGCGCGAGCGTAATGCCGGTTGTCCTGCTCGTTCTGGGAGCTGTGCATGCCGGGATCGTCGGCTGTGACGAGAACGAGGCCGCCGTTGATGCCGGTATATGCGACGGTGAAGAGGGGATCCGCCGCGACGTTCAGGCCGACGTGCTTCTGGGCGCACAGGGCGCGGGCGCCGCCATAGGCCGCGCCGATCGCCGTTTCCATCGCCGTTTTCTCGTTGACCGCCCACTGGGCGTCGATCTCGTCATACTGGCCGCAGTATTCGAGGATCTCGGTGGACGGGGTGCCGGGATAGGCGGCGGCGAACCGCACACCCGCCTCCCATGCGCCGCGCGCGATGGCGGCGTTTCCCGACAGGAAGGCCCTTTCCCTGGTTCCGCTTTTCATCTTGTCTTCTCCTCTGGACGGCCCGGAATGCAGGCGGGCCGTGATGCAAGCGCCGGGATTATAGCACAAATCTCCCGATGGCATTTTTCCCCGTATGTCTGTATCATCCCTGCAATCCTCTCATACCTGGAGACACGACATGCATGTTCTCGTTACCGGCGCCGCCGGATTCATCGGTTACCACCTGAGCGAGCGGCTGCTCGCCCGTGGCGACACCGTCGTTGGTTACGACAACGTCAACGCCTACTACGAAGTAACCCTCAAGGAGGCGCGGCTCGCACGCTTGCAGCAGAAACCGGGTTTCAGCTTCGTGAAGGCCGATCTGGCCGACCGGGCGACGATGGAAGCGGTGTTCGCAAAGAACCGGTTCGATCGGGTCGTGCATCTCGCCGCGCAGGCCGGTGTCCGGTACAGTCTCGAAAACCCTCATGCCTACGTCGATTCGAACCTCGTCGGGTTCGTAAATATCCTCGAATGCTGCCGGCACGCGAAGGTGCCGCATCTGGCGTATGCCTCGTCGAGCTCCGTCTACGGGGCGAACACGCGGATGCCGTTCTCGGTGCATCACGACGTCGATCACCCCGTCTCGCTGTACGCGGCGACGAAGAAGGCGAACGAGCTGATGGCCCACACCTACTCGCACCTGTTCCGGCTGCCGACGACGGGGTTGCGGTTCTTCACGGTGTACGGCCCGTGGGGCCGGCCCGACATGGCCCTGTTCGGCTTCACGAAAAAGATCCTTGCTGGCGAGCCGATCGAGGTGTTCAACCACGGGAAGATGCAGCGCGACTTCACCTATGTCGACGACATCGTCGAGGGGGTCATGCGCGTTTCTGACCGGATCGCCCAGCCCGACCCCGAATGGTCGGGCGACCAGCCCGATCCGGGCACCAGTTCGGCGCCTTACCGCGTCTACAACATTGGGAACCACCAGCCGGTCGAGCTGCTCGAGTTCATCGGCCACATCGAACGCAAGCTCGGCCGCACCGCCGTCAAGAAGCTGATGCCGATGCAGCCGGGCGATGTGCCGGCGACCTACGCCGACGTCGAGGATTTGCGCCGGGATGTCGGATTCGCCCCCGCGACCCCCCTCGAAACCGGGATCGGCCGGTTCATCGACTGGTATCGGGAATACTACAACGTATAATACGAATAACGATAAAACACCCCCGGCCAACCCGAGCCGGGGGTGTTTCGTTTGATGCGGATGTCAGGCCACGAGGTTTTCGCGGTAGAAGTTCTCCCACAGCTCCTTTTCCTCGTTCAGCACCATCATGGTCAGGTGATCCGAAGCGAGCTTGGCCGTGATATCCACGATGGGGGCGGCGGCCGAGGAGGCGTCGGGCATCTGGATGAACAGGGCCCCGATCAGCTTGGACCCCTGATTCAGGGGATACGAGATGAGGATCGAGCCGTCCGCCGGATCCTTGACGGTGGCCTTGTGGGCCGGATTTGTCTGGAGGGCCTTGAATACTTTTTCCTCGATACTCCGCATCTCGAGCTTGCGGGTGGTGTCGATGCGGCCCAGCGGCTGGATCGTGCCGTCGTGGTTGGCCCGGAACATTGCGGCATCCGAGGCGCCGCACAGTTTTCCGAGTGTCTTGAGATAGGTCTGGAAGGGGAGTTCGCAGTTCCCGGGAGTGAGGCGCACCAGATCCATCAGGCCCGAGATCGTCGATTCGAGGGAGGACATCGTGGTCGTGAGGTTCTGGCGCTGGGATTCGAGATCCTGGGACATGATCGCGTTCTTGAGGGCGATCGCGGTGTGGGAGAGGTAGTAGGTCAGCATTGAGAGCATCTTTTCGGGATTCTCGTCCGAGCCGAACCGGTCGAGCATCATCATGCCGAGCAGTTCGGACTCGTGGCGCACCGGAATGTAGGCAATCATGCGCTGGATCGGGCCATTCGTGATCTCAACAGTCGCCGATTTTTCCGGATGCACCTCGGCCTTGATGACCACTGGCTGGCCTTCGGCGAGAACCGGTTCGAGCAGCTTGGGGTTGCGGCGCGGCATGTCCAGCAGGCGCGGAGGGGCCTTGCGGGTGTCGAGGAGCTCATTGAGACGCCCCGTGCCGTTCGGGGAGCGGAAAATATGCAGACAAGCGTCTTCCAGCTTGAACAGGGCTTTGGTGCGGCGCTCGATCATCGAGGAGAGGGTCTCGAGATGGGTGCAGTTCTTGAGCAGCTCGGTCACTTCCTCCAGAATCATCTGCTTGTAGGTGATGTCGGCCGTGAGAGCATCGTTCGAGGATTTGACGCAGGCCAGCTCTGTCATCAGGGCGGCCATCTGGTTCTCCTGATCGCCCCGGATCGTTTCGAGACTCCGGATTTCCTGTGTGAGCCGGTCGATTTCCTGTGTACGCTCGTTTGCCTGTTTCAGGCTCTTCATCAGCTGCTGGTTCAGCTCTTTGCCGTCGAGAGTCACCTTCTCGAGCTCCACCCGCGTGGTGTCAAGCGCCTGCTTCATCTCCTCGATGCGGTCCTTGAGGAATAGCGACTCGGTCAGGTCATCGGTGAGAAGCAGAATAAGGGGTTCCTGGCTCTCACCCGTCATCGGAATCAGGCGGCAGGTGAAAGTATGGGAAAGGCCTTCGGGGGACTGTACGCGGATTCGCTCGATCTCTCGCGCGCGGCCGCCCGTCAGGACCGACTGCATGACATAGCCCATCCCATACTGTTTGAACGCGGGGATCGACTCGAGCAGGTTCCGGCCGGCCAAATTGGGACCGATCAGGCCGCTGCGGCCGCGCCGGTATTTCAGGACCGTTCCTTCGGCATCAAGGATGAACCAGGCCGAGGTGACATTGTCGGCGACGTGGCCCTGGGCGACATTGTCGCGGCGGCTCTGGTTGAGGAGCTGCTGCAGATAGTAGATGCGCTCCTTGAAGACCGAGGTGAGGTTGTGGGCCAGATACGCCGTCCCGAGCAGGGCGACGACGATCATGGCGAAGCTGGCCACGGCCCAGCCGAGCGACATGCTCAGATCCCCGAACTGGGGTCCATAGAACTTGATATGCATGATCATCTTGAAGTGGACGAGCAGGCACAGGAGCAGATAGCCGCCGCCCGTCGCCGCCGCATACAGGGCACCCTTGTGAAAGCCCATCACGGCGCCGGCCACGATGATCGGGATGACGGCCAGCAGCATCAGGGGGCTTTCCGGCGAACCGGTGTAGCGCACCAGCAGGGTGATCATGATCAGATCGACGATCACCTGGGTATGCATCACGTTGTCGAGGGACAGCAGATTGAACCGGATTCCCTTGACCATTTCGAGAACCAGCAGATACACCGTGCTCACCAGCTTGAACACCAGCCGGGGAATAACGGTGAATGCCCGTTTCGCATCCGTTCGTAGTTCTCCGATATGGCGGCTCAGAAGGAGATTCAGCAGTCGGCGCAGGGCAGGCACGCCGTGGCGTAGCGCGACCTGACGGGTGAGCATCGAGATATGCACCGTGAAATACACGTTGATGCAGGCCAGCAGGCAGCAGAGAACATAGATGGGCGTGATCTGAAAGCTCATTCCCAGAAGCCGGGTGGACATCAGGGCAAATCCGAACAGAATGGGAATGGCGGCCCAACGCAGGGCGACGAGCCCCTGCGCGATCTGAAGTTCCCGCAATCCGGACCGGTTCGATACTTCCATGGTTTCCTCCTGCCTGCCTGGCGGACAAAAAAAGATCCACATCTGTTATCGGCAGATAACGGGAGAAAACCGAGAGGAAAAAAGGTCAGGGCTGGATGAGGAGCCGGTCGATCTCGTTCAGGGACCGGATCGTCACGTCGGCCGCGGCGAGTCGCGCGAGGAAGGCGGCGAGTGTGTTCTGGGAGGCCGCGCACAGCGTCCAGCGGCCGCGAAGCTCCTGATTCCCGGCCGTGGGAGCGCTCAGAAGGGCCTTCACCAGCTCCGCTGTGAGCTGCTGGCTGGTCTGCTGAGCCGGCTGTTCACCCATTGGCCAGGCCTCATGGACCCTTCCGACAATCCGGTACGGCGGGATGCCGTTTCCGACAACCGCGAGCGTGGCGGTTCCGGCGGGATTGGCCGGACTGGATTGGAAATAAGCCGAAAGACGCGACCGGATCGTGGTGAGGGCAGTGGTGAGCTCGGCGAGGGGAAGACTCATCGAAAGCTGGAGCTCGGTCGGGGAGTCGGCCAGCAGCTGGGCGGAGGGGATGACATCCTCATCGAGCAGCCGGTGGATCGTGTCAATGGTGGCCTGGGCATGGGAGGGAAGGGGGCGGATGAGAAGAACGGCATCGACGATGTTCGTCGAGCCGGAGCTGGCCGGAATTGTGGCGGCGATGAGCCGGAGGGTAGGGCCCTGCTCCTGGAAGAGATTGGCCCAGGAAGCGTCGGGAAGAATGGTGAATGACCTGATGGAGGTCGGCCTCAGATTCTTCAGGGTGACGGGGGGCGCGATGTTCCAGCGGTTGCGCGTGGCGAGGGCCGAAATGAGCGCTGATTTCGCGAGGTCCCGGCGATCGAGAGCGATGAGTTCGAGGGATGCCGAAGCGAAGCTGATCCACCGAGGATCATGGGTCGATGAGGCGCACTTGTCCCGGATGAACGAGTCGATGATCCGCTCCCGGTGCTCCAGTTCGTGAAGCGGGGCCGACGCCAGAAGAACGAGGAACGTGCGGGTCGGGAGATCCCAGAGGTCGAA
Source organism: Candidatus Ozemibacteraceae bacterium (assembly GCA_036567845.1). Classification (GTDB taxonomy): domain Bacteria; phylum Muiribacteriota; class Ozemobacteria; order Ozemobacterales; family Ozemobacteraceae; genus MWAR01. The sequence goes on along the minus strand of DATCTT010000298.1, from coordinate 9,069 downwards.
GGCCGTTCCACCCTGCGGCAGGTTGGGCAGGTTGGAAAATGCCTCGCCCAGATAGCGTGCCGTGAAATGGGCGCTCGGGGTGGAGGGCTCCCAGATGAGGAGGCGGGCGACAGCCGGGAGGCTGCCCGGATGGACCAGCATGTCGCCGTTGGGGGCCGGTGTCGGGGTTTCCCCTGAGGCGGTCGGCACGAAAAGCGCTTCGATCCTGTCCTGTGAGCTGGCAAGAGGGCCGTCGATCCAGAGGGAGGGCTGAGCCTCAGGACCCCGGTATGTTTCGATAGCCGCCCCGAGAAGGCGTTCCTGGAGGGTTACGCGGTCCGGTCCCGTGGGGGGACGCCGGAGATTCGCCTGGATGGCCGCTGCCAGCCCGGTGAGAAGCGATTCGGCTTCAGATGCGGCCTGGGGAAAGAGCATCACCAGATGCGCCGCGACAGGGGTTTCAAGGAGACGCCACTCGCCTCCGGCCGAGCGAAGGCGGTCCTCTAAGGTGCCCGGGGCGGCCTTGCACAGGTCGAGCAACTGGCGGGTGATGCCCCGCGTCGATGCCCCGTCGTCAGCCAGAACGGCTGGCACGGTTACCACCACGCGGCTGATCGCGGCCGGTTCCGGCGCCGCATGGAGGACGCCGAGCAGGCAGATGAGGGCCGCAGCGACCAGGACCGGCCGGATGGATCGCGGATCGGGTGTGTACGAACTCATGGCTCCGGCATTATACGATACCTGCCCGCGCCGGGGTCAACATCATTCTGATTGCAGAAGGGGGCGAAAACCGGTTACCCTGATCGGTAATGGATCCGCTCTACCTCTTCTATGCCGAATGCAGCTCCGCCCTCCTCGTCAGTGCGGTTTTTCTCGCCATTTTCGGCGTTGCCGAGCTGCTGCGCGGCTTCGATCTGGCCCCGCAGGAGATCACGCGCAAAACCGTCCATCTCGGAGCCGGCCTCGTCTCGCTGAGCTTCGCCTACGTGTTCAAATCCCACTGGACGCTGCTGGCCATGCTGACCGGCTTCATCTCGATGATCATTCTCGGAAAACGCTGGCATCTGATGACCGCCGTGCATGGCGTCGCGCGCCAGTCGGCGGGGGATCTGCTGCATCCGCTTGCCATCTATATCACCTATCTGTTCGCGATGAAATTCGACAAACCGCACTTCTACGCCATTGCGATCGCGGTTCTCTCTGTCTCGGATTCGCTTGCCGCCATCATCGGCAAGTCCTACGGGTTCAAGCTGTACGAGGTTGAGGAGGACAAGAAAAGCGTCGAGGGCTCGATCATCTTTTTTCTCTCGACGTTCCTGATCGTCCATCTCTGCCTGCTGCTCCTGACCGACATCGATCGCACGGGAAGCGTGCTCTCGGCACTTCTGATCGCGCTTTTGGCCACGGCGTTCGAGGCCGTCTCGCTCGATGGGGCCGACAACCTGATCGTTCCCGTCGGCACGCTGTTCGTGCTGGTCAAGATCACGCGCCAGTCCGTGCCCGAGATGGCCTTTCAGAACTGTCTCGCCGGCATTATCTTCTTCACGACCTATCTGATTGCCCGGCCATCAGGGAAGCTGGGCTCTTCGGGGCTCATCGGCATCGCGTTGACCGGATACGCGGCCTGGAGCCTCGTGACCTGGGACTGGTATATCCCCGTGCTCCTGACGACGATCCTCCTCTCCTGGGTCGACGTGTTCCTCGAACGGCCCGACCGGCATGGTGAGCTGCACCGTATCCGGCCCGTTTTCTACACCTTCATCGCCTCGTTCCTGTGGGTGCTGGCGGCGAATATGGAGGCCGGCACGGGGGCGGATCACATGTACATCATTCCTTATATGGTGAGCATCGCCGGCAACCTCTGCATCCGCTGGGGATGGTACTGCCGGACGCATCCTGACGGCGGGGGAACGTGGCTTCCGCCATGGTTCGTTGGCATTTGGCCGATCGCCCGGGCCACCCTGCTCGCGGGCATTTTCCTGCCCTTCCATCTGCTGGGCGGGTTCGGCCTCGCGCCGGGCCTGTCGGTGGCCACCTTCATTCTCGGCACCTGGCTTTCGGATCGCGTCTACTGGCTGATCGGTGGAGCGCGGCACGGCACCTGGGACCGGAAAACCTTCCTCCGGATGGGGATGGCTGTGGTCGTCGGGGCCTCGGCGGCCGTTTATGCCGTGAACCTCTGGTATTATTGACGACCGTATTATTTTTTGTCGTATGTGGGAACCAGACCCTCGGCGCCGACCAGACGGAGCGGCGAGGGAACGGGCGGCAGGGAGATCGTGCCGTGCCGATGGACGTAGTCGAGGAAGGCCTCCCGGTAGTAATACCCGTCGTCCCTGCGGTTCGTCGCGTTGCGGAACAAAACCGTCCCGTGCTGGTTGCCGTCCGCGAGGTAGGAGATGGTGACGACCCGGTAGGTGTGGCCGGGGTCAATCGGTTTCCCGCCGATGCGCGCATCAGAGAGCTTCCGGGCGGCCACGTCGAAGGTGAAGGTGGCGCCGGCATACTGGTAGCCGGTGATCGCCCCATACTGGGCGCAGATGAAGCCGAGCATATCGAGGATGTCGGCGCCCCGCATTTCCATCGTCACGACGGTGTTGTCGAACGGCAGAATGCTGAAAATCCGGCCCATCGTGACCGGCCCCTCGGGAAGGGGCTCACGGATGCAGCCCGAGTTGATGATCGCGAGGTCGGCTCCGGTGAACTCGATCAGGCTCTGGGCCACGAGGCTGCCCAGCGGCAGGGATTCGAGGTGTTTGCGCTTCTCGGGATAGGGAAAGCTGACCGCACAGTGGCCCACGACCTGGGTCGTCCTGGCCCTGATCTGCTCGGCGAAAGACTCGATGAGCGGGGTCATCGGGGAATCGAGCGGCACCGTTACGGAGGCCGAGAGGGGGATCAGGCCGCCGTGGGCCTGGACCACTGGGCCGCCCCGCTCCACGAGCAGATCGAGCCGGCCAAGGAAGGCGCCCCACTTGAACGCCTGGAGCACGATCGTTCCGAAGCCCCTGCCGGTCGGCGAGGGGACGACGACGGGATCCTGGCGCACCACGGTCGGGGATTCGACGTAGGTGTTCGTGTGGCCGCCGATGATCACGTCGATGCCCGGCACCCGTGCCGCGAGCTCCAGGTCGCGTTCGTAGCCCGAGTGGGAGAGAAGAACGACCAGATCCGTTTGCGGGCGCAGGACCGCGACGACGGCGGTGGCGGCGAGCGTGGGATCGATCAGCCGCAATCCGCGGCGGAGTGACTGCGCAATGACCTCCCAGGCCGAGCTGCCGATGATGCCGGCCACGCCGATGCGTAGACCGCCCCGCTCGATGATCCGGAACGGCGGGAACACGAGGCTACCATCCGAGGCGTTCGCCACGTTGGCGCAGAGCAGAGGAAATTCCGCTTTTTTATACTGTTCAATATTGTTCGAAAGACCGTCGTCCAGATCGTGATTGCCGAGGGTCGTCGCGTCGTAGCCACACAGGGAGTAGGCGGCGATATCGGCCCTGCCCTTGAAGAACGAGTAGAAGGGGGATCCCTGGAATATGTCGCCTCCGTCGAGGAGAAGGACACGCGGCTCGCTGGCCCGGATGGCGCGGATCATCTCGTATCGCCGGGCCATTCCCCCCAGCTGGGCCCCGAACTCGGGGAGGTCGGTGGGGGTGAGATGCGAGTGGTGATCGTTTGTATACAGGATCGTGACGGGGAGCGCTGACGGGGACGTTGCCGTTCCGGCGGCAGCAGCCGGAAGGGCGGAGGGGAGGAACAAAACCGCCGTGAGCAGCAGAAGGGCAAAAGACCCCCGGAGGGAGGGAAAACGAACCATGGTATACCTCGACGTATAGGCGCTGCCCGACACTATAGCATGTTCGGCGCAGGTCGTCACCCGGCCGGCGGATTCGCATTTCGGGGGCGGGATGTGCTATGCTCCGGGCGATACCACACGTGCATGCTGTCGGGAGCCAACGATGTCCGTGACCGGAGATAAGCCTGTCATCGCCATTTCCCTGCTTCGGGAGATCGCGCAGGCCATTTCGCACCTCAGTCCCGACCGGGCGATGCGGTTCCTTGTCGACAGCGCTGTTGCGGTCACCGAGTCCCGCGGGGCCGTCTTGCTGACGCCGCATGAGAAGCTGCGCGAGATGGTCCCGATGATCGAAAGCCTTCCCCACGATCATGACCGGCCGGCCTGGACCGGCGCCTTCCTCGGCTCGTGCTTTCGTGCCTTCCACGGCGGCATCATGGAACGCTACACCCCCGACCGGCCCCTGCCGGCAGAACTCGCCCCCGGTCCCGAAGCCGGATCGGTCCTGTTGATGCCCGTCAAGCTTGCCGGAAAGCCTGTCGCCCTGCTGTTCATCTTCCGCCGGCCGGCCGACGGGGATTTCACGCCGGAGCATCAGAGCTTTCTTGAGATCCTCACGCCGTTCCTCGGCTCGCTGCTCGAGAACTTCCGGCTGCATACCGAGATGATCCACAAGAACTCGCGCCTCTCGGCCCTGTATGACATCTCCCAGCGGGCCGAGTCGATGATCGACCTGCGCGACGTCTACGATGCCCTGGGAAAGGTGATCCAGAGCTTCATCGACTTCGACGTGTATCTGCTGTATCTCGTCAGCCCCGACGGCACGACGCTCGAGGCCCGGAGCACGGCCACGAACGCACCATACCCGACTCGGGTTGCCATCGGCGAAGGCCAGATCGGCAAGGCCGCCCGTGAGCAGAAACCCTATCTCACGTATACGGAAGAGTATAAATCCGTTCTTGTCCTCCCCGTTGTCGTTTCGGGCCGTCTGATGGGTGTCGTGATGGTTGCGAGCCGCAAGTCCTACGCGTATCGAGACGAGGACATCATCGGACTGCGCATCATCACGACCCAGATTGCCTCGATCGATCACCTGTTCCGTGATCTGCTGCGGCTGCGCGGATTCACGCAGCACATCCTCGAGTCGATGACCTCGGGGGTCCTCATTTTCGACAATAACGGCGTGGTCACCTTCGCGAATCACGAAATGGCGCGCATTCTCGAACGGCCCGTTCCCGAAGGCTGGACGGCGGAACGCGGCGGTGAGATCATGCCGCCCCCGCTGCTGGCCGTGGTGAACGAGGCGCTCGAAGGCAAGGTTACCCTGGAAAACCGGAAACTTCGTCTGGAGCACGTTTCCCCGCCCTGTATCCTCGAGGTGAACGCCTTCCCGTTCCGGGACGAGCAGGGCATGATGCTGGGAACGGCTTGTTTCTGCAAGGATGTCACCCAGGTGTCGCGGCTCGAGGACCAGCTGAAGCGGGCCGACCGGCTTTCCGCGCTTGGGGTTCTGGCGGCTGGCATCGCCCACGAGATCCGCAACCCCCTCACCGGGATGAAAATGATCGTCCAGCTTCTCATGTCCGAGTTCCAGGACGGCGACCCGAAGCGCGAGCCGCTGACGATCATCCAGAACGAGATCGACCGTCTGGAGCGCATCATCGCGAATCTGCTCGATTTCGCGCGGCCGACCAAGCCCAAGGCCGTGCCGCTCGATCTGCCCGAGATTCTCGATGCCTGTTTCCTCCTGATCCGGAACCAGTTCAAGAAAGCCGGCGTCGCGCTCGAGAAACAGTTTCCGGAGGAGCTGCCGACCGTGGTCGGGGATTCCGACCAGCTCAAGCAGGTGTTCCTGAACATCCTCACCAATGCGATCCAGGCGATGAAAGCTGGCGGAAAGCTGACGGTGCGCATCGAGTCGCGGCCGAACGGTCTCGTTACGGCCTTTCAGGATACCGGCTGCGGCATCCATGCCGACCGGCTCCGCACCATCTTCGACCCGTTCATGACGACGAAGGAGGACGGCACCGGGCTGGGGCTGTCGACCGCTCTTCGCATCGTCGAGGAGCATGGGGGACGGATCGAGGTCGACAGCGTTCTGGGCCAGGGCTCGACCTTCTCGGTGTTTCTGCCGCTCCAATCCGAAGCTCAGGGGGCCGCTCAGCATGCATGATCCGCGTTTTGCCGTTTGGGGGATCACTGGCCCCATCGGCTCGGGCAAGACGACCCTGGCCGGGATCCTCACCGGTTTCGGAGCCGTCAATCTCGAGGTCGACCAGGTCGGCCATACGGTGCTGACCCGCCCCGGGATCCAGCAGCGGCTGGCACGGATCTTCGGCCCCTCCATTCTCCGGGAAGACGGCGGAATCGACCGGCGCCGCCTCGGAGAGCTGGCGTTTGCTTCATCGGAGGCGACGGCCTCGCTGAACCGGGTCATGCACCCGGCCATGAATCGGGAGGTCGAGGAGCTCCTCGAGGAGGAGCACCGGAAAGGGGCCCCGCTCGTTCTCGTTAACGCGGCGCTGCTGTATACGATGGGTCTCGACCGTCTGTGCCAGGTGATTTTGTATGTGCGGGCACCGGATCTGATGCGCCTCAACCGGATCGTCTCGACACGGGGACTGCCGGTCGAGCTGGCGCGGGTCCGGCTGCTGGCTCAGGACCGTGAGCCCGTCGACGATGGGCGCGTGATCTTCTGCGACAACGACCGGACGCTTCAGGAGCTGGACTCCTGGATCCGGTTCCGGCTTGGCCCGCTGCTGCCTGAATCGATGCGGGCCGGAATGGAGAACAGGGCATGACCACTTCCTCGAATCGGGACGATCTGGCCCGGGCGCTCGATGCCATCGCCGGCGTCGAAGCCGTTCCTCACTGTCTGCTCCCGCTGTTGGGACGGCAGATGCTGTTTGTTGCCGCCCCCGATGAGGGCCGGGCGCCGGAACTGCTGCCGGTATACACCGGCCCCGGGCGGGAAGACGCCCGCCGGACCGGAATCGAGTGGCAGGAGGTGTCCGTCCGTGAACTGATTGATCGTGTGGTCAGGGAGGGGCGGAACGGTTTCATCATCGATCCCGACTCGGACCGCCGGCTTCCCGTGCGGGGGAATGATCTCGCGGCCCTGAAGCACCAGCTCGAAAAGGCCGTTGCGTCCGGTAGCGGAATCGAAATGGTGGAATGCGACAGGGGGGACGAGATGATCATCGCCACACCCGATCCGGTTCCGCCTCTGACCTTCATAGCGACCCTGAGCACGTCTCTGCGGCAGGGGGGGACATATCGTGCGGCCTGGCTGTTCGACATGATCCTGCCTGGAGGGAAGGAGGGGGAGCTGTGCCTCGGTATCGAACCGGATGGCACCACGGATGCCGTGCTACTGGAGAGCCGCGCCAACACGGCGTTTCAATCCGACTCTGCCCGTCCGTTGGGCCGACCGAGTCTTGCCTTTTTGTTGCTCGATGATCCCGAGCTCGCGGAGCTCGTGCGCGGGATCGGCATCCGCGTCGATGACGGGGGCGCCGGATGAGTTGCGGGAAGCTTTCTCCCGGGAAGACACGCGCGGCTGTGCTCGGTTTTGCTGCTTCCCGCGCATCCGCCTCTCTCGCGAAACGCCTTTCCGAGAATGGATACGAGGTGTTCCACGAGATCCCCGGTCAGAGTCATGCCGAGCGGATCATGCGCCATCACCCCGCCGTCGTGATTCTCGACGGCGATGCCGACCCGCATGGCGCCTTTGCTCTCCTGCGCAGCATCGGGAATTTGTTGATTCACCGGGTGATCGTTGTCCGGCCGGAAACGATGAACCGGTTCCCGCCGGGGTGGCAAGATGACGTCGACGACGTTCTGGTGCGTCCCCTCCGCACGGCGGACGTCCTTGCCCGGCTTGCCGTCGCCGAGCGGCTGCTCGACCTCGAAAGCGAGCTCCGCCAGCGGATGACACGACTCGAGGAGGCGAACAGGGCAATCGCGCGTGCGAACGCCTTGATGAAGCAGGATCTGTATGCCGTCGCCAAAATCCAGACCTCGCTTCTCCCGAGTTCGCTTCCGGCGGTTTCCGAAGCCGAGTTTGCCTGGACCTACAGGCCACGTCTGGAACTTGCCGGCGACGGCCTCAACGTGTTTCGGCTCGATGAGGATCATGTCGGATTCTACGTGCTCGATGTCTCTGGCAGCGGAACTGCCGCGGCCCTTCTGTCGGTCTCGCTCAGCCGGACGATCTCGCCGTTTCCCATCCAGTCGACGCTGCTCAAATCCCTGACGGATGCCGCGCCCGGATACCGACTGAGCCCGCCTGCGGAGGTTCTGGGGAAGCTGAACGACCAGTTCCCCTTCGAAGCCGATCTCGTACAATATTTTACAATATTTTATGGCGTCCTGAATGTGAAGACCTCCCGCCTCCGGTATGCATCGGCCGGGCATCCGCTGCCCGTGGTGTTCCGCCCGGGGGAGGGTTCGACGAGCCTGGAGGGGGGCGGATATCCGATCGGCTTCGTCGAGAACGCGATATTCGAGGAGCGGGAGGTAGCCCTGCGACGTGGCGACCGCCTTTTCCTGTTCTCGGACGGTCTTGCCGAGGCGCATGGCGAGGATGGCCGGCAGTTTGGCCGCTTCGGGATGATCGGGGCGCTGGGCCGCCTGGCGGAGTGCAGTCTGAAAGAGTGCGTTGCCGGCCTGATCGCCGAGGCAGAGGCCTGGTCCGGGGCCGGCGGATTCCACGACGACGTGTCGCTTCTGGCCGTCGGTCTTCGGTGAACCGGGAGGAACGACGATGTCCCATCATGATCACGAGGCCGAGGCGCCGAAATCCCTGTCCCTGGGCATTCTCACCCTGTCCGACACGCGCGGCGAGGCCGAGGACCGGTCGGGCGCCGTGTTGAAAGAGCTGCTGACCGCCGCCGGGCACTATATTGATCGCTATGCCGTCATCAGGGAGGAGCCGGAGCTCATCCGGTCGACCCTGAGCGGATGGCTGGACAGCTCTCTTGATGCGATCGTGACGAACGGCGGTACCGGCCTGACCTCCCGTGACGGGACGATCGAGGTCGCCCGGAGCCTGATGCAAAAAGAGCTCGAGGGGTTCGGCGAGCTGTTCCGGCTCCTGTCTTTCCAGCAGATTGGCCCTGCGGCAATGCTGAGCCGCTCGACAGCTGGCCTGGCCGCGGGGAAGATCCTCGTCTGCCTGCCCGGTTCGACGAAGGCCGTCCGGCTCGCCGCCCTGCGCCTGCTGGTGCCACAGCTCCCGCATATGGTTCGGGAGGCGCGCCGCTAGCTCATTCGCTGCAGGTATAACCCGA
>DATCTT010000297.1:0-5718 GCA_036567845.1 Candidatus Ozemibacteraceae bacterium | reverse complement strand
GGTCCAAAGCCCCCGCGCATCGACGAGGTGGAAGAGGTCGAGGTCAACCAGCAGATCACGATCATCAAGACAACGCCCGTCAAGAAAGAGGCGCCGCCCCAGAAGCTGAAGAAGAAGAAAGACAAGATCAAGAAGCTGATGAAGGGACCGCACGTCCCGAAAAAGCTGCTTGCCGAGCTGCGCGACACCGAAAAGCTGGCCGAACTCGAGACCGAGACCCAGCTCCAGATGGGCGGGGAAGTCTCGGGCGAAGAACAGATTCCGCGCGTCGTCGTTCCCCAGGACATCACCGTAAGCGATCTCGCGAAGTATCTGCGCATCGAAGGTGTCGAGATCGTCAAGAAGCTGATGTCGATCGGCGTCTTCGCGAGCCTCAATCAGCGGCTCGAGCCAGACCAGGTGCAGATCATCGGCCGCGAGTTCGGCAAAGATATCGCATTCAGCGATGATGTGATCGCGTTCGAGGAAGAGCCGGACGAGGATTCCGAGTTGCATCTGCGCCCCCCCGTCGTCACGATCATGGGCCATGTCGACCACGGCAAGACCTCGCTGCTCGACAAGATCCGCCATTCCCGGGTTGCGGAAGGCGAAGTCGGGGGCATCACGCAGCACATCGGCGCCTACCAGGTGAAAACCCCGAACGGCACGATCTGTTTCCTCGACACCCCCGGCCACGAGGCCTTCACCGCGATGCGCGCACAGGGCGCCCAGGTGACGGACATCGCGATCCTGGTCGTCGCCGCCGATGACGGCGTGCAGCCCCAGACGATCGAAGCGATCCACCATGCCCAGGCCGCGAACGTGCCGATCATCGTGGCGATCAACAAGATCGACAAGCCGGAAGCCAATCAGGAAAAAGTGAAGCAGATGCTGATGCCCTACAACCTCGTCGCCGAGGATTGGGGTGGCAAGACCATCATGGTGCCGGTGTCTGCCAAGCGTGGCGACGGCATCAACGAGCTGCTCGAGATGATCCTGCTCCAGGCGGAAATGATGGAGCTCAAGGCCAACCCCGACCGAGGTGGCAAGGGCACGATCATCGAGGCGAAGCTCGACAAGGGCATGGGCCCGATCGCGACCGTGCTTGTGCAGAACGGCACCGTCCGGATGGGCGACAATATCATCTGCGGCACCTCGTTCGGCCGCGTGAAAGCGCTCATCAACGATGCCGGTCAGCGGGTCAAGGATGCCCCGCCGTCGACTCCGGTCGCGTTGATCGGGCTCAACGACGTGCCGAAAGTCGGTGACACGCTGATGGTCGTCGAGAACGCGAAGTTCGCCCGGTATGTCGGCGTCCTGCGCCAGAAGAAGGAGCGCGAGGATCGGCTCACCCGTGAGAACCGCCTCAAGCTCATCGACATCTTCCAGCGGGTGACGGACGGCAAGGTCAAGGAGCTGAACATCATCATCAAGGCCGATGTCCAGGGATCGGCCGGGGCTCTGAAGGATTCTCTCGAACGCCTGACGACGGCCGAGGTGAAGGTCAACGCCATCCATACCGGCGTCGGCGCGATCACCGAGTCGGACATCATGCTCGCCGCCGCCAGCAACGCGGTCATCATCGGGTTCCATGTTCGGCCCGCCCACGGGGTCGACGAGATCGCCCAGCGCGAAGGTGTCGACATCAAGGTGTTCCGGATCATCTACGATGCGATCGACGCAGTGAAGCTGGCCCTGAAGGGCATGTATGAGCCCGAGTATCAGGAAGAGATCGTCGGCCGCGCCGAGGTGCGCAAGGTGTTCAAGATCACCGGCGCCGGCGCGATCGCGGGGTCCTACGTCATCGACGGCAAGTGCGCCCGGGATGCGCAGGTGCGTATCATTCGCGACGGCGTCGAGATCTATGAGGGCAAGCTCAGCTCGCTCAAGCGGTTCAAGGATGACGTCCGCGAGGTCATGCAGGGCTACGAGTGCGGTATCGGCGTGGCCAACTACAACGACCTGAAGGAGAAGGACATCGTGGAGTTCTTCCGGCTCAAGGAAATAGAGCGAGTCGTATAATATAAAGGCGGTTATTTCGCGGATGGCGATGATCGTGGCGGTCGGCACCTTCGAGCTGCATTTTCCCGAGGTCCACAGCCTCAAGGAAAAGCGGCAGGTGCTACGCTGCGTCATCGACCGTGTCCGTGCGAAGTTCAACGCATCGATTTCAGAGGTCGACCACAACGATCTCTGGCAGCGCGGCACCGTTGGTGTCGCTCTCGTTTCCAACGACCGGACGCTTCTGACCCAGATGGGGCAGAAGATCGACGAGATCATCGCGGATCACGACCAGATCCAGGTGGTTTCACAGGACTGGGAGCTTCTATGACCTCGCACCGCCTCGAACGCGTCGAATCGACGATTCTGCGCGAACTCTCGATCATCCTCCAACGCCGCATCAATGACCCGCGCGTGCGGGGGGTTCATTTTGTATCGGTTGATATAAGCCCCGACTTTCATCTCGCCCGCGTCTCCTTCAGCCTGCTGGAGGAAAGCCTGGATCCCGAGACGGCCCAGCGAGGTCTCGACTCGGCGAAGCCGGTACTGCGGGGTGAGCTGAAGAAAGCCGTCCAGCTCCGCAAGATTCCAGAGCTGGCCTTCCGGTATGATCCGTCGATCCGGGAAGGCGATCACATCCTGGACCTGCTGCGCAAGATCGAACCGCCCAAAGCCCCTCCGCCCCCGGATCCAAAGCCGGACGCGGACTCCTGACCCGCCCACAACCCCGCGCCCCGGAGCCGACCGATGAATACCGCCCCCGTCTCTTCCACAGCCGCTCACGATACCGATGTCTGGGGCACGTCCGCCTATGAGGCAAAAATCGCCCGTATCCGCGACCACCTCTCGGCAGCGAAGCGCGTCTTCACCATCGCCCACCCCTACGCCGACGGGGATGCCCTCGGCTCCCAACTCGCCCTGTATCACTGGTGTAGGGCAGCGGGCAAGGAGTGCGTCGTCCTCAACTTCGATCCCATCCCCTCGCAGATCTCCTGGCTTGATGGCTTCGACACCCTGACCGACCGACTGCCGGACGGGATGTTTGATCTAGCCTTCCTGATGGAAACGACCGAAGCCTCCCGGATGGGCGACCGGACTGCATTCTTCTCCCAGGCCAGAACCTGCATCCATCTCGACCATCACCTCGATGTCCCGGGCCTCGGCAATCCGAACCTCCTCGATCCGCACGCAAGTTCGACCTGCGAGATTCTGTATAATATTCTTGAAGGTATGGATACGCCGATTCCGCCGGAGGCATGCGAAGCCCTGTATGTCGGCATCATGACCGACACGGGCAATTTCCGCTTTCCAAGCACGACGCCGAGGTCGCACGAGATCGCAGCACGTATGATCACCGGTGGTCTCAAGGTCTCCCCAATCTTCAAGCGGGTATATGAGACGAACGACTGGCGCCGCGTGGTTCTCCACGGTGTCACGATGGAACGGGCAACGCGACATTTCGGCGGCCTGCTGATCACCTCGTGGCTCACGCTCGGGGACTTCGCCCGGCTCGGAGCCACCGAGATCGATGCTGACGGCTCGGTCACCCCTCTGACGACGATCGCGGGCGCCGAAGTCATCGTGATGTTCCGCGAGATCGATGCCCGGAGTGTGAAGGTCAGCTTCCGCTCGACCGGCAGGGTCGATGTCCAGTCGATCTGCAAGACCTTTGGGGGCGGCGGCCACCGGCTTGCGGCCGGAGCCAACTTCGACGGCACGGGACTGCAGGAAGCGATGAACCGTGTCATCGACGCGGTCGGGGCTTCCCTGAACGCCCTGACGGACGCGTGACACGCGGGAGGTGAGCCTCGTGAACAGTGACGGATGCCTCGTGGTCTACAAACCGGCCGGACTCTCCTCCCACGATGTCGTGGCGATGGTCCGAAAAGCGTATGGCGTAAAAGCCGGGCATGGTGGCACCCTTGACCCGATGGCCCAGGGTGTCCTGATGATCTTCATGGAGAAGAGCCTGAAGGTCCTCCCCTACATCCCGCCCGCCTTTCTCGACAAGACCTACCTGATGCGGGTGACCCTGGGTCGTGCAACCGACACCTACGATGCGACGGGCCAGACCACCTACGAGCATCCGGAGCCGGTGACGGTCGACCGGGACACGATTCTCGCATCCCTGCGCAGGTTCGTCGGCACGTATGACCAGAAGCCCCCCGTCTACTCTGCGATCAAGGTGCAGGGCAAGCGGGCGTATGCCCTGGCGCGCGCCGGGGAGACGGTCGAGCTGGCCAGCCGCAAAGTCCATGTCACCTCGATCCGGCTCGTGCGCGATTACGTATCGGGCGGAAGTCGCCATCTCGTGCTGCGCATCCACTGCTCCCGCGGCACCTACGTCCGCTCGGTCGCCCACGATCTCGGCCAGGCGCTGGGCTGCGGCGGCAACCTGTCGTATCTGCTGCGCGAGCGCGTCGGCTCCTGGACCCACCTGCAGGCATTTCCCGCCTGGAAGATCGAACGAAAACTCCCCTTCGACACCAGCCCCGCGTTCATGCCCTACTCGGCCATTCTGCCGTTCGGCCGCGCGACGGTTGCCCCAGGCATCGAAAGCCGCGTCAAAAGCGGATCCCCCCTCGAGGCGAAAGACCTGCTGGATCTGAAGCCGGGCCACGCCGACGATTCCCAGGGCACCATGATCCAGATCGTGTCCGGATCGGGGGAGCTGCTTGCATTGTATGGGCCGCCGGCCGCGGACAAGCCGAAAATCGGCCAGAAGCTGATGCCGGTGCGGGTGTTCGCCTGAAAGCCGGACGGAACGCGGGATGAACCTGTACAATCTCCTTTCGGGGCAGATCCCTCTGGGCCCCTGCGTCATCGGGCTCGGAGCATTCGACGGCGTTCATCGAGGCCACCAGGCCCTGGTTTCGGGGATTCGGACCGAAGCTCGCAACGAAGGCCTGAAAGCGATCATCTTCACGTTCGACCACCCGCCCCGCCGGCTTCTGGACCCCGCGAACTTTCCCGGTGAAATCACGACCCCCGAGGAGAAATTCGGCCTGCTGCTGACCCTGGGTGTAGACGCCGTGGTGTTCCGGCCGTTCGACGAGGAGTTCGCCCGTACGACACCGGAGCAGTTCATCCGCGACGTTCTGGTCGGCCGGCTCGATGCGCGCCACATCTTTGTCGGCTTCAATTTCGGATTCGGCCAGCACCGGCGGGGAAGCGCCGAGTTCATGAGGCGGGAGCTGGAAAGCCTGGGCCGCGCATGCACGATCATTCCCCCCGTGACGGCCGGCCGCCACCTGGTCAGCAGCACGCTGATCCGCGAGGCGATCGGCGAGGGTGACATCGAGCTGGCGACGAATCTGCTGGGCCGCCACCCCTCGATCAGCGGGGAAGTCATCCATGGCGATCACCGGGGCAGGGAAATGGGCTTTCCGACGGCGAACCTGTCCCTCGAAGACTCGATCAAGGTGCTGCCGCCGAAAGGGGTGTATTACTGCCTGGTCGACACCCCCGGCGGTGTTCATCACGCAATGGTCAACATCGGCACCCGCCCAACGTTCGACCGCCGGATCCTCCTTCTCGAAGCCCATCTGCTGGACTTTAGCGAGGATCTGTATCACACCACGATCCGTGTCCGGTTCGTGAAACGTCTCCGCGAGGAAATCCGGTTTCCGTCGATGGCCGACCTGATCGGCCAGATCCGGAACGACCTCGAAACCGTCCGCGCGCTTCAGGCAGCTGGCCCCATCGACCCGCAAACCGCGGCGGCGCCAGGCGGGCACC
>DATCTT010000296.1:0-6911 GCA_036567845.1 Candidatus Ozemibacteraceae bacterium | reverse complement strand
GCAGAGCCAGGGCGGCCCACCAGCTCATGCGCTGGTGGAGGCGGCTTTTGGCCTCTGCGGCGAGGACCATCTCGCGGGCGTAGCCGGTGACGTCGTCGAACAGGCGGCCCCAGGCGCCGGTGAGAGCGTAGGTTATTTCCTTCACCTGCCGGTCGGGGAAGACGGTCGCGTCGCGCCACTCGTCGATATCCGGCCGCTGGCGCTGGACAAGATGCACGGCGAGTTGCTCTCGCAGGTTGCGGCGCTCGACATCGGTGAGCTGGGAGAGGGTCTGGAATCGCGGGTTCAGAAGGGCGAGAAGGTTGTCGAACGCGGGGTCGCTTCCGCTGTGGGGCGTCGCGGTGAGGAAGATCATGTGGCGCTGGTCATTCTCGGCGAGGCCTTTGAGGAGCTTGAACCGCTGGTGGCGGGTGTCGGTGCCGGCCTGGACGCAGGTGTGGGCCTCCTCGACGATGATGCACTCGGGGCAGGCTCGAAGGAACTCGTCGCGGCGTTTGTCGGACTTTATGTAATCGAGGGAGACGATGGTGAAGGGGTGGACGTCGAAGACAGAGGTGCCGGCCGGCAGGCCGCGTTCGAGGCGGCCCGCGGTGCCGGTGCGGACGACTTCGGCGGCGAGGTTGAACTTCGATGCGAGCTCATTCTGCCACTGCTCGCACAAGTGGGGCGGGCAGATGACCGAGAAACGCCTGATCTCGCCGCGATCGAGCAGCTCGCGCACGATGAGGCCGGCTTCTATCGTCTTGCCTATACCAACGCCGTCGGCGACCAGCAGCCGGACCGGGTCGAGCTTGAGGGCCATCAGGAGCGGCACGAGTTGGTAGGCGCGCGGCTCGAAGGCGAGATGGCCGAAGCTGCGGAACGGGCCGGCCCCGGCCCGGAGTTTCAGGCGCAGGGCCTCGCGCAGAAGGAGACCCGATGCCTGGGACCCTGACGTCGCGGGATCGGGCGGAGCGAAGGTGGCGGCCCGGGGCGGCACCGATTCGAGTGGCACGTAGACCTGGACGGCGTCTTCCTCAGCCCCGCCCAGCGGTCGCAGATGTAGAACGTCCGGCCGGCTCTCCGGCATGACGATCCATTCCCGATCGCGCAGTCGAACGAGACTGCCAGGCTGGAATGTACTATCCACAGAAGCCTGGGCCGTCGCTCCCGCCTGCGAAGATGTGTCTGATTCAATAGATGTATTCATATATTCACCAATACTATGTCGTTATATAGAAAGAAACCAGCGAACGTCAGGTGCCGTGTCTTCTACCGAAGATGTCGGGGTAGCGGGCGAAGATGTCGGGCCAGGTTTCGCGTTCTTTCGGGAAGCGGATAACCTCATAGCCGGCGTTCATGAGGCGCCTGGCCTGGGCCTGGTCGATCTTTTTCCGGGCGTCGGATTCGTGGTGGGGGCCGTCGATGTAGACAATGATCTGGCGGTCGCGGTAGAGGAAGTCGGGGCGCGTTTCGAACTCCGACAGGAGACGCTGGGCTTCGTCGGGGAGATGGTAGCCGTTGTCGCGCACGGCCGTGAGCCATGCCTTTTCGAGACCGCTCTCGCATTTGGCCAGGAGCTGTTCGAACTGACCGTCGGGCGTGAGGCCGTCGACGGCTTTTCGTCCCTGGACATGGGCCAGGTGGCACATGACCGCCAGAAAATCGGGGTTCCTGCGGTCGATCTGCTCGTGTTCCGGCTGGTTGGAGTAGCTGAGCAGGCACTTGTAGCACCCGGCTTCGCATTCGGGCTTCGTGTCTTCGAGGTCGTCCGGGCCGGTCCAATTCCCCGATCGGGACCGATAATGACAGATTTCGAGAGCCCGGCGGGCAACTTTCGCGAAGAGGTCGAGATCGGTCGTCAGACGCGTCAGGACGCCGGCTCCTCCTTCCGCAGACTCGAAGAACAGGATCGCGTTGCGCTGGGCTGCGGTCGGCATGGGCTGCGATGCAAGCTCGTTTTCCTCAAGCTGGAAGACCGACTCGATGCCGCGCTTGAGGGCATACTCGAACGTGGCCATCTGGGGAGCTTCGAGCGGTGTCTTCAGGGTCACGAGGAGGATGTTGCGGCGATCTTCGACAAACGGTGTGATGCGCTGGACGGCGCGGCCTTCCTCGACCTCCACGTCGTCTTCCAGCGGGGACTGGGAGTCCTTGCACCAGGAGCCGGTGGTCACATCGATGTTGAAGCCATACACGGTCTTGTTCGTGCGGTTGCGCCACCCGAGATTGATCTGCCAGACGGTCGCCGCGGAGCAGAATCTCGCTTCGAGGAACTCGTCGCCGCTCGAAGTATAAATTGCGGTATTTATTCTTGGCCGCCCGTTCTCGAAGGGGAACTGGATGGTGGTCCGAAGGTCGTACCCGAGGCGCTGTCGCTCCTCTTCGTCGGATGTGATACGGTCGGCGCGCCTCGTGCCGACCTGGTCGATCCGGTACAGTGAGTTGAGGAACATGCCGCCTTCGAGACCGCCGTGGCAATGAACACAGGTGTCGGCTTCCTGCTGGTTGCCGAAATGCCCGTATCCGCACAGGGGGCAGAGCCGGGCTGACCGCATGGGCAACGTCGCCCCGGTCGCAACCGTTTCGAGATCGCGTGCGGCGAGAGAGGCCTTCACAACGCGGTAGCGACTGCCTTCATGATAGACCAGCGACTGGGGGCCGAACTCCGACAGGCCGAGGAAGCGGGGGCGTGACAGGAAGGTGTCCCTGCCGACCCGTTCCCGTCGGCCTGGAATATAGGCGAGAAGCGGAAGTCTCGGAAAATTGTACCCCGGCAGGAATCCCTGGCTTGCAAGATAGCGATAGGTATAGAAATCCGAGTTGAGATCGGATTTCGCCTGCAGAAGCATATCCATCTGGGTGTGGGCCTCGTCATACCGCTGTTTCGCCTCGCGCCGCTCGCGATCGGACGCGGTGGCGTTCATCGTGATTGCGTGGGTGCGCGCCATCTGCTGCCGGGTCGCCTGATACATGCCGCGCCAGCGCTCGAACGACTGCTCGAAGAGAAGAAACGCCTGGTTCATCGTGCGTTCGAGCCACTCCGGGGAATACCAGGCGGCGAGATCGCTCTTCAGCTCCTGTTTCAGCATGTCGAGAATTCGTATGCCGCGTTCCCTGGCCCCTTCTCGACACCTCTGCGTGTCCATTGTCTGTTTGAGGTCAGATCGGATGGGGAGATCGAGCTCCTTTTCGACGTCGAGCACCTCACGGATCGAGGAGGGGAGCTTCTGCCCGGTCTGGGACAGCCAGACGGCGTGCAGGTGGCTTTTGACAAGGTCCTCGTTGGCGAGGTCGATGGATGGAGGATTCACGCTGCCGGCCACCATTCGAGTCGGATCGGCGAAGAAATACTGATCGTGCGGGGACCGGTTGGCGCAATAGGTGATGACCAGCGCCGGCTGGCCGCTCCGGCCCGCTCGACCGCTGCGCTGGGCGTAGTTCGCCGGCGTCGGAGGCACGTTGCGAAGGTAGACGGTGTTGAGGGTGGCGATATCGACGCCGAGTTCCATGGTCGGAGAGCAGAAAAGGAGCGGCAGCTCGGCTTCGCGGAAGGCCGTTTCACGCTTCTGGCGAGCCTCGGCATCGACCTGGGCCGTATGTTCGGCAGCACGAAGCTGATGAAGCGTCTGGTGCTTGCCGGTCAGAGCGCTTGCAACGTTCTGATACAGGGTCCGGAAGAACACGTTGGTTTTGGTCGCCGTGGCTTCCGAAACCGTTGCCGGATCGCCGATGGTCCATTCGATGATGCCGGAGTCGACCTGGTAACCGATGCGGCCGTCGAGCTCGATATTCTGGACCAATCCGTGATTCGTCATGGTCCGGAGAAGGCCGCTCATGATCTCGGTGTAGACCGTTTCGTCAAACTTTTTCGGCCATTCACACCGGTTTTCACCCCACGACGAACGTAACTTCAAAAACTTGCCGAACCGCGACCGGAGCGAGACATACACCGTCGGGACGCGATCGCGCAGTCTCGCTGGCGAGGAGGTCGGAACCATGACCGCCGAGCAGAACATGCGTTCGTCAGGCGCGAGACCCCATGGTTCCCTGAGGTCCGCGAAGGAGCGGTTGCGGATCTGCTCCTGGTGCTGGTTATCAAGATAGATGGTCTTGATGCAGAGGCCGCGTCGCATGGTATCGAGGAGCGTGCGGCAGATTTCCTTTCTCGTGGCCGGCGTCGCGGATGCGAGCAACGGATGAGTCGCAGCCCAGGATTCCTCGTCGGCGGCGCACTCATCGATGCCCTGATATCGGATGCCGAGCAGGCCGATCTGTTCGAGATTTGGATTCATGAGGCGCCAGCCCCGCTTGAGATCGAAATAGAGCCGGTAGCCGAGAACGTCGCGCAGTGTTCGTCGGGTCTGTTCGAGCCTGTTCCCGCGGGCATCGGCGTTGGCTAGGAAGTCTTCCGGGGCAAGGTGAAGATGGGCGAAGACCTGCTGGGTCAGGATGTCGTCGCGAAGGGTATGGTCGGGATGGTCCAGGATTGCCGCCAGCAGGGCGCTGCGAAGAAGAAGGATCTGGACGAAGTCATTGAAATGACCCGCCTGGAGGGAGGCATCCTGGCGGTTATCCGTGAAACCGAGCAGCTTCTTCGCCTTGTCGTCGAGACCTTCCGCCTCTTCGAGGAGATATCGCAGGCCCGACAGGGTCAGCATGGTCGTCGCCGAGCTGCGGCCCTCACTGCTCAGGGTCGAAAGTTTCGAGATATCCGAGCGGGTGGACGAGTCGTAGGTCATGCGACAGTCGGGATTGAGGCAGAATTTGAAGCCTTTTGGAATGAACCAGCCCGGGAGGCCGGCGGCATCGACACGCCCGTCAGGAGCTACGGTCACCCGGACGGGAGCGTATTTTCTGTAGCCTGATTTGAGGCGATATTCTTCACGATGGCTTTCGATCCATTCTTCCGGGTAGACGGCCTCGAAATCGTTTGCGAGGAAGCGGCCTTCGGGATCGGGCATGAAAAAACCGAAGGTGAGCTTGTCGTCATCGGCGTCTTCGCGGGTTTTTTCCCCGAGTTCTCGCGGCGTGAAGGATACGGGGGTTTTGCCTTCGAGAGCGGCCCAGACCGGCATGTACTCCTGGCCGCATTCGCGGCAGAAGCACAGGCCGAACAGCGTGCGAGCGCGGTCGCCCGGCTTGAACTGCTGTGCCTCTACGGTGAGATACCGTTTCCGGGGCTCATCGAGCGTTGAAAACACCGTTCCAGCGCCGGAGAAAAATTGATGCAGGCGGAAGGCAAAGAGGCTTCGCCCGTCTTCGTCGCGGGTCTTGTAGCAGAGCATCAGGTAGTCTGACAGATACGCGGCGCAGGTTTCTGTCGGAATGCCGCACGTCTGGCTCAATCGTTCCGAGGCTGTTTTGATGCTGATGGGCGCCCTGCGGACCCACTTCCCCTCCTCAAGCTGGAGGCCAAGTTCGAGCTCGATCCATGCTGACATGGGGTGATTGCGGAGGGAGGTGAATGTTGCTTCTGTCGGGACTCCCTCTTGGATGACCCGCGAGAGAGTTGCCGCATCGATCTGCGTCGATTCGGGCGTCATGCGGAACAGGGTTTCGGTGACAACGTTCTCGGGCTTTACCGGTGCCCCGAACAGCAGTCCGGCGACACCGGCCACGACTTTGCGGCGGGCAGCGGCGTCTCCATCGCTGACCATGGTGGCGGAGGTGCCGACGCAGAGGAGGTCCGGGTTCAGAGATTCGCGGACGCGCCGAACCAGCATGGCGACGTCGGCGCCCTGACGTCCCCGATAGGTATGCAGTTCGTCGAGGACGAGGAATCTGAGGCCCTGCGCCGCCTTCACGATCGCGAGGTCCGGATGCTGCTGCCGGGTCAGGATGAGTTCGAGCATCATGTAGTTCGTGAGGAGGATGTCTGGGGGATTGTCGGCGAGGCGCTCACGGTCCTGTTCGTTTTCCTGGCCGGTATAGCGGGCGAAGGTGACGGGGCCGTTCTTGCCGAGGAAGCGTTCGAGTTCTTCGAGCTGACTGTTGCAGAGAGCGTTCATCGGATAGACGACGATCGCTGTGATCTGCTTGCCTGGGCCATGGCCGGTTTTGGTATGGAGGACGTGATTGACGATGGGAATGAAGTAACTGAGCGATTTGCCGGAGCCGGTGCCGGTTGTCAGCACGTAACTTTCACCGCGCGAGGCGATGGCGATCGCTTCTTCCTGGTGCTTGTGCAGATACAGGGTTTTGCCGCCCGGGAACGTGTCCTTGTCCCGACGGAAAAGGCTATTGCATTGGGGGTGCAGTCGGCCCTGGTTGACGAGGTCCTCGACGGAGCCGGCCCTCACGAAGTTCGGATTCAGCTGAATCAGAGGTGCCGGCCAGAAGCGCCCGGCGTCGTAGGTCTGCTCGACGAACGACCGGATATCCGGCGCCATGATCTTCGTGAAGCTGGTCGAAAAGCGGCGATAATCCTCAACAAGCCTGTCGCGGAACTGGAAGACATCCATTCACGGCCCCCCATTGAGTAACGGCATGTATTATTTCGAATACCATGCTACACCGATGTGGATGCCGAGACAACGGAATTTCCGGCAGGCCGACGATCCGTTTCGTGAGGATGCTGTCCCGAGTGAGATCGCACATGTCGTTCCGGAGGATTGTCTTTCACGACGGCGAGTGGGGTGAGGCTCTCTGAGGGGAGGGGAAATCAGCTTGGGGAGTGATTCAGCCTGGCTGGCAGATGGTGAAACCCGCATTGTTACGGGATTTCTGAAAAATAACCCCCATTTTCACCCCCATGCGAAAATGAAAAACCCCGGAACCATGTCTGGTTTCGGGGTTCGGGAGTGGGCAGTACAGGATTTGAACCTGTGACCCCCGCCGTGTGAAGGCGATGCTCTTCCACTGAGCCAACTGCCCAGGCAATATAAAGATATCATGAAGCGGAAAAAAATGCAACAGTCGGGAGAGGGGAA
>DATCTT010000295.1:0-9275 GCA_036567845.1 Candidatus Ozemibacteraceae bacterium | reverse complement strand
GATGCTTCTCATCGGCGGGCAGCAGATCACCCTTCACGGTGACTTCCTTGCCGGCCAGCTTCTCGATGTCGGCCATGATGGTCTTGTTGCCCTTCCCGGGAATGAGCTTGAAGGTGTCGTTGCCGACCTTGAGGATGACGGTGTTGTACTTTTCCTTCTTCGTCTGGTCAGCCGCCTTCACTTCGACCACGCCGGTCTTCTCGACAGCCTCGGCCTTGGCCTTCGCTGCGACGGGGGGCTTCGCAGCCATCGCGCTCAGAGGAACGCCACCGACCAGAACAGCAGCCAGACCCGCAACGAGAACGAGCTTCTTCATCTTGATAATCTCCTGTTTTTTACGATAACCATTCGCCCAACCCGGGCGTGATGCGTACATACGCCTGTACCGCCCCTCTCGTCAAGTCAATCACCAAATCGTCGCATGATCGAAGGGGTTTCGAGGCAGGAAGCGGCCGCGGCCGGGGGTGCCGAGCCACTGGTGGCGATCGACGATGATCTCGCCGCGGGAGATGGTCATGACAGGGCGGCCCCGGACAGGGCGGCCTTCGTAGATCGAATAGTCGGTCGCCATGTGCATGCCGGCGGCGGTCATGGTCCAGGCTTCGTCGGGGTCATACAGCATCAGATCGGCGTCGCTGCCGGGGGTAAGCCTCCCTTTGCGGTCGAGGCCAAACAGGCGGGCTGGCGCGGCCGTCATGGCGCGCACGAGCAGATTCGTCGGGATGCCGCGCTTCCGACCTTCGGACAAAACCAGGGCGGGCATTGTCTCGATGCCGGGAAGGCCCATCGGAAGCCGATCGATCCGGCCGCCCCAGGTATTCTTCGCCGCCTTCGTGAACGGGCAGTGATCGGTCGCGACCACCTGGATGGCCCCGGTCCGGAGCTGCTCCCAAAGTTTGTCGGGCTGGCCGGCCGGCCGCACCGGCGGACAGCAGGCATACAGCTGACCATCGGGCGG
The DNA here is from genome assembly GCA_036567845.1 of Candidatus Ozemibacteraceae bacterium. GTDB lineage: Bacteria > Muiribacteriota > Ozemobacteria > Ozemobacterales > Ozemobacteraceae > MWAR01. The sequence goes on along the minus strand of DATCTT010000295.1, from coordinate 8,317 downwards.
GGCCAGCAGCGCGTCGTCAAGCGTCAGATACTGGGGACAGGTCTCGCCGAACAGACGCGCCCCTTCCCGGCGCGCGCGGGCAATCTCGGCCGCCCCGTCGCCCGACGAGACATGCACGATATACGTCGCTGCGCCGGCAGCCCGCGCCAGATCAGCGATTCGCCGGATCGCCTCGGTCTCGGTGAACACGGGACGCATGCGGGGCAGGATCTCAATACCCAGGGTTCCGGCCGTCGCGAAACCGTCGAACAGCCGGTCAATCACGGCGCCGTTCTCGGCATGCACCGTCGGCAGAATGCCCGCCGACCGGCAGGCGGTCATCAGCTCGTACACGGCCCCGTCATCGAGCATCAGGCCCGTGCGGCCGTAGGCTGTGAAAAACTTGAGGCTCGTCAGCCCGGCCCCGACGGCCCAATCCAGGTCGGCGAGCACCTGGTTCGACAGGCGGCCGATGCAGGCGTGAACGCTCCAGTCGATGACCGCCTTCCCCTCGGCGGCCTGTTTCCGCCGCTCGAAGCCGGGCCGCAGCCCCTCGTCACCCTGCTGCGCCGTGAAATCGATCATCGTCGTCACACCGCCGAACGCCGCCGCGCGGCTTCCCGTCTCGAAATCGTCGGCCGACACCGCCCCGGCAAAGGGCAGCGACAGGTGCACGTGTGCGTCGATCGCGCCCGGCATCAGCCACTTCCCTGTCGCGTCGATCTCCCGCCGGCCCGAAAGCCCCGTCCCGACCGCCGCGATCGCCTCACCGCTCACCGCGAGGTCGCCCCGCCACTCGTTCCAGCCGTCCATGAGAAGGGCATTCCTGATGACCAGATCGTACATGTGTCCAGCCTCCTGTCGCCGGCAGCCGGCGCCGTGTATGCCGTCGTTGCGTTCGCCCGACCTGTGTTACAATACCCGTGAAACACACGCGGTTCAAGCCGCACATACCGGAGGTGTCCCATGGAATTTCATGATCGCGTCGGCGCCCAGGAGGCATCGTGGCCTGAATCCCAACAGCGCAGGGCGATGTGGACCGGGATGTCCCAGACAACCTTCATGTCCCGCGTCCTGCCCTATTTCGGGGGCGGTCTCGTCCTGACCGCCATCGGGACGGCATTCGCGAAGAACGCCGGCACCGGCATGCTGATCGTCGCCGTCGTGCTGAACTTCGTTCTCTACTTCGCCCTGATGTGGAACCGCCACACACCCGGCCTCAACGTGGCCCTGTTCTACGGCTACACGTTCGTGAACGGTCTGATGCTCGGGCCCCTGGTCGCGCTGGCGAACATGATCAACCCGTGGCTCGTCGTCCAGGCGCTCGGTCTGACCGCGGTCGGCTTTTTCGCAATCGCCACCTATGTCATGACCACCGGCAAGGACTTCTCCGGGCTCGGCCCGTTCCTGATCGCCGGCCTGCTGGTGGTGATCGTTGCGGGCCTGCTCAACCTGTTTGTCGGCGGCGCCGGCCTCGGCCTGGGCATCTCAATCCTCAGCGCCGTGCTGTTCATGGGTTTCACGGCCTACGACATGAGCAATATCATGCTCAAGTTCCGCGACGAGGAGTACATCCTCGCGACGGTCGAGCTGTATCTCGACTTCATCAACCTCTTCGTCGCTCTGCTGCGCATTCTCATCCATATCGCGGCCTCGAATCGCGACTGATCTGAAAAATAGATCCTCAACCGATCCCCGCTTCCTGCCGAAAGTACCGCCGGCAAGACGGTATGGAAGGGGGGAATGTGACCCATGCACACGGATACACTGTTCATCGGGTTCATTTCGGGATTGGTTTCGGGGATCATCCTGCTGATGGGGGCGCTGCTGCTCGTTCTGCCGCGCATCCCGCAGCTGCTGCGGCGCGAGGCCCTGCGTGACCTGACGCATTACGGTCACGACGCGGGTCGGCACGGCCTCGGCATGCTCCCCACCTGGCTGCGGCAGAAACGATAACGGCCGGGTCCAAAGCGGCACTTCGGAACCACGTGTTCCGGAGTGCCGTTTGCATTCCGGCGGGGTTTGGAGTACAGTTTCGACATGCCGGAAGCCCCCTCCCAGACGTTTCTCGAATCACTCGTTTTCTGCGGCCTCTGCTTCACCCAGATGAAGCTCGAGGACGGCCATTTCACCTGCTCGGCGGGCTGTCCCAGTGTCGTGCCGGTCGCCACGCTCGAAGAACTCGTCTGGAAAGAGGTCGGGAACTTCCTCGCGAACCCCGAGGGCCGAAAAGCCGCGACACGCCACCTCGACCGCAAGATCACTGTCCAGGATGTACGGCACCTCTTCCGTGACATGGAGCAGTTCACCGAATTCGTGCCGGTCGAGGAAAAGCGGCTGATCGCCGAGGCGCTGATCGAGAAGGTCGACGTGCTGTCGGCCAAAGCGGTCCACATTCACTTCCGCTTCTGAGTCTTCCGATCCATGGACAAACAGCCCCTGATCACCCCGAACCAGATTCTGACGGCGTTCCGCGATCGCGATCACGAGACCGGCCTCGATCTGTTCAAAAAGCTGTATCACCAGGGCAATCTCCCCGAGATCGGCTTCGTCAAGAAGTGTTTCACCGAGCTGAACCGGCACGCCGCCAATGAAGAAGGCTACGAGCTGCTCCAGCTCGTAGCCACCTGGCTCCCGCACAACGCCGAGATCGCGACAAGCCTGGAGCTGGGCCGCAAGATTTTTTACGACAGTCTCGTCGCCCAGGCTGGCACCAAGATCCAGACGGCCCGCCAGAAGGCCCAAATGTTCGCCGAGCACAACACAGGCCTTGACACGCTTGCCCGCAACCGCCTCGAATCCGAAAACCGGCGCACGATCCAGGAGCTTTTCGACAAGGCGCTCGAGATCCTGGAACGCGCCCGCGCACTGATTCCCGATGCCCTGCCGGCTTACACCAGCCTGCTGCGCTGTTACAAGTATCTCGAGAACGAGGAAAAGACGGCCGAGACCCAGCGCATCATCGACCGACTCAATGAGACCGGCCGCCTTCCCGTTGGAAGCATCGAGGACGACGAGCTGCCCCCCATTCTTTCCGCCACCGATCTCGAACCGGCGACGCCGCCCCTGAACCCCGAGGTCGAGCTGAGGAAGATCAGCGATCATCTGCGTGAGCGCGAGTTCGATTCGGCCCTCACCTCGGTCGAGCGGCTCCTGATCCAGGAACCGCGCCTCATCGAGGCGATGCACCTCAAGGTCCGCATCCTCACCGAGAAGCATCTGTTCCACCCGGCCGCCCAGACGCTCCGGCGCGCGTTCGAGATCGACCTGCACAACGAAAAGACGAAACAGCTCCAGATCGATTTTCTCGAAACGAAGCTGAAGGCGCTTACGCACGGGGCCGAAGTGTTCCTGAAGAAAGGGCTCAAACTCGGGCCGTCACTCGGCCGCGACCAGTTCGTGCGTGCCCAGAAACTGCTCGAGCAGGCCGTCGCCATCGCCCCCGACGAGATCTCGCTCCTGGATCAGCTCTACACCTGTTATATGTATCTGAACGACGAGCAGCACGCGGCGCTCATCCGGCGCGACATTCTCGCGATCAACCCCGACTACGTCACGACGATCTCCCGCCTGCGCGCCTCGTCGCTTTGCTTTCTTGCGGGTTTTGCCTACGACGAGTCACCCGAGGCCCTCGAGCCGTTCCGCCGACTCCGGCGCCGCCTTCTCACCCGCACTGCCGGGCGCCTGTTCGTCACCTGGTATGTCCGGCTCTCCCCGATTCTCGTGAAAACAGCCCGACGGCTCCATATACCCCGCATGCTCGTCCGGGCCAGCCTGTATCCGATACTTGCCGTGACCCGGCATCTCCTGACGACGCCATGACCGGGACCGCCTCCTTTCCGCCCGACGCGTTCGGAATCACGTCCTCGATTCCCATCGAGATTCCGCTCGCCGCCGGCCGCCGTGTGCTCGACCTGAACAACCGGTTCGTTCTGGCGGCCCAGGCCGGCCAGTATGTACGTCTCGCCGAGCGCGACGGATATCCGCGCACCTGCTGTGCCTGGATCCGCGGCTTGTATGGGCTGATCCGGTCTTCCGGCGTCCGGCGCGTCATCTTCGTCACGGGCGGGGATTGTTCGAACACCCATGCGATGATGGAAACCCTGGCACGGGACCTGGATGAGCTGCAAACCTTTGCGTATCCGGCAAGCCGCGATGCCTCCGACCTGTCCCGCGAGCTCGACCGTTTCTGCCAGGCATTCGGCATCTCCCGCTCCGCTGCCGAAGAGGCGGGGAAGCGGCTCGTACCGGTCCGCCGTGCCCTCGCCGAACTCGACCGGATGACCTGGCAGGAGGGCACCGTCACGGGGGCCGAAAATCATCTCTGGCTGGTCTCCTCATCGGATTTCAACGGTGACCCCGACCGGTTCGGCCAACAGCTCGAAGAATTCCTGGACCGGGCGCGGAGCCGGAAACCCGTTCCGATTGTGGGCCCGCGTCTCGGCATTCTCGGCGTGCCCCCGATCCAGACCGATCTTCTCGACCTGATCGAGCGGCTCGGATCACGGGTCGTCTACAATGAGATCCCTCGGCAGTTCGCCATGATCGGCCCCGCTCCCGACCTCGTCACCCGATACCTTGAGTTCACGTATCCCTACGGCGGGGCCCCCCGCATGGAGGACATCGCGGCAGAGACGGAGCGGCGCCGCATCGACGGACTGATCCATTACACCCAGGCTTTCTGTCACCGCCAGATCCATGATATCCTGCTTCGTCAGAAGCTGGGCATCCCGATTCTCACCATCGAGGGGGACGCCCCCGGCCCCTGCGATGCCCGCACCCGGCTCCGGCTCGAAAGTTTCATCGAAATCCTCCAGGAACGGCGGACGTGATCCATGGACAAAGCAATATACAACAACAAATATATATTCATCTGTTTTATTCTTGTCTTTGCATCTTGGGCCCTGTTCTCCCCCGTCTCGGCTGCGAAAGCTCCGAAAGCGGCCGCCGAACTGGCGGTGGGGGTTCCGCTGGACACCGCTCCGATCCGCGTTTCCCTGTTCGAGGGGCGCGAGCCGACCACGCTCCGGCTCCAGGCGATGCGCGGTGAATGGCGCGTCCGACTCTTCCCAAGGCCGTCGGCCAGCGGCTCCGAGCCGCTCCTGTCGGGTGAGGAGACAGACGTCATCCCTGAATCCGAGGATATCATCCTGATGCTGACCTCCAAGGGCATCACGGGCCGCACTTCACGCGGCCGCGAGCTTGAGTCGGGCTACACGAGGGTGGAGCTGTCCGGGGGAGAAACCCTGCTCATCGAAATCGCCGGCCGCCAGCCGGTGCTGCTCCAGGGCAAGCTCGATGTCAGTCTCGGCGTGAACATCCTCCGGTTCGTGAACGAAATCCCCTTCCGGGCCTACCTCGTTTCGGCCGTCTCGGAAATGACCTCATCCCCCGAACCCGAAGCCATCAAGGCAATGGTCATCGCCGTCCGGTCGCGGCTCGCGCGAACGATCATCGATCGCAGACACGCGACCGACTCGGTCGACTTGTGCGACAAACCTCACTGCATGACCTTCTCGGGCGATGCCCCGAATCGCGAGCTCGTCAGCCTGATAACGGATCGCTGCGCCGATGAAATCATGGTGTCCGGCGGGAAGCCGATGTTCGCACGATTCCAGCATACCTGCGGCGGGAAGATCTCGAGCATGAAGGATATCTACGAGATCGACGATCCCAATCACCAGGCGCTCGATGACCGTCTCGACAGCAGGGGATCGGAAAACTGTTTTCACAGCCCCTCGTTCAACTGGGTTCGGGAGTTCGCACAGGAGGAGATTGCGGATTTTCTCTCCGTGATGTTTGCCGGCGGCGCCGAGCGGGTGTTCCTGCGGTGGGAACCGTCGAAAACCGATCCCGCCGGCCGGATCACAGAGATGATCCTTCGCGGGAAGCGCGAAAAAAAGGTTCGCGGAACGGTGTTTCTCGAATCGATGCAGGAGCAGTTCGGGGCAAACTCGCTCCGGAGCATGCGATTCACCGTCGAACCGATGCGCCGCTCGACGATCTATCGGGGCATCGGAAGTGGGGACGGAGTCGGCATGTGCCTGTTCGGCGCTGATGGTCTCGCCAAAAAGGGGCTCGACGCCTACCGGATCCTGATGTTCTACTATCGCAATTTTGAGTTCCGGAAAGCCGGACAGCCACTCGTTCCGCAGATACCCCCTTCACCCCCGCCCGGTCCGGGCAGGATCCGCTGACGAGCCTCCGGCCCGTCCACCGGCCTAGGATTCGATCGTGATCTCGTAGGTCAGGATCATGGTCAGCACGGTCGCAAGCATCAAGGGCATACTGGTCATCGCTGTTCCTCCACGACGGTTTCCCAATCTATCGGCAGTTTTCCGCCTTTTTCCCACGTGAACCGCAATGCGTATCTTGCGGGTACCATGCAAACCGCAGCGCATCCGCAGATGACCCGGATGTATGCCGGAAATGCTTTACAGGAAATCAGCCTTGTCCATGCGAACCGTGAATCGGAATCTCCGTCGGTTGCTGCCAGTCCCATACGTTCGTGCTCGCAGGACGGCTTTTGACAGGGCGGTGGGGAGGCTGTAGAATACGGCGCCATGGACAAGAAAATCATGCTTGTGACCGTTCCCGACCGCGAAACCGGCGGCAGGATCGCCGACGCCCTGCTCGCCGGCAAGCTCGCGGCCTGCGTCAGCATTCTTCCCGGGGTTGAATCCCGGTATGTCTGGGAAGGCCGCATCGAGACGGGAAACGAGCTGTTGCTGGTGATCAAGACCCGCACAGATCTGCTCGAAGCAGTTCAGGAGAGGATCGTCGAGCTGCATCCCTACGACGTGCCCGAGATTCTCGCCCTCCCCGTCGATTTCGGTTCCCTGCCCTATCTCCGCTGGATGGACGACGTGCTCGGCCCTCCCGGCGGCGCTGCCTGACCCGCTCCCGATCGGTTTTTCTCCGTGACCCGGGAGTATCATCTCAAACCCGCCCCTTCCAGCCCCGCCTCGGCCAGCGGCATCGATTACGCGACCGAGCTGAACGCGGCCCAGCTCGAAGCCGTCATGACCCTGAACGGCCCCCTTCTGTGCATTGCCGGTGCCGGTTCGGGCAAAACTCGCACCCTCGTGTATCGCGTCGCGCGCTTGGTCGAGACGGGCGTCAATCCCGGCTCGATCCTGCTGCTGACCTTCACTCGCAAAGCCGCGACCAGCATGCTCGACCGCGCATCGGCCCTCGTCGGCGCCGGAACGAAGCAGGTCGCCGGGGGCACGTATCATGCTTTCGCCGGCCAGATCCTGCGCCGGCACGGCCAGGTTCTTGGCCTGTCCCCCTCCTTCACAATCCTCGACGAGGCGGATGCCGGGGACATCATCGGGCTGATCCGGGCCGAGCGCGGACTGAACACGCGCGAGACGCGCTTCCCGCTCAAGGCAACGCTCCAGGACATCCGCTCGGCCGCCGTGAATCATGGCTGGAGCGTGGCCGACACGGTCCGGAAGCGGTATCCCCAGTTCGTCGAGCACACCGATGAGATCGTCTCGATCATCGAGGCCTACGGTGTCTACAAGCTGCAGCACCAGCTCGCCGACTACGACGACCTGTTGATCTTCCTATTGAAGCTGCTCGAGGAGCATCCCGACAAACGCGGCCTGCTGGGAAATATGTATCGCTATATCATGGCCGACGAGTATCAGGACACGAACATTCTCCAGGCGCGCATCACCGTATTGCTCGGCGAGGGGTCGCGCAACGTGATGGTGGTGGGCGATGATGCGCAGAGCATCTACTCGTTCCGCGGGGCGAACGTAGGCAACATCCGGACGTTTCCCGACCAGTTCCCGGACTGCCGGATCATCCGGCTTGAGCAGAACTACCGCAGCACGGCCCCGCTGCTGGCCTCGACGAACCGGCTGATGGAGCATGCGGGCGAAGGATTCGCCAAGAAGCTGTTCACCGTGCGGGAGGGCGGGGCAAAACCGGCCCTGGTCGTGGCCTCAGATGAAGCGCAACAGTCCGCCTTCGTTGCGCAGCGCATTCTCGAGCTGCGTGAGGAGGGCGTCCGACTCGACCGCATCGCCGTGCTGTTCCGCTCTTCCTATCATGCCTTCCAGCTCGAACTCGAGCTGAAGCGCCGGAACATCCCCTATGTGAAGTGGGGGGGATTCAAATTTCTCGAATCGGCGCACATCAAGGATCTGCTGGCTCATCTGCGGGTGCTGCAGAACCCGTCCGACCGGGTCGCCTGGCTGCGCGTCCTGCTGCTGGTCGAGGGGGTGGGGCCGAAGACGGCAAACGCACTGTTCGAGCGACTGCGACTGGCCGCCGATCCCTTCGATCTTGAACAACTGGAGGCATCGCCCCGGGCACGGGCCGGCCT
>DATCTT010000294.1:0-12645 GCA_036567845.1 Candidatus Ozemibacteraceae bacterium | reverse complement strand
GATCAGGCCTTCGGTTCGGCAGGCTGTTCGGACGGGGGGGTAAGGGCGACGGCGGCGATCGCATCGGGAACGATCACGACGTCGCGGGCATTGGCGTCTTTCTCGAGGTTCAGGGTGCCGTCGGTGAAAGACTTGTAATAGTGGCAGGTATCACACTCCGACTTGTTGTACACATCCCAGCAGTATTTCATGAGAGCCTCCTTGAATCAGTACCGGTCTTCCGTTTCGTGTCGTGGTGCCCGTGGGGCGGGGCAGGAACACGGCATGATTTCCGTTTCACGCGTCTCGTGGTCGATGTCGAACGCATTCATCAGTTCATACCGATAATCGCTCTTGAGCCAGATCGCGCGGCGCCAGGCGCGGATCGCCTGATCGCACTGGCCCTTCATCGCCAGGTCGACCCCCAGGTTATAATAGGCCTGGGGCAGTTCAGGGCAGATCTCGACCGCTTCGCGATACGATTCGATCGCCTCCTCGGTCTTGCCTTCGGCATCGAGGTCGATACCGTGCTGGAATTTGTCCAGCGCCCGGGTTGTCCGTTCCGATTCTTGTCTGGCCATACGCTTTTCCAGTTATCGGCAATTGACCGTTCAACCCGAAGTGGGCCCATCTTACCACCGGAATGCGGAAAAATCAAGGAAAACCCTCTTCAGATGCAGCTTTGGGCACGGCCGGAGATGTCCGGGAACACGCATCTGCCAGCCCTGTCGCGGGCTGTGCTATATTCCGGTGAGACTCATCGGAGGTTCAACCATGCTGATCAGGCCGTTCCGGGGTGTCACACCCACCATTGATCCGACGGCGTTCATCGCCGAAACCGCCGTCCTTGTCGGCGACGTCGCGATCGGCCCAGAGGCGAGTGTCTGGTATGGGGCCGTTATACGAGGTGATATACATCGTATCCGGATCGGTGCGGGCTCGAACATCCAGGACAACGCCGTCGTCCATGTCGATGCCGCCGACCGGGCCGGCGAGGGAGGCGAAACCGTGATAGGCGCCTCCGTCACGGTGGGCCACGGGGCGATCGTGCATGCCTGCCGGATCGGCGACGGCTGCATGATCGGGATGGGGGCCGTCATCCTGAGCGGTGCGGTGATCGGGGCGGGCTCCGTCATCGCGGCTGGGGCCGTCGTTCGTGAGGGAATGCAGGTGCCGCCCAACTCGCTCGTGGTTGGCATCCCGGGCGTCGTCAAGACGACGCTTCCGCCGGAACGGGCCGCCGCGCTTGTGGAACACGCCCGGCGGTATGCCGGGCTCGCGGCGGAGTTCAGGCGCGCAGGCTGATCAGGCCTTGTCCGGACGCCAAAGACCGTCGGGGTTGACGCCCAGCATCCCGGCCTCGTAGCTCCGCTTGTCCATATGTGGTAGTCGCGCGGCCTGGTCGGGGGAGATCACCTCATACCGGCGCTGCCGGTCGAGCGCATCCGCGATCGCGTCCAGCGCCTCGTCGCGCATCATCCAGTCGAGCCGGTCGAACTGAGAGAGATTGAGCGGCACGGTATATCCGCGCAGCGTCTTTTCCCCCTCGATATTGTAGAAATCCTCGAAATACGACATGATCAGCTCACGCAGCGAGCGGTAGATCGGGTCGCGATATCGCAATCCAACGAAGTTCGACTTCGCGATCGATCCCCAGCAGCCGTCCTCCTTGAACAACGCCAGCAGATGGTCGTCGTCCCGCTCGGCGAGCATGTCGAGCACGAGGGGGCGGTATCCAAGCCGGCGCAGGGCTGCCGCGGCGAACATTGCGCCGTCGAAACAGTGGGCCTTCCGGTCGCGAAGCACGCTGCGCGGGCACCGATAAACAGGATCCGAACTATAGGGGACGGTATCCAGAAACGCCTGGATCGCGACGGGGCTGTCGAGAGCTCCGAAAATGCGGAGTTCAACGTCATTCCAGCGGTTTTCGAGATGGGGTTCGCAGCGGTCCATGGGGATCTCCTGTGAGGGGGTCAGCGGGATGCCGTCGGGTGGACGGTGATGGCGGGATCGGGGCGGACGGGGCAGGCGGCTTCGCAGGCACCGCAGCCGGAACAACGACTGGCGTCAACCGCAGGAGGGGTGGCGCTGCCGGTCAGGGAAAGGGCGGCGAACCGGTCGGGACAGGCCGAAACGCAGGCGGTGCAGGCTTCCCCATTTCTTCGGAGGCAGGCAGCAGCGTCGGTGCGAGCGATTCCGATATGCGCGGTCTGACCCTGGGACGGGCGACGAAGGGCTCCGCTTGGGCATGCCGTGATACAGGGCAGATCATCACATAGTCTGCAATATACATCCCGGGGTGACAGGAAGGGGGTTCCCTCGTCGAACGAATCGGGGAGAGGAACGCGTCTTATCACGAAATGGGGACAGGCGGAAACACATTTGCCGCACCTGGTGCAGGTTTCGAGAAAATCGCCTTCGGGGAGGGCGCCGGGCGGCCGGAGAAATGTGGGAAACAGGCGCACGATCGTATCGAGAGAATCGCCAAGCACGAGATCGGCGAGAGTGCTGAAAAAGCCTGCCGTGGAACGACCCATGCGGCGAAGGAACGCGGCGCGGGTGACGGAATCAGACATGAGCGAAAAACTCCGGGCGCAGCCAGACGGAATCGACTGGTTCGCCGGCCGGGAGGGGACGACCCGGCGGGATCGAGATCAGGGCATCGCTTTCCGAGAGGGTGCGCAGCAGGCCCGATCCTGTTTCAGGATGAGGGACAGCGACAAAATTGCCTGCTTCGCGTGTGAGACGGCATCGCACAAAAAGATGCCGCTTCTCGTCGGCAGCGCATGCCTGACCGAGCCGGATGGCCGGCATGGGGCGGGAGGCGCCAGTGGGAAGGCCGGATAGTGATGCGAGGAGCGGCCGGATGAAGGCGTGGAACCCGACGAAAACCGCGACGGGGTTGCCAGGAAGACAAATCACCGGCTTCCCGCGCCAGAAAGCAAAACCGGTCGGCCGGGCAGGTTTGATCCGGACCCGTTCGAAGCGGAACTCGGCTCCGAGCTCCTTTAGCACTGGCCGGACATGATCAGCCTCGCTGCTCGCGGCACCCCCGCAGGTGACCAGCAGGTCGAACGGGCCGGCCGAGGCGAGGGCGTCGCGAATCCGGGCGGGATCGTCGGGCTGGTGGGGCAGGGTGATGGGAACGGCGCCGGCTTCGGTGAGCAGCCCGGAAAGCAGGAACGAGTCGCATTCATACCGGAGTTCGGCCGCGGAGGGGAAAATGCCAGGCTTCACCAGCTCGTCACCACTCGTCAGAATGAGCGTTCGTGGCCTGCGCACCACCTCGACCGTCGATGCCCCGGTCGAGGCGATGCGGGCGAGGGCAATCGCATCGACCGGTTTCCAAGCGAAGTGAACAATACTACCAGATATTGTATCCTCGCCGGCGGGGCGGATATGGGTGGCAGCGGGATACCGGTGGAGTGGACGGATACGGCCATTCTCGATGAGGCACTCCTCTTCGGGGGCGACCGCGACGCACCAGGGCGGGACGGGGCGGCCCGTGAGGACGGGAACGGTCTGTTCGGGTCCTGATCCGTTCGCTTGATAGCCGGCTGCCGCGCCGCCGTCGTCTGGAAGGGCATACCCGTCCATGGCCGCGATGCGCACGGGAGGGATGTCTACACCTGAGCGGACATCCGTTGCCGCGATACGACCGAGAGCCTGTTCGAGCGGCACGAACTCGGTCGGAAGGGCTTGGATGGCTTCGAGGAGGCGGAGGCGGGCTTCCTCGTAGTCGAGGCTCGGGGGTAGGAGGCGTGGGTGCATATTCTACGAAGATATCACAGCTGCCGTCGCGTTGTGAGAGGGGAAAGAGCTCATACCCGATGCCCTTTGCGCCGCGATGATCAGGTGAGGATTGAAAAGACTCTTGTTTGCCGGGGGGAGAAGTTCTGGGGTATGGTGATGGAGTCCGGTCCGAATGGGCAACGGGAGGAATCGATGGAAGGCAGGATCTACGAGGAGTTGCTGCTGAAGATCGCGATCTTCTATACACTTGCAGCGATTATTGGTGCCTGGCTTGCCTGGAAGCTGTTGAGGTGGGTCGCCGGCAAGGTGTATTTCCACTGGCGGTCACGGGGCGCGGGGATCGTGTTCGCCGACCCGGCCGGCCCGATCGAAGAGGTGCGGTGGGGGTGGGTCCGCATCGCTGGCACCGATCATCCCAAAGATATCCGCTGCATCGGCATCGAGGTATCCCCCTGGACGGACCGGAAGGGGCATCTGCTCGAAGCCGCGATGATCACCGGCCTCGACACGGCAACGATCGATATCCTGATCCTGGGGATGGGGGTCGATGCCGCCATTCGTCCGGCTCCGGGACTTTTCGAGAAACTGAAGGAACAGGGATTCCGGGAGGTTGTGGCACTGCCGACCCGCGAGGCCTGCGCGCGGTTCAACGAACTCCACCGGACTGGGAAGCGGGTTGCCCTTCTCGCCCACAGCACCTGTTGACGTCCCTGCCAGTCGAGGCGGTTCCCCGCTTGATCGCGGGAAAAGATTGTGATAAAATGCACAAACAAGAGCCGTCCGGGAATGCGAGGTTGCTGTCCCGGCCTACGAAGACATGAATGGAGAACGAACGATGGATACCGCCCCGCGTGGTATACGACCTCATATAGCTCTCTTCGGCCGCCGGAACGTCGGCAAATCCTCGCTGATCAATGCCCTCACAGGTCAGAAGATAGCTCTTGTCTCGGAGATTCCGGGAACGACCACCGATCCGGTATACAAGAATATGGAGGTTTTGCCTCTCGGGCCGGTCGTCTTCATCGACACCGCCGGACTCGACGACGTCGGCACGCTCGGTGCGATGCGCGTCGAGGCGACGAAAGCGGTCCTGAAGAAAACCGATCTTGCCCTGGTCGTCCTCGAGCCGGCCGCGAGCCTCGAGGCCTGCGAACGCGAGCTGCTCGAAACCCTGAAAGCTGCGAACATTCCCGTAATCGTCGTCGTCAACAAATGCGATGGGGGGGGGATCCCCGATGGTCTCGTCTCGGCGCTGGAAACGCTGGGTCTGGTGCCCGTTCCTGTCAGTGCGAAAACGGGGCAGGGGATCGAGACCCTTCGTGGGACGCATATCACGAAGGTGCTCCAGGAGTTCGATCCCGGCTCGATCATCGCTGACCTCGTGAAACCTGGCGACTTTGTCGTATTGTGCGTGCCGATCGACTCGGCCGCGCCGAAAGGCCGCATCATCCTGCCCCAGGTCCAGGCGATCCGCGATCTCCTCGATGCCGGCTGCGTGCCGGTCGTCGCGCGCGAGCACGAGCTGAAGGCCGCGATCGCCGGCCTCGTGAAGCCCCCGGCCCTCGTCGTCACCGATTCCCAGGTGTTCAGAAAGGTATCCGAGGATGTCCCGAAGGGCATCCCGTTCACGAGCTTCTCGGTCGCCTTCGCCCGCTATAAGGGCGACCTCGCGACCTACGTGAAGGGCGTGAAGGCGCTCGACAAGCTCCGGCCCGATGCCCGCATCCTCGTAGTCGAGGCCTGCACCCACCACCAGATGCCCGATGACATCGGCCGGGTGAAGATCCCGCGCTGGATGCGTGAACGATTCGGCCCGGGGCTCACCTTCGACTACGCCCGCGGCTCGGACATGCCGTCAGACATTTCGGGTTACGACCTCGCGATCCAGTGCGGCGGCTGCATGGCGAACCGGCGCGGCATCCTGGCCCAGATGAACGCGTATGCGGCCGCCGGCGTGCCGATCACCAACTACGGCATTCTCATCGCCTGGCTCCACGGCTGCCTCGCCGAGGCGATCAGACCGTTCGGGCTGACGCTTCAGGCGTAACCGGCTCGTCCGCAGGCTCCATCACTTCGCTGGCGCAGGCCGGAATCGCGGCCATGCGCCCTTTCGCGTCGGCCCGTACGCGTGCGAACGGCATCTGTGGATCGTGCGTGAAGAAAAGGTATCCGCCCTGACGGGCAAGCTCGGCAAGCACGACTTGTTTCTCGTCGATCAGCAGCTCGGGATGCCGGTCGTAGCCCATCGAGACCGCCGCGTTGACCCAGACGGCGCCCGGCATCAGATCGGCTGCGAACACCACCGGCCCGTTCGGTGCCTCGATCCAGGAAACCAGCATCCCGGGCGTGTGACCGTCCGAGAGGGTGAATTTGACGAGCGGCGCCAGGTCGGACGCTCCCGAGGCCGGAACGATCCGGATACGGCCCGATCTCTCCAGCAACTCGTTCAGCACCGGCACGAACGAGGCCCGGTCACGCAAATGTGGATGGCAAGCACGTTGCCACTGGGACTCGGCGACGTAATACTGCGCCCTGGGAAACAGTAACCGCGGCTCGCCGTCCCCGAACGCCGACAGAAGGCCGCCGGCGTGGTCGAAATGGAGATGCGACAGGATCACCGCGTCGATCTCCTCCTCGCGGATGCCGGCCCGGCAGAGGTTTTCCAGAAGCGCGTGGTGCGCCGGGCTCACGCCGTACCTGTCCTGCATCTTCGGGTCGAAAAATGCGCCGATCCCGGCCTCGAACAGCAGGGTGCGCCCCTCGTCAGTCCGCACGAGCAGCGAGCGGCAGGCCAGGTCGATCCGGTTCCGGTCGTCGGGTGCTGCCCAGGATTTCCACATGTCACGGGGCGCGTTTCCGAACATCGCCCCGCCGTCGAGCCGCTGCCGGTTTCCCTCGATGGCTGTCAGAAAGGTGATACGCGACATCGCCGTCTTCCCTGACCGCGTCAGACCGAGCGGCGATACTGGCCGCCGACCGTGAAAAGCGTCGAGGTGATCTGGCCGAGCGTGGCATAGTGAACGGTATTCAACAGCTCCTCGAAGATGTTGCCGCCAGACAGCACGACCTCGCGAAGCCGCGCGAGCGCCTCGGCGCAGGCAGCTTCGTTCCGGCGCTTGAACGCGTCAACGCGCGCCAGCTGCTCGCTCTTCTCATCCTGCGTCGCGCGTGCGAGCTGGATCTCGACCGACTTGCCAAGTTCGTCCTGGTGCGGGTTGAGATAGGTGTTGACGCCGATGATCGGCAGCTCGCCGGTGTGCTTGAGCATTTCGTAATGCATGCTCTCGTCCTGGATCTTCGCGCGCTGATACTGCGTCTCCATTGCCCCGAGAACGCCTCCGCGCGAGCTGATCCGCTCGAACTCGGCCAGAACCGCCTTCTCGACCTCGTCGGTCAGCCATTCGGTAAAGTAGCTGCCCTGCGTCGGGTTCTCGTTCTTCGCCACGCCATACTCGCGGTTGATGATGAGCTGGATCGCCATGCTGCGCCGCACGCTCTCCTCGGTCGGGGTCGTGATCGCCTCGTCGTAGGCGTTCGTGTGCAGCGAGTTGGCGTTCTCGTTCACGGCCAGCAGGGCCTGGAGCGTCGTGCGGATGTCGTTGAATTGGATCTCCTGCGCGTGCAACGATCGGCCGCTCGTCTGGCAGTGGTATTTCAGCTTCTGCGACCGCTCGTTCGCATGGTACCGGTTGCGCATCGCGATGGCCCAGATACGCCGTGCAACTCTGCCGATGACCGAATACTCCGGGTCCATGCCGTTGCTGAAGAAGAACGACAGGTTTGGCGCGAACTCGTCGATTTTCATCCCGCGGCTCAGGTAATACTCGACAAACGAAAAGCCGTTCGCCAGCGTGAACGCGAGCTGGGAGATCGGGTTCGCCCCGGCCTCGGCGATGTGGTAGCCCGAGATGCTGATCGAGTAGTAGTTGCGCACCTCGTTTTTTATGAAGAACTCCTGGATATCGCCCAGCATCTTCAGGGCGAAATCGATCGAGAAGATGCAGGTGTTCTGTGCCTGATCCTCCTTGAGAATGTCCGCCTGGACCGTGCCGCGGACCGTTTTCAGCGTGTCCGCGCGCACCTTCGCACGATCCCCGGCGGTGAGCGGCGAGCCTTTCGCGGCCTCGGCCCGCTGGAGTTGCTGATCAATAGCATTCGCCATATAAAACGCCAGCATGATCGGGGCGGGGCCATTGATCGTCATGCTGACGCTGGTGTTGGGGTCACACAGGTCGAACCCGTCGAACAGGTCGCGCATGTCCTCGATCGTGGCGATGCTGACGCCGCTCTCGCCGACCTTGCCGAACACGTCGGGCCGCTCCTGCGGATCCTGGCCGTACAGCGTCACGCTGTCGAAGGCTGTCGAGAGCCGCTTGGCCGGGTCATTCGCGGTCAGGAAATGGAAGCGTTTGTTGGTGCGCTTCGGCCCGCCTTCCCCCGCGAACTGGCGCTTGGGATCCTCGTCGGCGCGGCGGAATGGGAACACCCCCGCGGTATACGGGAACGAGCCCGGCACATTCTCCTCGCGGATGAACCGCACGAGCGTGGCATACTCTTCGGTATCGGGAAGCGCGACACGCGGGATTTTCAGCCCCGCGAGCGAGACCGTGTGCGTCGGCACCTCGAACGTCTTCCCGCGGACGGAATACCGGAACGCGTCGCCGCGGTAGTTCGCCGCCAGCTCGGGCCAGCCAAGCAGGGCACTCTGGATACGTGGCGGGAGCTTGCCCCACGCCTCATCGCGCTGTCGGCGGAGCTCCTCGCGCGCCTCCTCGCCGGTCACGAGGCCGAGCGCCGTTTCGCAGGCCTGGGCCTGCTTCGCCGCGAGAGCTTCGGCCGTGGTCTCCTGGTGATACTCGCGCACCGTTGCCGCGATCTCAGCCAGGTAGTTCGTGCGATTCTGAGGGATAATGGGCGATATATTTCTCGTGCGCCTCGCACAGCTCAGTTCGACCAGCGGCTTCCAGGCCTCGGTACCGCCACGACGGTTGAGCACCGCCTGGAGTTCGCGGTATAGACCGTTCGCTCCGTCGTCGTTCCAGGCGCTGGCCATCGTGCCGAACACCGGCATCGTCTCGGGCTCGACCGGCCGCCCCTCATACCGGGTGCGGCGGAGCTGGCGGCACACGTCGCGCCAGGCGTCCTCCGAGCCGCGCCGGTCAAACTTGTTGATCGCGATCACGTCTGCGAAGTCGAGCATGTCGATCTTCTCGAGCTGCATCGGGGCGCCGAACTCGCTGGTCATGACATACAGCGCGACATCCGCGATGCCGAGGATGCCGGTGTCGCCCTGGCCGATCCCGCTCGTCTCGACGATGATCAGGTCGAAGCCGGCGGCCCGCGCCAGGCTCACCGAGTCCGCGATCGCTTCGGACAGCTCGCTGCCGCTTCCCCGCGTGGCGAGGCTGCGCATGAACACCGTCGGATGGTCGATCGCGTTCATCCGGATGCGATCGCCGAGCAGAGCTCCGCCCGTCTTCTTCTTCGAGGGGTCGATGCTGAGCACGCAGTACCGGCGGTCAGGATACTCGAGCCGGAACCGGCGGATCAGTTCGTCGGTAAGACTGCTCTTGCCGGCGCCGCCTGGCCCGGTGACGCCCAGCACCAGCGGCGGTTCGCCGATATGGCCGGGACCGGCATTCTCGAGGGTGACGGCGCGACGGCCCTTTTCAAGCTGGGCTTTAACAGCCATGGGAAGCCGGTCGCGGGCCGTCTCGAGCAGCGTGAGCGCGCGGGCGAGACGGAGAGGCTGACTCGCGGAGATCGGCTCGGTGCCGAGCTCGGCCGGCCAGACATCGAAGGCGTGGTCACACCGCTGGATGATATCCGAGATCATGCCCTGGAGGCCCATGCGGCGGCCATCCTCGGGAGAATACAGGCGCGTGACGCCCAGCGCGTGCAGCTGCTCCGCCTCCTGCGGCAGGATGACACCGCCGCCGCCGCCGAAGATCAGCAGATCCTTCCGGCCCGCCTCGTCGGCGCAGGAGCGCAGATATGAGAAGAATTCCATGTGCCCGCCCTGGTAAGAGCTGATGGCGACGGCCTGCGCGTCCTCCTGGACGGCGGCCTCGATGATCTCGCGCACGCTGCGGTTGTGGCCGAGATGGATCACCTCGGCGCCCCCCTGCTGCAGGAGGCGGCGCATGATGTTCACGGAGACGTCGTGACCGTCGAAGAGCGAGGTGGCGGTGACGATCCGGATCTGGTTCCGGGGCTTATACAGGGTCGTGTCTGTCATGGCGGTAACCGTTCCTATTCTATGTGTTCTAATATTATATATTGGCGATATCTTGCGCACAGGGCAAAACCACCGGGCCGGGACGGAGAGCGAACCCGGGTCGGCGGGGGATCACCGAAAGCTGTGTTCCCGGAAGGGAGCCACTCAGGCCGCCGGCGGCTGGTAGGAGCCCCAGCGCAGCGCGATGGTTCCCCAGCTCAGCCCGCCGCCAAATCCGGCGAGCAGGACGAGGTCGCCTTCCTTGATACGGCCGGCCTGGAGGGCCTCGTGGAGGCAGATCGGGATGGTGGCCGCGACGGTGTTGCCATACTTGTCGAGGTTCACGAAGAACTTGTCGAGCGGACAGTTGAAGCGGCCCGCGGCCGACTCGATGATGCGGATGTTCGCCTGGTGCGGGATGATCAGCTTCACGTCGTCAAGGGTCAGGTTGTTGCGGGTGAGCACCTGCTCGATCATGTCACCCACGATGCGGGTCGAGAACTTGAAGACTTCCTTGCCGTTGATCTTGACGTAGTGGAGCCGCTTCTCGACGGTCTCGGCGGTGGTCGGGGTCTCGGTGCCGCCAGCCGGGATCGTGATGTGCTCTGAGCCGCCGCCGTCGGCGCCGAGCAGGGCGTCGAAGATCCCTTCGCCCGGTTTCTGCGAGGGGCCGAGCACCAGGGCGCCGGCGCCGTCGCCGAACAGCACGCAGGTGTTGCGGTCGGTGAAATCGATCACCTTCGAGAGGATGTCGGCGCCAATCACGAGCACGTAATCCATCATGCCGGTGGCGATGAAGTTCGAGGCGATGGTGGTTGTGTAGACAAAGCCGGAACAGGCGACCTCGATGTCGCAGGCGGCCGCATTCTTGCAGCCGAGCCGGTGAGCAATCACCGCCGAGGTGGCCGAGATGGGGCGGTCGGGGGTGAAGGTGGCGAGCAGGACAGCGCCGATCTGCTCGGGCCGGATACCGCTGTTCCGCAGGGCCATTTCCGCCGCGAGAACCGCGATGTCCGACGTCTTCTGGTGCGGCTCGACCAGCCGGCGCTCGCGGATTCCCGAGCGGGTCACGATCCACTCATCCGACGTGTCGACCATTTTCTCGAGATCGAAGTTGGTCAGCCGTTTCTCGGGAAGATGGATGCCAGTGCCGAGGATCGTAGCCTGCCGGAGGGTGCGCATGCGGATGCTCCTGTGGTCGGTGATATCTGTCTGAAAAGCGTTTGAATCTACTTGAACGGGCCGGCCAAAGTCAAGGTGATGGGCATACGCAGAGCTGCCGCAACCGCCTGGCGGGGTTCCTGCAGCATGTGCCAGAGGTGGGGGTCAGGGTGTCTTAGCCACGAAAAGTTGAGGAAGATGATTTTTTTTCCGGTTCGCGGTAAAATGAACGTGAGAGTGATCATTCGGTGGAGAGAGATATGGGCAAACCGTATGAGCGGTTTGGTATCGCGCTGCTGCTGGGGTATCTGACAGCGACGCCTGTGATGGCAGTCAATGGGAGCGGCCTTCTGACGGCTCGGCGTGCCGACGTGCCGGGGCCTGTTGCCGAACCAGCCGTGGCGACGGAACCCCGCGACATGGGCCAGGAGCACCCCATAGACCGGCAGGTCACGGCGCTGCTGGAAAGGGACGAATCGACGGCAGGGCAGAACCATGCCTTCGATAAAGGGGAGCGCCTGTGGGATGCCGAGCTGAACCGCTGTTACCGAGACCTGACGGCGCGGCTTGACGAAGCCGGTCGGAAGCGGCTGCGCGATGCCCAGCGAGCCTGGCTGGCGTTTCGCGATGCGGAGTTTGCTCGGTTGCTCGACGTGTTTGGCCGGAAGGAAGGCACCATGTTCGGCCCGATGCTGGCAGCTGCGCGGATGAAGCTCGTTAGAGAGCGCGCGCAGGAACTGGCGGATGCGCTCCGGACCCTGGATATCTGAAGCACGTGGAGAGGAAACGGCAATGGCTACACCATTGAAATACCGATTTGATTTTGGTCTGGCCTTGGGGATCATTGCGTTCTGCTGGCTGACAGCGAAAGCCCAGCTGCAGCTCGATGATGGACCGCTGATCTCGATTTACGGTTATCCGTTTTATTGTCACTGGTGGGATCCGGCGACGTTCAAGTTTCGGGTCGTCAATCCGCTGGCTTTGTTTGCAAACTTCACGGTCTATATCGGGACGATCGGCGTGCTCGGCAACTTCGTTGCCCTGTGGGGCCGCTACGTGTCCCTGATGATCGTGGTGCGTGTGGTGCTGTGGGCGTATGCGGCGTATTCCCTCGTGCATCTTGGAAGCTTTTTCTACGACCAGTCGATCGCCGTCGCCTGGCAGCTTCCGGTGGGGAAAATTTTCAACGAGGTCTGGTACGTCGGCCACAGCTATCCATTCTGACACAAGTACGCTTGGGCCTTGCCTATTCTGAAACCCGAATCACACCAGACTTTGTGAGGTAATGCTCCAACCCGAATCATGCCACAACGCCCGCGGTGACCGGACCGCCGAGCGTCGCCATCGGCAGAGCGAGGGAAGCGATGCTGGTCCGCTCAATCTCACATTCCCGGGGTAGATATTTCTGCACCATGAATTATCTCGCTGTACAAATTTGGAAGCCCCAGAAGAGTGGTGGTCCGGGAAAACTGGTCAAGGCTATAAGTGATAAAGCTGCTGTATGATTTGATGAAGGAGCAGCACAATGGGAAACC
>DATCTT010000293.1:0-5408 GCA_036567845.1 Candidatus Ozemibacteraceae bacterium | reverse complement strand
CGACCTGCCCGGCTGGGCCGGCGGCGTGTACGACGGCAAGATCCGCCTTCCCGTCCCGCCCGGCACGAGCAGCCCCGACCAGCTCGCCGGCGCCATCTTCCACGAGTACTGCCACCACCTGATCTTCCTGGTGACGGACGGGGCCTGCCCGACCTGGCTCAACGAAGGCCTCGCCCAGATGATGGAGGGCCTCGATCCGCAACGCGCCCGCCAGATCCTCGGAACGGGGGAATCGGCACATCTGATGCCCCTCGCACGGCTCGACGGGCCGTTCACCCGGAACGCCACGCGGCAGCAGGCGGAACGGCTGTATGCCCAGGCCCTCGTCGCCGCTTCCCAGCTGATCGAGGAGAAAGGCATGGCCGCCGTGCGCGAGCTGCTCGGCCACCTCGGCCGGAAACGCCCGCTCGACGAGGCGATGGGGATGGTGTACGGCATGGGCCTGGACGGCCTCGACGAGCGCGTCCGGCAGTCGCTCGACTAGGCGAGTTGGATCAGAACCCGCGAAACCGCCTCGACCAGCAGCAGGGCGAGCATCGGCCCGAGGTCGAGATAGGCGGGGCCCATCGGAACCGCCACCGAGAACGG
Organism: Candidatus Ozemibacteraceae bacterium; assembly: GCA_036567845.1. Taxonomy (GTDB): domain Bacteria; phylum Muiribacteriota; class Ozemobacteria; order Ozemobacterales; family Ozemobacteraceae; genus MWAR01. The sequence continues at coordinate 4,820 of DATCTT010000293.1, read as the reverse complement.
CTTGAGCAGCCGGTCGATCGGATCCGTGAACCACCGCATCCGCTGCGTCTGGATGGGGCCGGGGGCAACCCAGGAGAGCATCACGCGCAGAAAGATCGCGAACTGCAGCAGCCGCAGCCCCCAGAGAACCAGCACGAGCAGGATCATTTCAGGGCTCCTCGGGAACGGCGTCGTTCCCGTCCTCGAACAGGGCGGTGCCGATGCGCACCATCGTGGCCCCCTCCTCGATCGCGATGTCGTAATCGTCGGACATGCCCATCGAGAGTTCGGAAGCGCGGTAGGCGGGGCCTTCGAGCGCCCGGCTCTCCTTCAGCAGCCCGGCGAGCAGCTGGAACGAGGAGCGGATCGCCTGCCGGTCTTCGACATACGGCGCCAAGCCCATCAGGCCGCGCACATCGAGGTCGGGACGGTTGCGGATCCGCTCGATGAGCCGCAGCAGGTGCTTCGGCTCGAGCCCCTGCTTGGTGGGTTCGGGCGAGATGTGAACCTCGAGCAGGAACGGGGTTTTCCGGCCGGTTTTCTGGGCCCACCGGCCGAACTCCTCGATCAGGTCCTCGCGGTCGATCGAGTGCACCATCTCGGCGATGGGATACACGTATTTGACCTTGTTCGTCTGGAGCGGCCCGATGAAATGCCATCGGATCGGCTTCCCGGTCAGCAAGTTGGCGCGGTCGCGAAGCGCCTGGGGGCGGCTCTCGGCCATGATATTCTGCCCGATATTGAATAGAGACAGAATCGTGTCGGGACCGACGCTCTTGGTGACGGCGACGAGCTGGACATCTTCGGGGCGGCGCCCGCACCCCTCCGCCGCGGCGCGGATGCGCCCGCGGATCAGTTCGAGGTTTCCGGCCAGATCCATGGTATGACTTCCTTCGATGCGTGATTCAGACCTGGAGAACGGACGGCGGCATCTTACAGCATTGGCCCCGGCTTGCCAAGGGGGAACCGTCGGGATTTCAGTTTAGCCGGACGGTCTTCATCCGGAGCAGATTCGCGGTGATCGGCTGGACCGGAAGGCGGTCGGCCGCAGCCGGCTTCCACTCGATTCGCACCCCGTCGGGCGCGGCATGGTCGATCCAGCGTTTCAGGTTGCCCTCGATGCAGGCACCCTCGATCGTGACCGTGAAAACACGGCCGCCCAGCAGCCCCGAAGGCCAGACCTGCTTGCCACCCGAGGGGGACGACGACCAGGAGCCGTACCAGCCGGCGCCGGGCTTGTAGATCACGGCGCGGATCTTCCATTTCACAGCAGCCGATATAAAACTCTGCGACGGCTTCTTTTCCGCCACATGGTTCTCCAGATCCGTCGTGGAGAGAGCGACGCCGGCCCCGGCGACGAGGAACAGGCTGAACGGCCCCTCGTCGTTCGTCGAGCCGGTCAGGAAGATGTGCTTCGGGGTGACGATCAGGAGGTCACCACCAATCTCGCCCCGGATGTACACCGACCGCTCCGAGAACACGAGTCGGGCGCCACGCAGGGCGACGGCGTCGAGATTGTTCCGCTCCCCGTACCGCGCGGCTGTCGAGAGCACGACGTAGCCGCCCTCCACCTCGTCCTGCTCGAGGCCCACCGTCGCGGCATCGACGTAGGTCTCGGAGAACAGGTGATGATCGCCGGGATGGTAGTCGGTGTCGACCGCCTCGCCGCGATAGAACCCTTTTCCATTCTCATCGATATATATGCCAGTGCGTTTCGCGGCGGCCTTCAGAGCGGCGAAGTCGGGTTTCCACGAGGCGACGAACGAGGAGTTCGGGCTGGCATCCTGGTCGACAAATGATCCGGGCGGCATCTCGCCCTCGAGATTGTCTGTCGCGAGCTGGACCCGCCGGCTCGAGGTCAGGGCGACGACGGTGCGGCCGTCATCGATCACGGGCTTGGCACCCCCCCGGCGGAACAGCCAGCCGGCCGTCTGGACGGGACCAAAGAACCGGTGTGTGTCAACGACAATCGGCGTCTGGCAGTAGACCGGGCCGCGGCAGGGGGACTCGCCCTCACGGGCGAAGAACCTTCCGTAGGAGCCGCCGACCGGTTGCGTGCCCGAGGCGAGCAGGAACGGCTCCTCCCCGGCCGGCTGATACACCCGCGCCAGCAGCCGCGGATCGAAGATCAGCCCCCGGGGCGACAGGGCACCGGTCCGGAACGGCCCGGGATTCAGCGCCATGAACGCTTCGAGACTCCCGGCCCGGTCGATCCAGGGCTGAAGAGGCGTTCCATAGTAGTACATATTCAAACTATTCATAGCCCCGAAGGTGCGCACGAGGTCGGTGAGCTGCACCACAGCCGTCGTCTGGGCGAGATGCCAGCCACACCGCCCCTCGGCGGTGACCTGGAGCTGGCAACTCTCGTCGATCAGGGGCGTCTCGAGCCGGTCGGGCAACTGGACCCGGCGGATCTCGGCGACACGGAACCAGGCCTCGGTCTGACCGCCGATCCGGCGCCAACGGCCGATCTGCACCGCCGACTCGAAGGCCTGCGGGACGATCGCCCCGGGCAGGATCGCCGGCTCCGGCTGGACGAGAGCGTTTCGCACCCGGGCCAGGGCGAAATGGATCCCGGACTCAGCGGCCAGCCGCGCCTGATGCTCCCGCACCCGGTCCAGGGCAAGATCCCGGTCGGACATGTAGACGCGCGCCGCGAGCACCAGAAACAGAAGGCCGGTGAATCCCGTCATGACGAGCACCGGGAAGGTCGCCAGCCGCTCCGCCGATCGCTTCAGACTCATGCGCGCCCCCTCACCGACTCCGCAGGCTGATCGCCCGCTCGAACACCTGCACAGCGTCCGTCGTGCCGTCCTGGAGCAGGGACATCGAAACGACGAGCAGATTCGACGACCGGCGTTCGAAGCTCGCCTTCTTCACGTTCTTCAGAAGCGGATTGTCGAAGCCCCGGAACGACCGCGACTTGACCGTTCCCGACGCGTTGCGCGTCACGAACTCCAGCATCCCGTCAGCCACGACGAGCCCCTGCTGAGTCAGCGACGGCTCGAGGGTCCCGCCCGGCACGGCCCGCCGGTACCAGCACTCTTTTGACTCCCCGTCGAATGGGTGGTCGATCTGGGCGGCATAGGCCAGCTCGTCGGCAAGCCGGTCGAGAACCGCATTCACCTGGAGCGACCAGGCGTAATCGCTCTGCGCCGTCCGGACATCCCGTGACGAAAGGAAGAAAAAGAAGACCGACGCTCCCCCGGCGATCGCCAGGAACATCAGGAACAGAAGCAGCTCGCGGGAATGCCAGCCGAGGCGTCTCATGCGTTTCCCTCCCCGTTCGTCACGGCCTGATGCGCGTCAGCGCCGTTTCGAGCGTCAGCTGCTTCCGGAACAGCACGAAGCCCCATCGCACCTGCACCCGCACCAGCGTCATATCGGTGTAGTCGGGATGCGGCATGATCTCGGTCTTTCCTTCGAGGCCGATCGCTTCGAGGCCTGGAACCGGCTCGAACTCGGTCGTCGGGAAATAATCCCGCTGCGGTCGCGCCAGCGCCTCTTCCATCAGGTTTACCAGCGTCGCAGCGGCTTTCTGCTGCGTCTCGGACTCGATGAGCGGAACGGCCTGCACCGACCACAGCTGCATGAACGGCCAAAGAAAACTGGTCGCTATACCAACGATCAGCAGCCATTCGATTGTGCTCCGGCCGTGCCTGTTCTTCATCCGCCGTCCTTACGGGTTCACCGCCGCGAACTCCTCAAGCTCTTTGACATACCGCTCGGCCATCGCGATCTTCTCCTCGTCCTTCGTTGCCTGCATGAACTTGCGCCAAGCCGTGATCGCGTCCTGATGCTGGCCCAGCCGCTCATAGATGATCGCAAGGTTGTAGATCGCCTTGTCGAGGAACGGGTCGTCTCGCAGCGCCGACTGGTAGGCATCGATCGCCTCGTCATACCGCCGCTCCATGTCGAGCAGGCAGGCGAGGTTGTACAGCGCCTGCGTATTGCGCGGATAGACGTTCAGAATGTCCTGGTAGGAACGGATCGCGCCGTTCACGTCGCCCTCCCGGAAGGTCGCGTACGCCGCCGTCAGCTTCTGGTTCAGCGCCGACTGGAGCGCCGGGATCGACCGGACCACGCGGGTCTGACTGCCGCCGCCGGCCGGAAGCCCAGCACGGAACTGACGATAATAGTGGTTCACCTTCGTGACGTAGTTGCGCGTCTCGCGAAATGGCGGAACGCCGTTGTACTGTTCGACCCGGCCCGGCCCCGCATTGTATCCAGCCAGGGCATAATCGAGGATCCCGTCGAACCGGTCGAGCATCATGCGCAGATACCGTGTGCCGCCCATGATGTTGTCCCGCGGGTTGAAGGCGTCGCGACAGCCGACGAGCTTCGCAGTCGAGGGGATCAGCTGCATCAGGCCGGTCGCCCCCTTCGAGGAAAGCGCACCGGGATCGAAATCCGACTCGACCTTTATGACGGCCTTGACAAGGTAGGGATCGACGCCATGCCGGCGCGCCGCCTCGTTGATGATCTCGCTGAACGTCTCGTCGTTGGGCAGCAGAATCTTTTGCGGCGCCATCGCCGACATGACCTGGGACGGAGCCACGGCGCCGGGCAAGTCCGGTCCGGCGCGGTCCTTCTGGGTCGTCACGACGATCTTGTAACTGTTATTGGGCGGATTGTCCGTCAGGAACAGGCGCCCCTTATCGTCGCGATAGGAGTAGATGGCAGCCGATGCGCCGGACACGGCGAACAGGCTGAAAAGCGCGGCTAGCAGGGCCGGTTTGCGTCCCAAGCGGATTCCTCCTCGACGGGATGTCGCACGGAATGGTTCATCCCCCTGTATCGGCGTCAGGCGGAGGTTCATTTAGGCGGTTTCGAAGGATTTT
>DATCTT010000292.1:0-10083 GCA_036567845.1 Candidatus Ozemibacteraceae bacterium | reverse complement strand
GGGCTGTTTATATACGGGTATATATAGAAATAGAGAGGTCAGAGGCTGCCGGGTTCGAGGAAGCCGGCTTCCTCGCCCTTCTCGTTGATTTTCAGAGAGCCCATCTGGATACCGCGGATCCTGCCGATGTCGCCCTTGAAGGGGGCGCGGATGCGGAACACGTTGTTCAGAAAGTCGATCGTCTCGAGACGGCCGATCGCGAGAACATCCTGGTTCGCATCGAGCAGGGCGATCATCAGGCCTTTTTCCTCGCCTGATACGAAGGTGCGCACCATGCCCAGATCCTTCGGCCACTTCTTCGTCATTTCGGGAAGCAGCGAGCCGGAGGTCACAACGAACGTGCCTTCCCAGCCCGAAAGCTTTTCTGCCCAGAGCGTGCCCTCGAGGTCGAACTTCGTGCCGCTCATGAAGTAGCAGCGATCGGTAATGACCTGGCGGAACGGCACCTCGAGCACCCGCGCGTCCTTGAAATACTTCACGTTGACCAGCTCGCGGAGCTGCTTGCGCTCCATCTGCGAGGTCGACGAGGCTTTCTTCGACACGGGCAGCCGCACGATCTTCTCCGGCGGCAGATGCTTCACCAGATGCTCGAGCTCGGTGCCCCGCTGCATCAGGACGACCTTCTCGGGCTCGACGATGTCCAGCTTCGCCTTTTTGATGGCGCGGCCGCCGTCGCCCTGGACCCATCCGGTCGTGTCGATGATCAGCGCATCCGCGCTGGCGCGGGCTTTCTTCATCATGACCGAGAGACCGGTCAGCGCAGGAACAAAATGAAGGCCCGGGGAGTGGGCGCCGAGCATGTAGAGATGTGTGGCCGGCTCTTCCGTCAGGAAAACGCAGGGCTCTTTCAGAACGAGCATGCCGAACGTGCCGCAGGGGCCGATATCGGACTGGCCCGTGTCGCAGTCGAGGATTGCGGTGCGGCCGAGTTTGCTGATCAGCCGGTTCGCGAGATACGTGCTGAAGAAGGTCTTGCCGGTGTCGACTTCTCCGAGAACCATGATGGTGGAGAGCTGACCGGCCTTGTGCTCACGCACGATATCCTCGGCGAGCTTGTCCCACTCGGGGGGAATGGAACTGGCTTCCATCTTTGTGATCGCCCCTTCGGCCGTCTCGAGTTCGAGCTGGGTGGCCTCGAGACCGCGGATGGGAACGCGCTTCCCGACCGGAACCGTCAGGGTTTTACCTGAATCGAGTTTCGCTGCGATGACTTCGACGGCGCCGGAAACGACCTTGAATTTCGCTGGCCCGACCAGCAGATGATTTTCCTCACGTTCGATACGATAGTTCATCACTGCCCCTTTTCTTTCGGGAAGACCAGCGAGGGCCACAGCTCCTCGAGAACCTTGTCGTTGATGACGGAAACCTTTTCCATCTCCTTGAATCCGAGTTCGATCTCATCCTCGACCGTGACCTGACGCGCATTCTTCAGGGTCACGCCGTCCTCGTCCTTCGAAGCGATCGTGCCGGTGTAGCAATCTTCGCGATTTTTGATGTACACCTTCTGACCGACTTCGACCTCGGTGGCGGGGACCGTCTTCACGACCTTGCCGAGACACATGTTCACGATGCCGGGATACAGCGGGACATCGTCATACAGTTTCACGAGCTGGAGCACGACCTGCTTCAGCAAAAAAGGGTCCGTCTCGTCGGTTGCGACGGTCTTGAGATACCGGATCAGTCCGGGAAAATCGGTTTCCTTGTAGGTCATGTTCTGTCCTTTTTCCGTCAGATTCCCGCAGTGGCGAGATACTCGAGGCCAAGTTCCTTGGCGCGTTTGGCAAGGCCCTTGTTGGGCTTGCCTTCGGCAAACTTCTGGTCGATCTCGCACATCTCGTTCAGATGGGCGGTGAGCTGACTGAGAACATGGAAGAACGTGACCTCCGACGTGCGCACCGTGCATTCGGCAGCGCGGGGATGGCCGCCGCCGCTTATCTTGTCTTTGTGCTTCGCATACTTCGCCTGAAGGGCATCCTGCAGCGAGCCGCAGATCTTGCCGGAGTGCACGCGATCGCCGGTTCCGCGGACAGAAACGTGGGTGTAGTCGGGGGAGACGGAACTGACCATGATGATCTGGGCATCCTTGTCGCCGGCGGCCTGCTTGAGGTCAAACAGCTTGATCGAGCCGATCATCGGCAGCAGCGGCACCTTGCCACCCACGAAGAGGTAGATGCTGGTGTGCTCGAGTTTGATTGCGCGCACGGACGAGTTGAGCAGCTTGTCGGCGCTGTCCCAGTCCTGCAGGAAGTAGCGGAAGATCTTGTCGAGCGGCTGCTTGAACTCGGCCGGGATCATTTGCACAAAGCTCTGGAGCGTCGAGATGCGTGTCAGGGCCTCGACCTGCGGGGCAAGCGCCTCGAGGGCATTCGCGATCAGGGCTGGGTGATCGACGTTCCGGAGGGATTCTTCCCGGTCGTTGTAGAAATACTGGAAACCGCCGCCGCCCGTCGCGTGCACGAACTCGGTGACGCGTGAGAGCAGGCAGGTGTTCTCACGTTGAGAGGCGTCAAACATCGTCGGCCGCTCATGCAGAAGGGTCAGCATGTTCTTGAACGCCAGCCCGTAGGTGACAAAGAACGGCTTGGCGAAATCGACGAGCACGCCGCTGACCGGCTCGACCGCCCAGTCTCCCTTGAGCCCCATCAGACACAGGAAGTCGTCAAATTGGTCGCGAGTGCCGCTCAGGGTCGCGATCCCGTGCGCGAGAATCGAGGTTGAGCACGGCGTATACTTTTCGAGACTCGGATTGAACATCGTGCAGTCCGTCGGCGCCTTGGGCGTCGGGTGATGATCAATGATATAGAGAGGAAGCTTCTTGCCGAACTCGGCATACGGCACCAGCGTGCCCTTGTCGAGCATGAACACGGCCTTCACGTCGGGAATCTCGCGAAGCGCGTCTTCCCACTGCTGCGGCTGGAGGAGGAAACCGGCCGGCATGCGGAGTTCTGTCTTCCAGCCCTTCTTCTGAAGCATGCGCTTGAAAATGAGGCCGCTGGTGATGCCGTCGGGGTCGTCATGGCTGAAGATCAGCGCTGTGCCCTCGGGTTTCGCAACGGTTTCGACGATTTGGGCAAGGCCCGCGTTGGCCGCCTTGAGCGCCTGCCACTGGGCCTGATAATCTTCGACGGAGGTGGGGAGGTTCTTCAGAATCGCTGTTTCCATACCTTTCCTTTCGCGGAGCAGATGTGAGGATGGGAGGAAATAAGTTTAAGTATAGAGACGCTACAGGTTTCGGTCAACCTCGAGGGTGTAGTCGTTTTCATTTTCCCCGCCCACTTCGAGCCGGACTGTACCGTTCACGTCGGTGCGTTTGATGTCCACACCAAGCTTGCGATACAGATCGATCGCTTCGATCTTGGGGTGACCGAAGGGGTTGTCACGGCCAACCTGAATGATTCCGGTCTTCGGCTTCACGATGTTCCAGAATGTCCTGTCAATGCTCGTATCCGATCCATGGTGCGGGATCTTCACGACCTGAACGTGAATTGCATCGCCATACCGGGCGACCTCCCGCTCGGCGGTGGTTTCGATATCGCCGCAGAGAAGAATGGATACCTTGCCATATCTTATCAGCAGGGTGACGGACATGTTATTCATGTCCGAAAACTCCTGAGACTTGCTGACCGCCTCGGGATGCAGCACCGACACGTGAAGCTCCGGGCCCCAGTCGAGCTCGTCACCGGCTTTTACCGATTCGCGCGGGATGCGTTTCTTCTCGCAAAGATCGACATACTCCTTGTAGGTCTGGGAGTTCGCCGGGCTGCCGCAGTCCCAGATGTGGTCGGTCTTGATCAGCTTCAGGACGGGATTGATCCCGCCCAGGTGGTCGTTGTGCGGGTGGGTCACGACGATGCCGTCAAGGCGGCGGATCCGCTTTGAGCGGAGGTAGTTCTGAATCAGTTCGCGGTTTTCCCTGGTCGCCTGTATCGAGGGGATGTTCATTCCGCCGTCAACGAGATATGCCCGGCCGCGAGGCGTGCGGATCAGAATCGCATCTCCCTGGCCGACGTTGACAAAATCGATCCGCAGCTTCTCGTGCATCGCAGCGGGGCCGATCCCACCGTGGTCCGGGCTCAGGACCATCGCCCAGATCGAGATCATGACGAGAAACACGGTCACGAACGCGATCTTGATACGCGTGCCCTGGAAGGAGTTCTGTTCGAATCCGTATTCAGCCATGTCGTGTGTCCGTCACTTGATTTCGACCAGCGGGGCGAACACCTTGTATTTTTTCTCGGTGAGCCCGGGGATGTCCTCGAGATCCTTGACGGATCGGAACCCGCCCTTGGAGTTGCGCGCATCGAAAATGGCGCGGGCGAGCTTGGGGCCGACGCCCGGCAGCGCTTCGAGCTCGTCGAGGGTGGCGAAGTTCAGGTTCAGCTTTTTCGGCTCGCCCGAAGCCCCATCGGCGACGGTCAGTATGCGGGAAACCTGGGTAAACTTCTTGCCCGAGAGGCCCTTGATTTCCTTCAGCTCCGAGATTGACTTGAAGCCCCCCTTCACCTTGCGCAGCTCGATGATCCGTTCGGCCATCGTCTTGCCGATGCCCGGAAGTCCGTCGAGCTGGGCCAGGGTTGCCGTGTTCACGTTGAGACGCGGAAGGTTTCCGTAGGCACTCTCCTCTTCGGGCTCCAGACGCTCCTCGGATTTGACGGGAACCGTGCGGTCCGTCAGGCGGGCGATGCGCTCGATCCTGCCGAGCATGTGGAGATTTGCACTGCGGCCACGGGCGATCTGGACGACGAGAAGCACGAGGCCGATCACGATCATCCCACCCATAAGGGCAAACGTGGTTTTTTCGAGAGTCGTCATGCGGTTCATCGGTCGTCCCCCGACGCGGGAATAATATATGCCTTGATATCCAGCGCGCCCTTGCGAGCCGACACTTGGAGGGCCCCGTTCCGCTCGGTCCGGTAGATGGGCATCGGCAGCTCACGTACTCGTTTGGCAAACTGTATCGACCGGATATCGAGCAGCTTTTGCATGTAATACCGTTCCATCAGCCACGACGACGGCTTGCGGAAACTGACGCCGACCCACTCGGGTTTCGCCCCCCGCACGTAGGCGGCAAACCGATCGAAAGGATACGGGAGATCCGCGAGGATCAGGCCGGTCAGTTCGGTCGGAAGCGCACGTTCGTAGGCATAGGCATTCCCCGGCGCATAGGCGATGCGTGCGGCCCCTTCCTTGAACAACAGGGCAGCTCCGTCATAGTAGCAGGAAAAGCGCTCCGGCATGCTTGCCGGGGCGAGTATTTCCACCGTCTGGGCGAATCCGTCTATGGTTGAGCCTACCGACAGCGGATGAACGGGAATTCGGTATTTGGAGACAGCCTTGATCAGGGCGTTGTATGACTCGGCGGCCTGCTCCCAGTAGTAGTTGGGAGGAGTCGAGACGACGATGCCTTTCCGGAAATCCCCTTCAACGTTCATGTCGGCGAGGGAGAAGCGCTTGACGTAATCGGCGAAGGGCACACGGTTCCCGTCGGTCGGGATCACGAACGGGGCGTAGATGGCCCGTACCCGATAATTCGCCATCACCGAGAGGAGGCCCGAGATGCGCTCGGGAAGAGCCGAAGTAAGCACCACGGCATCGATCTCACCGGTGAGTTTCGAGGACAGGGCGGGCTGGATCACCCGTTCCCCAACATCGTAGCCGGAGAAGGAGTCACTGTATCCGGCATCGACCAGGAGAATCCGGCCGTCTTTCTCGTAGAGCAGGGACGAGCCGAACCCCACATCGAGCATCGTGAGACGCATCGAGGGCTGGCTCTCGATGCGGGAGAGGCTGAAGACGACCAGAAATCCGGCAACGCAGAGAGCGCTGCCGGCGATCAGGCCCAGGCCCCACTTATAGTCGGGGTCGTCCCACAGTTCGACAGCGGCGCCCCACAGAGCCGATGCCCAGGCGGTGATCTCATCCCAGAAGAAGTAGAGGTGCAGGAGGACATAATACGATGTGAGGATGCCGATCCCCGGCTGGGAAACCCGCGGGAATGGAATCAGCACGGCGAAAAAGTGCGCCATACCGAGGAAAAACTTGACCGCGAGCCAGTTGGCGGCGTTGATCACCAGCGCCAGATGCAGGCCGATGACGGGGACGAAGGAGCCGATGATGCCTGCGATCATGCCAAGCTGGACGATGACGCCAATCAGGGGGATGGCGATCATGTTCGCGATCGGCGCAGAGAGGGACATCGAGCCGAAATAGTAGGCCGAAAGAGGCCCCATCATTGCCAGGAAGATCGCGACCTGGGAGGAGGTGAAGCTCATCAACCACCCGGGGAGCATCTCGTAGCTGTAACTTTGGAACCCCGATCTGGCCGAAAGTTTTTTCGAAATATACATCGTAAGAAATATATAAACCGCCGTGATGGGGAAAAACAGCGGGGCGAGAACGAGGTCGCGTTTGATGATGACGGCCAGGAAAAAGAGCGCCGTGGCACCGAAGGCAAAGGCCAGGCCGGCACCACGCAGGCAGTCGCGCAGCAGCCGTTCCGACGGTTCGGAGAACATCGCGAGCGCGTAGATCGCCATGATCGAGAGGACGAAGCTTGGCTCGGTGAGCTGGAGGGGATTGATGGTCAGGATGTAAGCGGCCGCGACGGCCAGGGCGAAGATGATAGAGGTGCGGAAGCCGCGGTCGCTCAGATACGCGCGTGATAACAGGAAGAGACTGTTCATCATTGCGGCGCGCACGGCCGAGCTCGGCCAGCCCACGATCAAGGCGAACGTGAACAGGAAAAAGACGATGATCGGGGCGAAGATGCGCAGTGGCACGCGGAACATCATGAAGATGCCGTAGAACAGGCCCGCGATGATCGTGACATGGAGGCCGGACACGGCGAGCACGTGGGAAACGCCGGTCTTGCGGAATTCAGTCGTGACGATTGGCGGCAGGCCGCCTTTCAGACCGAGCAGCACCCCGCCCAGAAACGACGACTCGGGATACGGCATCGTCTGTTTTATCACGCCGAGGAACGAGGAACGAAGATACAGGGCGAATCGGTACCATGGCGAGCCCCCCTGACCCTCGTCGAGAATGTCGATCCGGGCTCCGCGCCCGGCGACGCGGACAGTGCGGAAGATCCCGCGGTTCTTCAGGGTGCGCTGGTAATCGAGGCTCCCGGGATTGCGGGCCGCAGAGGGCACGGAGAAATGGCCGCTGATCTCGACCACCTGGTTATATTTCAGCAACTTGAACGCTTCGTTCTCCTCGTACACTTGGGCCAGCACAAGGCCCTCGTCGATCTCGATCTCGGCGGGCTGCTGGATCTCTGGAATCAGACTGGCAGGGGAGGCGGGTGCGGGTTCGGGGGGCGTGAGAAAATCTGCGCCGGCTTTTTTGCGTCCGCGTCCCCTTCCCTTGCCTTTCCCCTTCTTGGGGGATGGTTTTGCCTGTTTGAACGAGACGAGCTCCTGGACGCGTTCGGGGGCGATCACGACCTCGAGATAATCGTTTTTGAGGCTCGGCTCTTCGATCACGCGGCCGACGAGGCGCCATTTCCCGAAGGGGTCCGAGGCGTCCATGACCCGGTCGATGTGGTGCGGCGAAAGAATGTTTAAAGCAGAGCCATACCGGAAGATGCCGAAGAAGAAGCAGGCGCCGATGAGCAGCAGCACCGTGAGAACGGGGACGGGGGACTCGTCGGCGAGGATGTCGCGGTATTCGCCCGCCGAAATCCTCTCGCTGTGCTGTTGCCAGATGGGAATGGAGGCAGCGGCCAGAAACATCACGCCCAGAAGCAGGAAAAACGCCCCACCCTGGATACCAAGAAGGCTGACCGTCGACATGCCGGCGACGTAGCTCAGAGTCAGAAGAATGAAAATCGTCACGTCAGTTTCCGGCCTCGTTTGTCTCGTCGCCGACAGTGACGTTCGAGTAATAGTCTTCGTTCGAGATCAGGTTCTGATCGATGCGGTAATCGGTTTTGACGGCGATCACGAGAATCCCGAGCACGAGCGTCGTGAGCAGAAGCCCGATGAGAAATGTGTTGCCGTCGCTTTTTTCCTGCTGTTCCTGTTCGGCCATGGTCAGTCGCTGGCCGCTGCCCATGCGTTCGTCGTGCGGACCCAGTCTTTGAACAGGGAGAAAAACTTCTCGTAATCGAGGTTACAACACTGTCTGAAAACCGCTTCCGACTCCATGTCCTCGAAGGCACCCATCAGGGTCGAGTAGCGCTTGAAAAACTTGTCGCTATAGGTCGAAAGAAGCAGGCGCACCATGTAGAACGCCTGGTGCTGGGCGAGACGCCGCCGCGCCGGGTCGGGGATGAAGTTGATGTTCTTGAGCATCAAACCGGGTTTGATCAGCTGGTCAGTCTTGTTCGCTTCTTGCAGGGAGTTCCAGCCGGCGATCAGAAAATCGCTCGCGTCGCGCCTCGCCTTGTAAGGGACCTGGAGACAGATGCCCTCGCGAAGCCAGGAGGGAGTGCGCATCTGCATGATGCCGATCTCGCGCTCCTTCACCCCGCGGTTGAAAATACTATAGCAGAGACTTTTGAGAACCTCCTCGCCGATATTCTTCGGCAGATGCTGTGCACTGAGGAGAAGGGCCCCCTCGTCGAGCATCATGCGGGAAGTTTCCCCCATTCCCATCGGTCGGCGCGTGACGCGCTCGATGCATGCGAGATCGGGATAGATGTAGACTTCGAACGGCGGATCGGCATCGATGCTGAAGACCTGCTTGAGGCCTTGAGTTCCGCGGTCGAGATAATCGAGGATCTCTTCGGCGGCAAGACTGTCCTTTATGTCGAAAAAGACGTGATACGACTTCAGCTCGAACTTCTGGCTCAGTGACTCGACGAGAAACGTTCCCATAGCTTCGGCATCCTCCGTTCCCTCGAAGATACCATAATCGCGCCTCATTTCAACCCCTCACGAGTTGCCTGATGACGCACGATACCGACAGTTCCGGGTTTTGCTCCGACAGCGAGATCTCCAGAGAATAAGCGAACGAAATTTTCCGTGTGCCTCATGGGAAAGGACAGATGGCGACAACGGGATGTATCATGGACAAGATGCCGAACACCGACTGTCGATCGTTTCTTGTCGATCTGCCCCGCCTCCTGCTTCCATCATTGGAAGCGGGCCGCCGTGTCGAGGGAATCGTTCGCGAACTCGGGGTTCGGCCGTCTGCGATCGTTTCGATCGGGAAAGCCTCGGTCGTGATGCTCGCCGCTGCATATGAGGCGCTCGGGGCCGATGGGGACGCCGTGCCGGCCCTCTGTATCCGGCCTGCCGGGGCCGATCGCGGGTTATACTCGCTTGTTGAAAAGCCGGTCACAGTCTTGGAGGGTGGCCACCCTTTTCCAGATGAGGGATCGTTTCGGGCGGGAGATCATCTGATAGGGATGATCGATCGGCTCGAACGCGGAACCGGTCTGCTTGCCATGGTTTCAGGAGGCGCGTCGGCACTCGCCGAAAAGCCGGTCGAAGGGCTGTCCGAAACCATTTGCCGCGAGTTGTTCCGGCGTCTCGTCGGTTCAGGCCTGCCCATCGGCGACCTGAATACGGTGCGTCGGCACCTGTCAGCGATCAAGGGCGGGAATCTGTTGAGACGGTGCCTCGAACGAGGCGTCGAGGTGGATCTGATCACTGTTTCTGACGTTCCCGGCGATCAGCCGCATGATATCGGCTCCGGGCCGTTCTCGCCGGATCCGACGAGGTTTGCCGACGCATTGGAAATCGCCCGGGTGATCGCCGGGTTCCCGAGAGAGGCGCTCGGAATCCTGCAGGCTGGCCTGGATGGGGCTCTACCAGAGACTCTGAAGCCGGAACAGGTTCCAGCGGGTTCTTGCCGCTGTCGATGCATTCTGAGCGCCCGGCAGGCCGTGGATGCCGTGATAATGCTGTCTGGAGAGTCCGGTGAACGGGCGATTGCGTTTCCGTTCCCTCTGGCCGGAAACCGTCACCAATGGTTGTCCCGGTTCGAGGACGAGCTGCGGTCGGGGCGGCTTCCGGTGAATGTGTGGATGGTCGCCTGTGGCGAGCTCGAAGTGCAGATGCCTCACGGGATTCCGGCGGGTCGCGGCGGCCGGGCCTCATCGCTTGTTCTCGATCTCGCGAGAATCGCGCTTTTTCT
>DATCTT010000291.1:0-10928 GCA_036567845.1 Candidatus Ozemibacteraceae bacterium | reverse complement strand
ATGCCGCGAATGAGGTTGCCGTCGCCGCGTTTCTGCAGGGCGATATCGGATTCACCGACATCCCGGCCGTGATCCGGTCGGTGATGGATGCCATGCCGTTCGATGCCGCGCCGGATCTCGACACCCTGCTCGCGCACGACGAAAAGGCGCGAGGCATGGCGGCCGTCCGTGTCGCCGAACGGTCGGCGGAACGCCAGAAAGGCGCCGAGGCAGCATGAGCCCCGCAACGACGCCTCTGCGCATCGGCTTTGGGCACGACATCCACGCCCTCGTTCCCGATCGGGAGCTCTGGCTGGGCGGGGTGCGCATTCCTTTCGAGCTCGGCCTGAAAGGGCATTCGGATGCCGACGCCCTGCTGCACGCGGTGATGGACGCCCTGTTGGGCGCCGCGGCGCTCGGAGACATCGGCCAATTGTTTCCCGACACGGATCCGGCCTATCGCGGCATCTCCTCGATGACGCTGCTCGGACGGGTGATGGAGCGGATCTCCGCAGCGGGGTTCCGCGTCGTGAACATCGACACCATGATCCATTGCGAACGGCCGAAGATCGCCCCGCACCGCGACGCGATCCGCGAGACCCTCGCGGCCGGCCTCGGCATCGATCGGGGGCGGGTTTCCGTCAAAGCAGGGACCAACGAAGGCTTCGACGCGGTCGGTGAGCGTCGGGCCATCGCATGCAGGGCGGTTGTACTCCTCGAATCAGCGAAGGAAGGGTGACCATGGCGGTAGAAAAGCAGGCGTCCCAGGTGTTCCTCGGCATCGGGTATCTCTTCGTTGCGGCGATCATCCTGATCAACTATATCGGTCAGCGCGCAGATCCGCGGCCAGCGGCCGGGGCCCCCGGATTCATCACCACTTCGCCGGGAGTCGAGACGGACATGCTGCGCAAGCAACTGGACGAGGAACGCAGTATCAATCGCGAGATGCGCAAGATGCTCGATGAGTTGCAGGCGTATGTCGGAAACGCGGCTCCCGGGGCAAAACGGTATGATGATGGCGGCCAACCGCGGCTTACCCCGATGGAAATCGAGCGGCTCGGGAAAGAAGGCTTTCCGAGGCTTTCCGAGATCGCCCAGCTTTCCCGGAGCCGGACTAGTCCCTTCACCGTCGGAAAAAATCCGTTCATTCCCTTTTACGGCATCGGAAAAACCTCTCAGACGATCACCCGGGGGAGCACGAAAGTCAGCATGATGCTCCGCGCGGATCCGGTATTACCGGTGATTCTGCAGGGCGCGTGGGCTCCCGTGAACGTGTTCGGGTCTCACTGACCGGGGAGGGAGGTCGGAGCCGTGGCGGCGTCCGGGGTGTCCGCCAGGAGCCGGGATCTCATCGCCGTGAAGGCGGCCAGAAGCTCCGCATATGCCCGGATTGGCCTGGGGGCGTTCGTTACGGAGGATTCCTCGCACACCTGGCGGAAGGCAACGATTGCCTTCGTGACGGCCGCATGGGCTGCGACAAGATCGGGGTGCCGGGCCGGCACGACGTGACGGATCGTTGTGGAAAAACTGGCAAGCCGAGCCTGGAGAGCCGTTCCAGCGGCATTTTCCGGAAGCGAGGGGTTGAGGCCGAGGAGTTCCCATTCCGCTTCGAGCACCGGGTCATACCCCTCGTTTCCGGTGGCGCGGGTTCCCAAGAGGGTCATCTGGGTGGTGATTCCCTCGATCATGTCGTGGGATGCCTGGGGCCGGCCGGATGCGAAGTGACGGCGCAGCTTGCCCAGCAGCTCGGAAACCTGATCGATGCGGCTGATCCAGCGGGGATCTTTGTCCCAGCGCGGCGGCGGGCTGGAGCGGTACCGGACGGTGAATTCTAGCCACCCGGCCATGGACGTTTCCATGAACCGTCTGGCCGACTCCTCGTCGTAGGCGGTGAGGGCCGATGCCATGCTCTGGAGATTCCGGACCATGCTCAGAAGCGCCCCTGAAAACTCATCCGTCGGATTCTGGCCGGAGATCAACGTCAGGATCGTGTCATCACAGGAATACACCGGTATCGGGAGAACGAGGGAGTTTGCAAGGGCGAGGACCACCATCGCAAGGGAACCTGCCCGTCTGCGGGTCGAGGGAAGCGGTTTCATCGGGGGGTGCTGGTAGCGGTGGCCGGCGGCGGCATCACGATGCTGGACTCGAAGTTTGGCATGCGGCCGCTTTCCGGCCGGATCTTGAACGCCTCCGAGGCGACATCCTTGAAAATCTCCCCGTAATCGAGGATCCACGGCCGGCTGTCGTGCTTTTCGAAATAGCTCAGCAGGCTGATCGTCGGCCGGAACATCACGTCGAACACGATGGTCGGGCTGACGGCAAACCGGTTCAGATAGACGATGCGGCCGGAGCGGTCGATGACGCGGAAGGTCGCCGTGACTTTCTCGCGAAGAATCGTCCGGATGATCGCGATGTCGAAGAAGATGAAATCGAGCAGGCTGATGCGGTCGCCGATGCAGGACGCGACGTGAACGGTCAGAATGAGCGGGGTCGATGCCACCAATGTCGCCGAGGCAAGCGCGGAACCATCGTCATCGGGAACCAGGCCGTCCGACAGTGCGTAGACAGAAGAGGCCGGCCAGGTCTGCTCGAGAGCGTTGAGAACGCGGGATGTCTGGCTGGCGGAAGCCGGTGCTGCGGGATCGCCCCAGGTGACGGCGGCGAGTGTGATGCTGTCGGGGCGTATGGCATCCGAGGCCAGACGACCGGCGATGTCTTTCCGGAACTGCGCGCAGGCTTCGCCGAGGCCGTGGCCGCCGCCCTCGGGGAGAGTTTCCGTGGCGCTGGCGAACGGGATCCATTCATGGAGAAAGTTGAGGCAGGCGTGGGCCGGGGCGCACCAGAGCACAAGGAACACGGCCGGAAGCAGGATGCCGGCGAGCCGGTGGGTAATGGATGGAATGTTCACGGGTGTGTTCCCCTCGGAAACTCAGAATGAATGGTTGAGCCGTTCGCTCCACCCATGTTCATTTTACCCTGCGCCCGGCGTAGTCTCCAAGAGGGTCAAGGTGTCAAAAACAAGTAAAAATATTTTGCTCCTGACGAATTTCTTCACCTCCTGTAGAATGGACGAAAAGGTTTCGATTCGCGCAATGCAACCGGATCTTTTGCTTCCCACGGGACGGGGCCCCGCCTCGCCTGAAAATTGCGTGAGATCAGAATGTAGATGCCAGGAGGATGACGATGAGACAATGGGCGTGTGTTCTGCTGGTTTTGGCGCTGGCGGGGCCGGTGCTGGGGCAGCAGGTGAAGTTTATCGATACCCGGCTGCTTCTGCTGGCCCATCCCCTGTTCCGACAGTTCTCGGCCGACACCGGCCGGTTCGCCGGCACTCCTTCCGAGCCCGTGCCTGACGGGGAAGAGGGCATCAAGCGGGTGCAGGCCGAACTCGAAGCAAAGCGGCAGGAGTATGCGGCACTGCCGGCTAGTTGGGCGAAACGGCTTGCCGCCAAGATGTCCAGAGAGGAGCGCGCGTCGGCCGAAGAGGCGTTTCTCGCCGAACAGCAGAAACTGCAGGACCGGGTCAGGGTCCTCGAGGAAAGGCTGGTCCAGCTCCGGGGTGTGCATGGCCGGCCCGGCCTGACGAGCAACCTGTCGATGGTCGGACAGGCAAAAACGATAGCAAACGATATACGAACTGTGGTGGGCCGGCTGCGCTCCGGGTTCGGTGGGGCGGTCATTGACATATCCCCGCTGCTGCCTGATCGGCCAGCTGTTCCGGATACACGCATCGTGTATACAAATCTGAACTTTCAGCTCTGGCGCGGGCCGTTCACGCCCGATGAAGCGACCGTCACCTGGCTGGAACACGCGAAACGATTTCTCGGCATCTGGCGCCAGCCCCTGCTCCCCGTCGTGTATGGAGGCAGCGACGCCCGTCTCGAAGCTGTCAAACATCTCGAACAGATCACCGGAGGAAAGTGAATCATGCCGGCCAGAACAATCATTAAAA
Organism: Candidatus Ozemibacteraceae bacterium; assembly: GCA_036567845.1. Lineage (GTDB taxonomy): Bacteria > Muiribacteriota > Ozemobacteria > Ozemobacterales > Ozemobacteraceae > MWAR01. The sequence goes on along the minus strand of DATCTT010000291.1, from coordinate 6,994 downwards.
ATATATATCTTATAGTATTTGCTTTTGGGGCGGTGTTCCTGTCCGCGACCGGGGTGTTCGCGGCGGAGGGCGGGTGGGCGACCGTCGATGTCCGCCTGTTGCTGGCGCTCCATCCCTCGATGGCTTCGTTCGATTATTCCCACGACCGGTTTTTCCGGGGCAACGCCCCATCGGGCGACACCGCCGCTCTCGGGCAGGCTCTCCAGGCCGCCTGGGACAAAGCCCAGCCGAAGCTGCGCGATTTGGGGGTGAGGCGGGAAAAACTGAACCAGACCAGGTTCGAAATCCTCCAGCGCCGGGAAGAAACAATGAGGGATTTGCTTGAGAAGGGGGCGACCAAGCCCGGCCAGGTCCGTGACCGGGAAAAACAGATCGGGGAATACGAGGACCGGTATACCCGGGCGATGGCCGAGTGTGAAGCCCAGATTGCGCGCCTGGACAAGGAATTCGAGCAGGCCCAGGAAGAGGCATACGCCCCGGTCTATCTCACGAAGGAGGAAACGGCCAGGCAGTTCGATGCGATCAAGCGGGAAATCGAGTCGTTCATCAGCCAGACGGCCCAGGAGGCCAGAATCGGCGTCGTGCTGGACACGTCGTTCGGCCGCGGTTCCCTGGAAAAGTCGCCGGAAACCATCACGGTTCCGCAGTATCCCGAGCCGTCGGACACGCTCGCTTCGAGGCTGTTCCACACCTTCTCGAACTGGGCGCCACCCCAGGTGCCGGAGACGACCGTTCCCGGCCCGAACGGCCAGCCGGTCTCGGCGCGGGAGCATGTGGCGTTCGCGGCGAGTCAGAACATGATCCAGACGCTCGAGCGGTATCTGGAGTTTCGGCCGTATCTGACGAAAACTGCGGCGAACTTCAGCTCTGGAAACATCTTCCTCGGCGGTGGAACAGATCTGACGGCGACCGTCGCGCGGAAAATCTTCTCGCGATACCGGGTTCCGCCCGAGATCCAGAACAGCTTCCAGCTGTTGATCCAGAAGTATGCCCAGTTCGAAAAATCGTCAGGAATGTAAGTGATGCTCCGGGGGCGAAGGGAGGATCCTATGAACAGATCATGGCTGCGGGTGTTGGTGACCCTGGTTTTGCTCGGTCTCGTTGCCGTTCCGGCGATGGCTCTTCATTCCTATTACGAACAGAACGGCGACTGTTATGTCCTGATTTGTGACGGGCCATACCGTGGGGTTTATGCCCTCAACAACCTGACGGGCGGGTCGGTCCAGAAACTGTGGAATCTCAAGGACACCGCGAGTCGCGATCTGGATGCCTATGGGATCGCTGCCGCCCAGAGCTGGGATGGCCGCACCTCCCAGAAGCGGCTGTATGTGTTCGCGGGCATCGACTCGGGATGGGCTCCCTGGTCGGGCATGATTTCCCGGCGGGTCATCGTTTGGCCGGATCCGACGGGGCGGTATTCCACGCCTGTCGACCGGATCATTCACCGGTATCACTCCCCCGGTCGGCCGGGCGACAGCCCGACGGGACGCGGCAACCATTGTGCCAGTGACTACTGTCGTTCTCTGCCGAATATCTTCGGCGGAACCTGCTATCCGTGCAGTATTGTTCCGGCGCCGACTCCTGGAAAGCCGGGCTACTACGAGGTTCCTGCGGGCAGCTGGTTTCACTGCCTCGACCATCCGGTCTGGAGTCCCTACACGTATGGTTGGGGCTCGGGGGGCGGCGGTGGCTGGGTGCATTACGTCTGCCGTGAGAACGTGCTCGCGAAGTTCCGCGATATCAAGCTCCACATGCTGAACCGCAATTCCGGTGGTATCGATCCGAGTCCGTATCCCACCGATGTCGCCAATGTGAAAACCGGCGAGAAATCCACGATCGACCAACGCGGCGAGTGCGTGGACGGGTGCATCCGTGCCGTCGACGGCCTGACGGGACCGGCAGGGGACATTCCCTATCTGGATTGTGCATATTCCAGCATCGGGAAGACCTATCTCTACCGGCGCGAACCTGCGAAAACCGATTATTCCTTGATCGGCAAGGATGGTAGCACGACGATCGTCGGTGATCCGGGCAATCTGACGACAACCTCGATCGGGGTGAGTTCGAAAAACACGACGGGAGACTTCGTCTATGCCGTCGGTACCGATGTCATCAACTCGTGGCTTCGTGCTGCCGGTGCGCCTTACTCGATCGCGACCCTCACGGATTTCGCCGTCTCGGATCAATGGTGGCAGACGGGCGGTATAGCCTACGTCTACGACAAGACTCAGCGCACGGTGTACAAATTCGTCCGGAACGACGTGCTCGGCACGACCCCGATTCCCGAACAGATCAACGTGGGCCTCGACGGGATCCTGCCGGACTCGATTGGTGCCGACGGCTTCGGCCACCTGTATCTGATGAAAACGCGCATGGATCCGGCGAACATCAGTGCCTGGACGGCCCTGGATGCCTACCGTTACGAGAATTATTTTACCGACTATGCTGGCAACCGGTATGGCCGGGCCTATTTTCGTCAGGGTGTCTACAAAACCGTTTCGAAGCGCAACTATTATACCCGGGTGACGGCTCCTATCGCAGGTGATATTGTTCTTGGGTACAATCAGTATTTCCGCGACTTCGTCGTTCGCCCCGGCATGAATTTCGATACCCGCGCAAACTGGATCTGGACCGGTGGATACACCCAGAGCGGCGCATCGGTGCAGACGGATTACCGGGTCGAGATCGCCGTCATCAACAGTGCGACGCCACCCCAGGTCGAGGGTGACCGGAATGGCGTGTGCGATGTGCGCGGCCCGCTCCTGTTCAGCGCCGGAACCGGTGACTTCTCGGCTGCTGCACCGGAAGCCGATGGCCGATACCGCGACGACAACGTTTACTTCTTCGAGGTCGAGAATTTTCCCCGGTTCGACACCAACGACGTCAACACCTGGTCGGGCGATGATATCGATCATGACGGCCGACGAGGCCAGTTCGTCTCGACCATCAAAAAATCTTCCATCAAATATTATTGGAAGGTCATCCAGACGAAAGACCGGGCTGGAGCGACGGTCAACAACACCATCCTCGACCAGGAGGCGCTCGGAAACGCGGGAAGCTACCGGTATTCCGCCGCTCTCAGCGCCGGTGAATACCGGATCGGCGTCAAGACGCTGTTCCAGTTCTACGATTATGATCGTCTCGCGCCCGGTTCGCTGGCCCAGGACAAGGAGTCCGTCATCAGCGGTGTGCGGACTGCCGTCGGCGAGGATGCCGCCGGGTATTCGTGGGTGACGTTCACCATCAAGGGCGTCGATCCGAACCCGACCGGCACAGGCGGTGGCATCATCATGAGCGGGAAACCCGCCGGCGGCACGTTTGATTACAAGCCGGCGACTTCCGACACCTTCCCGGCGCCGCTCACACGGCCGAAATACGTGATTCCCGAACAGACCACACCCACCTGGAGTTTCAAACTGCGTGATCTTATGAGCAATCGCGCGATCAATCCCCCCGATGGCCGGCTCACCGTGATGAGCAACACGCGGCCGCCGATTCCGGCCGGCATCGCCCGTATCGTGCCGGACAGCAATGTCTGGACACCGGCCGACCAGCCGACGCAGTTCACCTGGAGCTCGCTTCTGAAGCGAGGTTCCGAGACCATCATCGACGTGTCCATCACGACCAGCCGGCCCGACCTCACCCCAGCCGAAGTGAAGCGTTTGTTCCCCGTTCCCTCGGAACCTCAGTCCTATACGCTTTCGGTGACAGCGCGCCGGACGGGGACGGTGCTGGCCTACTTCCCGACTCCCGTCATCTACCCCGACGGAACGATCGGCACGGACTGGGGTCTTCCCGACGACTACCCGATCGTCATCCAGATGGCGGCGGTTTGTGACGTCATCGTGAAGGACCAGACCGGCCCGCAGCTCACGTTTGCGGATCCCTTCCGGGGCGGGGCAACCGTTCCCGGGGCGTTCGTGAACCGCGACATTCTCTACGGAACGACCGGCGAGCCGATCACGAGCCCCGACAGTCCCCCGGTTGCACAGCCGGCCAACCTGGTTTTCGTCGTGGCTGACAACAACCCGATGGGGAACGATCCCACGAACGTCACGTTCGCGGACCCCTATCACAACAATCCGATGATCAACGATCTGACCGTTCAACACAACTATAATGCCCGCTATGCAGAGTTCTATTATCCGACCGTGCCTGTCAGAACCAGCATTTCAGCGAACTATTACCGCTCGAATCCGGTTCAGAACAACAACACCAATGCCGCCTACAAGCTGCAGCAGCAGGACCTCGTTGAAGCAAACTTCGGGACAGGGGATCTGGACTGGCTTCCGCGGTCGAACTACAACCGGGCCTTCTCGTATCGGATGTACAAGATCGCCCTGTCGGATCTGGTCCACTTCTCGGATCAGGGGGCTCCCCTGAAGCTCGATTTGGCCAACAACACGAGCTCGTATCAGAATCCCGTCTATGGCCTCATCGCGAAGGATGCCAGTCCGGCAGGGGTCAGCTCATCGGATCCGAACAATTATCTTGGTCGCGGAGAGATCGTGATCCGGGACAACGACCGTCCAAACGCTTTCATCCAGGCACAGGATCTCAAGCATGAGGGTGTTGTGCATGTCGTTCCCTCAAACCTGTCGACGTCGCTTCTCGGACAGTGGCTGCGCATCTCCACACCGCCGACGTCGGATGCGGCCAGAAACGGCCTCCAGAGCTGGACTGGCACCAACATCGGCAGTATCGACACGGACAAGAAGGTGAGTTTCGCCCTGCCGGTTTCGACCTCCCTCACCTCGCCGAAAGCCGAGTTCGAGATCGATGTGCCCGTGTTTTTCCATCCGATCCACAACGACAACATGGGCTCGACCGTCATCAACACCTTCAGCCTGCTGGATCTCGACGGGGTGACGGTTTTGGATAACCGGGCGGGCGGCGGGGACATCCGGTATCTCTTCCGGCGGCCCACAACGACCACGGCGAAATACCGTGTGCGACTCCAAGTCGCCGACAATGCCCGTGGCTGGCCTTCCGACCCGCACCGGCCGTATGACACGTCGGTATCGAATGCCTCGACCCGGAACGTGCGTGATGTCGAGCTGGTGCTGGATGTATACTCGACCAAACTTGATGTGCGTGTGATCGATCGCACGAACCAGGGAAAGTGATTCATGGCCCCTATCCGGTCCCGACTGCGAAATCCTGGCGTGACGCTCGTGGAGATCGTCTGTGCGTTCCTGATCTTCACGATCGCCACGCTGGGGGCCTCGGGACTAATCAGCTTCGGCCATCGCGGAACCCAGAAGGACTTCCGGATGGTCGTGGCAATGGACCTCCTGGCGGACCGGATGAACCGCCTGATGCTGGTTCCCTATGCCAGCATGACGACGGGCATCACCGCGGAGCCGACGGTGTTGACCAACGATGGCGTGGCCGGAGCGGCGTTCTGGGGGGTTCCCTACGGGCTGGCCACCCACACCCGGGCGGGGGCGTTCAACGTGGATTTAACGTTGCGGCACCAGGCGGTCACGTTCGGCTTGCAGCCCTTCAACATCATGTCGTCGATCGGGTATGCCTCCGGCACTCCCTCGACCTTCGCCTTTGACTCGTTCGATCCGCAGTATTACATCTGCGACGGAACGCCGGGGCGGCCCTACCAGGTGATAAAATACGTCGCGACCGTGAAGTGGACCGAGCCGAACGGGGTTGCGCGGTCGGTGCAGGCCGTCAGCTTCTCCGTGAATCTTCAGGGGGCCTTCTGATGAATCCGATCCGGAGACCGGGGGCGAATGCCGGCATGGCCATTGTGATCGTGCTGGTGTTTGCTTTCACCCTGCTTGTCCTGGGAAGCGCCTATCTGAAGACGTTTTCCACGACCAAGCCAGTCAATCCGAAGATGCTTGAGCGGTTGCAGGCCGACTGTTTTGCGCAGGGCATTGCGCAGATTGCCATGCTCAAGTTCAAGCGGTTTCCGGCGGACTTTTATCATGCTTACATCCACCGTCGGGCCGGCCTGACGAACATCATGCCGACCCCCCTGGAACGCTTCCAAGGCGCGGCGAACACCCCCCTGCAGGATTTCCGGCCTGGCGGCGTGAGCGTCGGGGATCCGGTTCCCGTTGCAACATATTCAACATGGTATAATATGATTAGCTATCATGGCTATAACCGGGATGCGCTCGAGATCAATGTCTCGGTCCGGGTGGGGGCGATCCAGCAGAACTACGTGTTTACGGTCGATGCCAGCCGGACCCGGTTGCTGTAGAATGCCTGGCATGGGAAGAGAAATGACCAGAGGAAGGAACCGTTCCGGTTTCACCCTGACGGAAGTGCTCATCGCCTGCGGGGTGCTGAGCCTCCTTCTGACGGCGCTGTTCGGGGTTTTCCGGGGGGGCAGCGCCGGGTTCAAGTCGGGGCAGTGGCAACTCCAGACCCAGAAAAAGGCCCAGCTGTTCCTCGTCCAGCTGAGAGAGCTGCTGGAAAAGGCCAACAACGCCGAGTCATATTTTTCCAACTCCACCCCCACCGTCAATCCGCTTCCGATCTACGCAAAGACGGGATTCATCAACAACGTCACCCCGATTTCCGGGGCTACGGGGCTGATGTTTTTCTCCGTGACGACCTCCTACAATTCGGCGAACCCCCTCATAGGCGCCCCGGAAACGCGGGGCACCTGGGCGGGCGTTTCCCTGGCCGCCGTTCGGGGCAGTGACGGGATCGGTTATAAGCTCGTTTTGAAGCGGTCCGGCCTCGATACGGATCACATCCTGTGCGGACCGCCCTATGCCCAGGCGCTGGCTGGCCCGAATTTCAACGCGGAGCCGGCGAACAGGCGCGTGACCATCGAGCTCGAAGACGTGCAGAGTATCGGGTTCAACAACACCGAGCAGGGAACGGTCGAGGTGACGATCGTGTTGAGCCGCAATTTTGGCGGCGGCCGCGTTTCGACGTTCCGTGAATCGGTGCGTGCGAAGCTGATGAACTCTGACCTGAGGCTCACGGCCACCTCCTTCTGACCCGACCCGCACGAGGCGGG
>DATCTT010000290.1:0-6209 GCA_036567845.1 Candidatus Ozemibacteraceae bacterium | reverse complement strand
TGACGGGATCACCGTCCATCTGCGGGAGGATCGCCGCCATATCCAGGAGCGGGATGTCCGGATCCTGCGCCAGAGCGTGCGCACCCGCCTCAACCTCGAGATGGCGGTGAGCGAGGAGATCCTGAAGATCGCTGAGTCAGTGAAGCCGGACATGGCAACGCTCGTTCCCGAGCGTCGTCAGGAGGTCACCACCGAGGGAGGGCTCGATGTGGCCGGCGCGTTCGACACCGTCAAGGCTGCCGTTTTCCGATTGAAACAGGCTGGTATTGCCGTCAGCCTGTTCATCGATGCGAACGAGAAGCAGGTCGAGGCCTCGGCGAAAACAGGCGCCTCGTTCGTCGAATTGCATACTGGGCGCTATGCCGACTCCGTGAGTGAGGCCGAGCACGAGGCCGAACGGCAGAAACTGTATGACATGGCAGCCCGGGCCAAGAAGCTCGGGCTGCGGGTGAATGCCGGCCACGGCATCACCTACTGGAACGTCCAGGACCTGGTTCTGATGCCGGGTCTCGAGGAGTTCAACATCGGCCACAGCATCATCTCCCGCGCTGTGTTGTCGGGGCTGGAACGTGCGGTCGGCGAGATGAAGCGGGCGATCCGCGAGGCCGAGATTCTGTCGGGCGGATGAGATGCGAGCATTTTTCGTTAACTCTTTCACGCCGACTGCCGATGAATCATCCGTGGTATGTGCCAAGCTGTGCATGAAAAGGAGAACCCTATGCTGAGAACGGTGACATCAGCTAGATACAGAAGGAGCCTCATGGCCGGCGTCATGCTGTTCATGATGTTCACCCTGTTCGGTTGCACCACCGGCGTCAAGAAGGATGCGGGGCTGACCGACTTCGAGGCTCCGAACATCCCGACCAATGTCGTCGGCGTGGGCAAGGAACGGGCTATCTTGCTCACCTGGAGTGCAAATACCGAAGCGGATCTGGTCGGTTACAAGATCTACCGCTCGAATAACTCGGGCGGACCGTTCACGCTGATCTCGACCGTCGGCCAGGTGGCTGCGCCAACCTATCTCGACAACGACAATCAGAACGGGCTCGTGAACGACCAGTATTACTATTACAAGCTGTCGGCCTTCGACACGCAGGGCAAGGAGTCGGATCTGTCGCGCACAAACGCGATCCAGGCCCGCGCCGGCCTTCCCGTCGAACAACGGCCGCCCCGTGTCGTGAACATCAAGGTGCGAGCCTCACGTGAGAACGTGTACATCGCCTGGGACAAGGTCACGGGCATGCGCATCAAGGGCTATAATATCTACCGCGGCCTCTCGACGAGCGCTGGCGGCGTCCAGTGGATCTCCTCGGTTCCGCAGGACACGCCCGGATACGTCGACACCTCGGTGATCAAGACCTCGGCCGAACAGTATACCTATGTCATCCGCTCATTCAATGAGGATTACACCGAGAGCGAGAACTCGGATCCGGTCCAGGTGACCCTGCGCTCCGGGGATGACACGATCCCTCAGGCACCCTACGATCTGGCTGTCAGCAACGACACCGATCCGGTCATCAGCTTCCACAAACCGATGTTCAATCAGAACGGCACTCCGATCTTCGAAGGGAACAATCCGACGCTGGATCTTGACACCTACCTGATTTTCCGGGCCAATCAGAACGACCGTCTCTTCTCCCTGATCGGCATCGTCGAGGACAATGGCTCGGCGAACCTCACCCAGACCTTCAAGGATGTCAACGGCTCGCCCTACAACCTGTATGCAGCCCGGGCCCTCGACCGGAACGGCATGGTCAGCGAGCTCAGCTCGATCGTCACCCAGTCTGCCGATGCCGACATCCCCGCGGTGCCCTCGGGCGTTCAGGCATGGTCCTCGACCAGCACCGAGGCCGGGATCAAGCTGGCCTGGAACGCCGCTAAAAATGCTGTAAGCTATAATATCTACTTCTCGACCGTGGCCGACGGCGGGTATACGCGGTTCGTGACCGGCCAGCCCCAGTGGACCGAGAGCTCGGCTTACGTCATCAATACGTATCCGAGCAGCTTCATGCAGAATCCCGAGAAGAAGGGACAGAAACTCGAATTCGGCGTGCCCTACTTCTTCAAGATCTCTGCGGTCAGCGCCTCGGGCAAGGAAAGCGAGCTGAGCAACTACGTCAAGGCGTATCCGGGCGGCCTGTGGGTCGGCATGCTGGAAGGCGAGAATTCCCTCTGGGAGTTCATCCCCCGCGGAACGGCCGACACGATCGACGGCAGTTACCTGGTCTACAACTCGAAGGACTACACCCATATCGATTATTATTCCGGCGCCGGCGTTGCCCTGCTGATCGCCGACACTGTCGGAACCCAGGGCGTCGGCGATGCATACCAGTTCGGCAACACGGGGCTGTTCTCGAGTCTCTACTACAAGCTGCCTTCGCCGACCAGCGGTTCGTATCGCTACAACGTCTATGCCTACTACTATCCCCATACCAGTGCCGGCAACTGGAAGATCCAGATCCGGGAGAACGGGGTTCTCACCACGGCTCTCCTCGAGAAGGATCTGAGTGGCTATTCCTCGATCAATCGCGGCCGCACTCAGGTTGCGCTTGGTCAGATCATCGTGAACAACGGTGTTGAAGGGGTCGTGGTCGAGATGACGGCCCTCAATGCGGGCGCCGGCGGCGGGGCCAACCTGTTTCTCGACGCCATCGTGTTTGTCCGGGCGCCCTGATCGCCTACCGTTCGATTCTCTGCCGCCCTCCTCCGGTTCTTCGGGAGAGGGCGGTTTCGCATTTGGATGGGCTTGGGGCCGTGCGTTGCATTCGTTCGGGTGGGCGTGTATACTTTCCCGTCGTCCAAATTCTTTCGGGAGGCATTCATGTCATCGCACGACAGGCGCTTCGGCGCCGTTGTCCTGTTTTTCGCCCTCACTCTGTCCCTGGCTGGCGCTCTTCACGCCGCTGAACCCGCCGTTGTTTCCGCGCCGGAAGCCGGCAAAACTGTCACCGCTCCCGCCGCCGGCACTCCCCAGGACGTGCTCGCGACCATCGGCACCTATACCGTGACCCGCGAGGAGTTCGACCGCGAGCTCTCCCAGTTCCTCAACTCGGTCAACCCCCAGGTGAAGGCGCATTTCGAAAGCCCCGAAGGCCGCAAGCAGTTCCTCAAGCAAATGGCTGAAATCACTCTGATCGAGCAGCAGGCTGAAGCGATGGGCATCGCGAACCGTCCCGAACTCACGTCGGAGATCGAGGACGTGGCCGTGAACATGCTTGCCCAGCAGTATGTCCGTGGACTGCTCGACAAAGCCGATGTCCCGGTTGCCGACGTCGAGAAGTTTTACAACGAGCACAAGGATCAGTTCACCGAAGAGGCGAAGTTCCATCTGCACCAGATCTCCGCCACCGATGAGGCCGCTGCCAAGGCTCTCAAGAAGGAGATCGACGGCGGCAAGTCCTTCGCCGATGTCGCGAAAGCATCCTCGACCGACTCGTTCAAGACCAGCGGCGGCGACCGTGGCTTCGTCACCCTCGGGGACGTTTCGCCCTCCGTCGCCCAGCTTCTTGCCTCGATGAAGGACAATCAGGTTTCCGAGCCTGTCAAGGGCGATGACAACACCTGGATGATCGTGAAATACTCGGAGAAGCAGGAGGGGCAGGTAAAGCCTCTCGCCGATGTCACGGCCCAGATCAAGCGGGAACTTGGGGATACCAAACGCCGCGAGCTGTATGAGGCTCGCCTCGCCGAAATGCAGAAGGAGTTCCAGCTCGTCATCGCCTCGGAAGGCACTGCGGTCCTGCGCCAGCCCGAGATCAAGCCTGCCGACCTCGAGAAAACGCTGTGCACGATCGGCACAGATGCCGTGAAGGTGGCTGCGATTGCTCCGGATCTGGAACGGATTCCCCCGTTCATTCGGCCCCAACTCCTCGAGGGTGAAGGCCTCAACGACTTCGTGAAGCAGTTCTGTTATCGCGAGCTCGTAAAGCGGTATGTGCAGAAAAACCGCGCCGAGCTTGGGAAGCAGTACCCGGAAGCTGAAAAGAACGCCCGCCGACGGGTCGCTCTCGACACGCTCCTCAAGGAACAGGTCACCAGCAAAGTCACGGTGAGCGATGAGGACATCAAATCCTTTTACGAGAAAAATCTTTCCCAGTTCTCGACGCCCGAGCAGACCCGCGCGCACCACATTCTCGTTGATGCCGAAGAGAAGGCCAAGGCCATTCTCGGACAGATCGAGAAGGGCGCGAAGTTCGAGGATGTTGCCGGCACCGAGTCCAAGTGCCCCTCCGGCAAGGAGGGCGGCGACCTGGGTTTCTTCGGCAAGGGCCAGATGGTTCCCGAATTTGATGAGGCCGTGAACAAAGCCGAGATCGGCAAGGTCGTTGGACCAGTCAAGACCCAGTTCGGCTGGCATGTGATCCGTGTCGACGAACGGCGCGCGGCCGGCTCCCGCCCCCTCGCCGAGGTGAAGGATCAGATCCGCGATCAATTGTTGCCCGAGAAGCAGAAGGTTGCGCTCGAGCAGTATGTGAGCGATCTGAAAAAGGCGCACCCGATCCAGGAGTTCCCCGACAAACTGTGATCGGAAACGGACGCAGCAAATGATCGGAACGAAGATGAGAAGCGGGGGGATATCTCTGCCTGCTTCATTCACATCCAAACCAGGAGGTTCCCGAAGACCGGCCATGTGGTATGTCATATTGATGGCGGTGGCGGGCTTCGTCGGATATCAGATTTCCAGCATGATGCGGCGGCGCCAGGACGAAGAAGCCCTGGCAAAGGCGCAGGAACAAGGAAAGAAGATTGTCGACGAGGCCAAGATCACGGCGCAGACTGAACTCGAGCAGGCTCAGAAACGGGCCAGGGAAATCAAGGAGAAGGAACTCCTTCTCAGGAAAAACACTGAAAAAGAAGCCAAGAAGCGCAAGCACGAGCTGGACAAGCTCGAAGCCCAGCTCCTTGGTAAGATGGAAAAGGTCGATGCCAAGGCGGACCTGCTGGAAAAACGCACCGACGAGTTCCGACAGCGCGAACAGGCGCTCGATACGCAGCGGCAGGAGATCGACAAGATGATCGAATCGCAGCGTCGGGAGCTCGAACGAATCGCGGGACTCAGTCCGGAGCAGGCCCGTGAGCAGCTTCTCAAAAAGGTCGAAGAAGAGCTGCAGTATGATATCGCAGTTAAGATCAAGGAAGCCGAACAGCGCATCAAGGAAACGGCTGACAAAAAGTCGCGGGAAGTTGTAGCGTCAGCTATTCAACGCTGCGCCACGGACCATACCGTCGACCCGATCGTCTCGGTCGTGGAGCTCCCCAGTGAAGAGATGAAGGGACGCATCATCGGCCGTGAAGGACGCAACATCCGCACCTTCGAGAGCATCACTGGTGTTGATGTGATCATCGACGACACCCCCGAGGCCGTCGTGCTCTCTGGCTTCGACCCAATCAAGCGCGAGACCGCCCGCGTGACGCTCGAGATGCTGACGCTCGACGGCCGCATTCATCCGGCGAAGATCGAAGAGATGTACGAAAAGGCGAAAAAGGAGATCCAGCTCCGGATCAAGGAAGCCGGTGAGCAGGCGATGCTCGCCCTTGGGATCCCGGCGTTGCACCCCGAGCTCGTCGAGATCGTGGGCCGTCTGAACTACCGCACCTCCTACGGGCAGAACGTCCTCCAGCACTCGATCGAAGTGGCGCACCTGGCCAGCAACCTCGCCGCCGAGATCGGGGCCAACATCCAGCTTGCCAAACGGGCTGGACTGCTGCATGACATCGGCAAGGTGATCGAGAGTGACGAGGGGAACCACGCCTCGCTTGGCGCCGACTTCGCCCGCAAATACCAGGAGTCGCCCCGCGTTGTGAACGCGATCGGAGCCCACCACGAGGACCAGCCTTTCGAGTCCGTCGAGGCGGTTCTGGTCGCGGCGGCCGACGCGATCTCGGCCTCCCGGCGCGGTGCCCGCAACGAGTCGCTGGAAGCCTACGTGAAGCGTCTTGAGGATCTTGAAAACATCGCCAAGGGCTTCGACGGCGTAAGTTCTGCCTATGCCATCCAGGCCGGCCGTGAGATCCGCATTCTTGTCAACCCCGACCGGGTCGATGATGGCGCTGCCCCCAAGCTGTGCCGTGACATCACCAAGAAGATCGAGAGCGATCTCGAGTATCCCGGCCAGGTCAAGGTGGTTCTCATCCGCGAAGTCCGGAGCGTCGAAGTCGCTCACTGACCGCATGCGTATCCGGCGCCGGGGGGCGGGCAACCGTTTCCC
>DATCTT010000289.1:0-6806 GCA_036567845.1 Candidatus Ozemibacteraceae bacterium | reverse complement strand
GTCGATGATGGCCGGCCGGTCTGGGAGCGGATCGAGCGGATCAGAAGCCTGCGGCCTGATCTGATCCTCCTCTCGGGGGGCGTTGACGGGGGCGCGACGGCCCAGGTGTTCGAGATGGCTGAGCTCCTCGCCGGGGCCGCTCCGAAACCGCGCCTTCCCGGTCAGGACCGTGTGCCCCTGCTGTATGCGGGAAACGCCGGGGCTGCCGATGCCGTTCGTGATCGTCTTTCCGGCATCTTCGCGTTCGGGGTGACGGAAAATATACGTCCAACGATGGAACGCGAATGTCTCGGGCCCGCACGGCATGATCTCCAGGCTTCGTTCCTCGAACATGTCATGCGGCAGGCGCCGGGATACGCCAGTCTGGTCGCCCTGACGGACACGCCGGTGCTGCCGACACCGGCTGCCGTCGGGGAACTGCTCGAACGGCTTGCCGCGCGCGAGCGGGAGAATGTCGTCGCGATCGATATCGGCGGAGCGACGACGGATGTCTTCTCGATCGTCGACGGGGTGTATCGCAAAACCGTCGCGGCGAACCTCGGCATGAGTTACTCGATGGGAAATGTGGCGGCAGAGGCCGGGTATGATGCCCTGATACGCTGGCTGCCCGACCGAATGGAAGAAGGGGAGATCCGGAATATCCTCGCGAATAAAATGCTCCGCCCGACGACGATTCCGGACACCCGGGCGGAGCTGGTCCTGGAACAGGCGACGGCCCGGGAGGCGATTCGGCTCGCCTTCGCCCAGCACCGGAACCTTGCGGTCGAACTGAAAGGCACGCGGCGTGACCGGCAGATCGACAATCTGCTGGCCCGGGAAGGCCCCGGGGATTCCCTGGTGCATCCTGGCCGTATCGGGCTGCTCATCGGCTCCGGCGGCGTCCTTTCCCATGCCCCGTCGCGCGGCCAGGCAGCCGCGATCCTCATCGACGCGGTGCAGCCGGAGGGGATCACCGCCCTTGCCGTCGATTCCGTCTTCATGATGCCCCACCTCGGGGCGATGGGCCGGCTCGATGCCGATGCCGCGCTGAACGCGTTTGACCGGGAATGTCTGGTCCGGCTTGGCACCTGCGTTGCCCCGTCCGGCACGCCAGGAACATCCCGCGACCTTCTCGATGTGACGGTTGGGATGCCGGACGGAAAAAAATATCAAAAAGAATATTTACCCGGAACATTCGCGGCCATCCCACTCGGGTCTGACGAAACGGCCGAGCTGACGGTTCGGCCGTCACCGTGGTTCGACATGGGGGCCGGCCCGGGCATTGCCGTGAACACACGCGTGCGCGGGGGTGCCGTCGGAATCGTCATCGATCTGCGTGGGCGACCCCTGCGGCTTCCCGATGATCCGGAAACTCGTGCCGCATTGATGCGGGACTGGCTTGCCCTTCTCGAGAATTCGGCGGCAGGCGCGCCGGAAAATCCGATCAAGATGTCCGATGCCTCCCGACCTCCCGCCGGAGAACGACCCGGGCGGGCCTACGTACCGGGGCTGGCTCTCTCCAGCCGGGCTGAGGTGCGGAAAGACCGCGAACTTCCCATGCCGGGAGAGGTGCTGGTGCATACGGGGGATCGCGTTGCCGGTTCGGATGTGGTTGCCCGGACGCTGCTTCCGGGCCCTGCCGTGCCGGTCCCCCTCGCTGGACCTCTGGGCTGTCTTCCTGGCGAGATCGAGGCATATCTGAAGAAATCACCGGGAGATTCCGTGCGCGCCGGCGAAACGATTGCCGAGGTGAAAGGGTTTTTCGGATTGTTTTCCGAAACCGTTGTGTCCCCCGTCGATGGACAGCTTGAAAGCGTTTCTCCCCTGACCGGACACGCTCTCATCCGTCGCTCCCCGGTGCCTGTCGACCTGCTGGCGCATGTTCCCGGTGTCATCCGGGAAGTGCGGGAGGGGCGCGGTGCCTGTGTCATCTGCGATGCCGCTTTCATCCAGGCAATATTCGGTGTCGGGGGTGAGGCTCGCGGCCCGCTGTTGCTGCTCAAAAATGACAAATATATTGATATGAGTATATCTCGGCCGGTTCTTGTCGCCCGTGAGGCCGTCGATGCCGGATTTCTCGAGCGGGCCGCCGCGGCAGGGGTTTCCGGAGTTGTCACGGGCGGCTTGCCGGCACAGGAACTCGAAGCCTGGTTGGGGCTTCCGGTCGGCCGTATGCTGACCGGGGCCGCCCGGCCTCCGTTCACCCTGATTCTGACCGAAGGGTTTGGCCGGCTGCCCATGTCGGACCGCGTGTTCCGGCTGCTGGATCGTCACCGGGGGCTGATTGCCTCGATCGACGGCACCACTCAGATTCGAGCCGGCTCCATTCGGCCCGAAATTGTGATACCTTTGGAAGGCGCGGCCGGGGTGTCGGAGGAGACTTCCGCCCGACAGGGCCTGCGGATCGGAACGGAAGTTCGCCTGATCCGGGGTGCCCGGTTCGGAGCCTTCGGCCGCGTGACCGCGCTTCCCGAAGCACCGGCAGTTCTTGCGACGGGTGCCCGAGTCCGAGTGGCCGAACTGCATCTGCCCGACGGCGATGAGACGATCATCGTTCCGCGGGCCAATCTGGAGATCATCGCATCATGACGAACGAACGGAACAACGAGATCGACACCGAATCCCTGAAGAAGGAAATCAAGCAGGAGCTCATCAAGCGCGAGATCATGATGGGCATGGACGACGACGAGATCGATCTGTTCGAGCTCGGCAAGGTTCTTTGGAAACACTGGAAACTCGTGCTGGTCATGCCGTTCGTGGTCGCCGTCGTCGTGGCCCTGTACAGCCTGACCATGCCCAACTTCTTCAAATCGAAGGCGACGATCTTCGTTCACGCCAAGGGCGGTGGAAGTGGCATGAGCGCGCTCCTGAGCAGCCTGCCGATGGCCGGCATGCTCGGTGGGCTGGGCGGCGGGGGCGGCGCCGAGTATCTCATGGCCTACCTGAAGAGCGACGACATGTCGTTCCGGATCATCGACCAGTTCGGCGTCGCGACGAACTCCGTCCTGGTGGGCGAAAATCCTGCCCCGGACATCACGCGGGACGATCTGATCAAGCTCGTCGGCGACATCGTGACGGTGTCCAAGGACAAGGACGGTCTGATCACCATCACGGCCGAGACGAAATCTGCCTCTCTTTCTGCGCAGATCGCCGACACGTATATCAGCAATCTGAACGCGTATGCGAAGGGGCCGGCCACCAAGAAGCGCCAGTTTATCGAGGAACAGCTCGCGAAGGTCAGCGGCGAGCTCGATGCCGCCGAGATGAAGTTCAAGCAGTTTCAGGATGCGAACAAGCTCGTGGCGATCGATGAGCAGTCCCGGGCGGTGGTCGAGAGCCTGGTTAAGCTCGAATCCTCGAAGATCGAGAGTGATGTGGCCCTCAAGATGCAGGAGAGCCTGCTCAAATCGATGGGCAATCTGCCGGAACTTGTGCGGATCGAAGGCCAGAAAGTGTCGGAAGAGGCCCGCCAGAAGGCCCTCGACAAGGCGATCGGCGATGTCGAGAAACGGCTCGAGGGCATTCCCGAGCTTGCCCTGCAGTATGCGCGGTTGATGCGGGAGCTGAAGGTGAAGGAGAAGGTGTTCGCGACACTCACCGAACAGTACGAGATGGCTAAAATTTCCGAGGCCGAGGAGGGCAGCCAGTTCGAGATCATCGACCGACCCTACCCGGCCGAGCGCAAGTCGAAACCGAAGCGCTCTCTGATCGTGATCCTGTCCGGTATCACGGCCGGCATGCTGGGCGTCTTCCTTGCGTTCTTCATCGAGTTCCTCGAAAAACGGCGTCGCGAAGAGACCGCGAAGGCCAGGGACCGGAAGGCGTCGGAACCGAAGGCCGAGGGCGTCTGAACCTTTATTCCTGGTTTGCCGACTGGTTCGGCCGGCTGCACGGGCGAAGCCTGCATGGCCGGCCGGATGAAGTGCTGCGGGCTATTGGAATTACGCCTGAAATATACCCTTGGCTATCTTCTGTCGGGGATGCCGGGTATCCTCTGAAAGAGACGGCGGATGGAATCGTTCCCGACCTGGAACGCCGGCATCGGACGCGCCGGCGCGGGGCGGGCCAGTATTACACACCCGAGCCCTTCGTGGCGGCCCTGCTTGCCGAAACCGGTCTCGGAACGGCCGTCGGCGCGGTGCTCGATCCGGCCTGCGGAGATGGGGGATTTCTTGTACCGCTTGCACGGGCGCGGATTGCTTGCGGCCGTGAGCACCCGCTTGATGGCATTCACGGCATCGATCTTGACGCAGAGGCCCTGCTGGTTGCGCTGGCGCGCCTCTACGCTTGTGCCCCGCGCGGCGGAGTGCCGACGCTGGAACGTCGCGACTTCCTGCTTGATCCGCCTCCCGGGCGGTTCCGACTAGTGCTCGGCAATCCCCCCTACCGGGTGAACCTTCCCGCCGAGGTGCGCAACGAGCTGGAACGCCGTTATGAAACGGCGGAAGGCGAGAAGGATCTCTACACCTTCTTCATCGAGAGCGGCATGAGGCGGCTGGAGGCGGAAGGGACCCTGTTGATGCTGACTTCCCACACCTGGCTGGTGAACCACCAGTGCGCGAAAATTCGTCGGTTCGTGTTCGGGGAGCATTCCGCGGAGCGGTTGTTCCTGCTGCCGACACGGTTTTTTCCTGAAGCTCCCGGAGTCATCCCCGTCGTAGCTGAAATCCGGAATGCGTTCCCGGGTGAGGGATGGGTGCAAGTGTATGATGGGTATGACGGCTCGGGAGGGTGGCGGAGCCGGCGCCGCGCGCCTGCTGCCTCCTTCCTCCAGCCAACGGGGCTTCGCACCGCCCTGGCTGATCCGGGGCTCAAAGGGCTGTTTGATGAGATGACGGGGGAGAATCCACGTCTGGGGGCGATTGCCCGCGTCGGCGTCGGAATCCAGGAGGCGCTCCGGCGCGAGGGGCGGGCCTCGAAATTCGTTTCGGCAACCCCGGGTGGGCCCACGTCCGTTCCCGTTCTGCGTGGCCGGGAGATCGAGCCGTTCCGGACCCGCTGGGAGGGACTGTATCTCGACTACGGGCCGCACCTCGCCTATGCGGGGGATCCCGACCTGTTCCGGGGGGAAAAGATCCTGTACCAGAATCTCCGGCATGAAACCCTGCCGGTGCGTCTCGTTGCCGCCCTGGATCGGGAAGGGTATTTCCCGAAAAATTCGTTATCATATATAACAAAGCCCGAGCCTCCCTTTACCCTCGAATATCTGACCGGTCTCCTCAACTCCCCGCTGGTGAATGGCTGGTTCGGGGGGGCCTATTTCAGCTTTCATGTCACCGTCACACAGGTCCGTTCGATCCCGGTCCCTGTGGCCGACGCCTCTCGTCGTGCCTCCGTGGAGGAGTGTGCACGCCGTCTCGGGCGGATCCCGGCTGGATCCCCCCTCCCGCGGGAACTGTGCAATGCCCTGGCGGCCGCCGTTGCCGCTTGCTACTTTCCCGACAAAGACCCGGCAGAAATTCTTGAGAGACTGCCGGCAGGTTGAATCCAGCTGGTTCTCCGTGCGCCTGCGTGGTGCGACTGGTTCTTGAACTGATTCCCGGCATGTGGTATGCTTTATCAGCACTCTCCCCTAGGGAGTGCCAAAACGAACCTAACCTCTCCTCGACAGGGTGTCACACACAGGAGGACAGATATGCCGACATATAGTTATTTTTGCCCCGCGTGTGAGAAAAAGTTCGACGCGTTTCACTCGATGAAATGCACGGATCCCCAAATGTGCCCCACCTGCGGAGCAGCGGGGAAGAAGCTGCTTTCGGCCAGCTCGATCATTTTCAAGGGCACGGGATTCTATACGACAGATTACAGAAGCTCCGGCTATATCGAAGCCCAGAGCCGCGACAAGGAGACCACACCCTCCTCTTCCTCCACGCCCACCCCGAAAACGGACGGCGGCTCCGGCGGAGCCTCGACGGCGAAGTCTGCCGAGCCTTCGAACGGAGCGGGCGGTTCCTCTGGCAGCACGGTAGCCTCAAATACCGGAAATGGCGGCAAGGAGCAGGCCTGCGCCGCCTGAGCATGCGTGATTGACGACCTGGTTGCGGGACTGTCTGACCCGGACCCCGAAATACGCCGTAAGGCCGTCTTCGGGGTCCTTTCGCATCGGCGCCATGATCTTCTGCCGATGCTGTGTGAGCTTGCCCTTCGCGAGCAGGATGGCGGCCTTGCCGTTCTCGCGACCCAGGCAGCCCTGACTCTCCGGGCAAATCCACCCGACCCGCAGCAGGAAAGCATCATCGAAAAAGCCCTGTCGGAAAAGGACGGACACAACCGCCTTGGCCCTACCGCCTGGGAGTATCTTGCCACTTCGGGAAATCGCCGGCACCGGCTTCATCTGCTTGCCGTCCTCGCAAAAAGTGCCAAGCCGCCCCGCCAGGTGTGGGGGTTCCTGACGAGCTGTCTGGGCCATTGTGACCCCGACGTGAGGATGGCGGCCTGCAAACCGGCTGTCGCGACCGGCTATGGCCGCCTGGTTGCCTGGGTTCTGGCGACGATCGAAGACCCGGATGCCGGGGTTGGCCGGGCGGCTTTCGCCGCCGTCGAGGCTGCTCCGCGGCCTCTCTTGATCGAGGCCCTCGACGAAGCCCTCGATGACTCCGATGAGTGGGTGCCCAGCGCGGTCGCTCCGTTCCTGCCTGTTTTTGCAGGGGAGGACATGCGCGAAATGCTGCGCCGTGGACGGGAGAATCCGCTTCCCCCCGTTGCCGCGAAATGCCGGGAGGCCCTCGCTCGTCTCGATGCCCGCAAGGCCGCCGCGAAGCATCTGCCGCCGCCGCCGCCGATTCCTTCGGCTGCCGCCGGGCCCGTTCTCCAGCTTCATGTGCCGG
>DATCTT010000288.1:0-13174 GCA_036567845.1 Candidatus Ozemibacteraceae bacterium | reverse complement strand
GGCAACCTCGCGCAGTTGGTCGAAGGTGGCGAACGCGCCGCGGTCAAGCCGCTGGACGATCGCGAGATGGATCGGGTCACGCAGCAGCCGGATGGTCTTCGCGAGCAGCTCGCGGCCTTCCGGGCCCGTCACGGTCTGGGGGACATTTTTGAGGGGCCTGTTGGGCGGGGCTGCGGGCCTGCGGGAGTTCCAGACCGTGTCGACTTCGGCCAGGAACCGGTCGATGACTGGCTGGTGGTCGGGATACCGGCCGTCGAACAGCATCACGTCCTCGAAGTTCATATCCTCGCCGGCGCCCGACCAGTTGTAGCTGCCCATCGCCATGCGGCTTTTGTCGACGACGAGCACCTTGTGGTGCAGGAACAGGTTGCGGAAGCTGACGAGGCCGATCTCCTGCTTCTCGGGGTCGAAGCCGACGGCGTTGCTGCGCCACTTGTACCGGATCTCGACGTTCTTCAGACCACGCGAGGCGATCTCACGCTCGAGGCCGGGAGCCATGATGCTGGATTCGGGATTCGAGTCGTCGATCTGGCCCATGTCGAGCAGCAGACGGAACTTCGCGGCGGGACACCGTGCCGCCTGATCGAGGATCGCAGTGGCCAATTCCCGGTCGGTCAGGCTGAACATGACCAGGTCGAGGCTGCCGGAAGCGGATGGCGTGACGCTCCGGATCATGCGCAGCAGGGCCTCGTCGATGCGAGTCAGGGCCGTCTCGTCGACGGGTTCGGCGTTGAAGAGGATCGCCACGTCACCGGCCGGGGCATCGACGGGGATGAAGGATTCCGATGAGGAAGGGCCGAACACGGTCACGCCGTACTCGTTCCAGAGGCGGGCGAACTCCTCCTGCAGCTGTCGGAGCACGACGGGCCGGTTTTTGAAAAAGACCCGGTTCTCGGCGTAGATCTGATCAGAAGTTGGTGATATATTTGCGCTGCCACAGAATCCGTCGATGGGGACGGGAGATCCCGGCGGGTAGAACAGGCCGAACTTCTCGTGCATCGTGCCGACGATCGTTCGGCCGTCCCGGAGGGTCTTGGCGCGGTTGCGGTCGCGCATCGTCTGGGCCGTGACGAAGCGCACCTGAACATCGAAGGTGCGGTTTTCCTTGCGCGCGGCATCCCGTGCGCCACGAAGCCGACGGATGATCTTCTCCCGGCTGTCGGCCGTCCATTCGGCGGCCGCATCGAGCAGCAACCGCACCTGCACGCCGCGATCGGCGGCCCGGACCAGCGCATCGAGAGTCGGCATCTCGCTCATCGAATACGAGCAGATCTTCAGCCGGCTGCCGGGTTGGGCGGCGTCGATCTGTTCGATCAGCGCCTGGGAAAGGGTGGCCGAGGCAAGCGACCCGTCGGGCCGCGTGATCGCGCGTTCCCGGTTCCCCGCTGCGAACCCTCCGCCGGGGCCGAAATACACCTCGATCGGATCCGCCTCTGCGGCGAAAGCGCCGATGCCGAGCATGGCGGCGATGCCGATAACGATCAGGGAACGCCTGCGGGCCGTCGTCATATCCTGCTCTCCCGTGGGCCGGTTGCCCGGGCAGAGTCTACCACAAAACCGGCAAACCCATCCTCAGAACAGGGGCCTCAGCCATTTGATCTTGGAAAGCGTCCGGATCAGCCACATCTTCTTGCCCTGAACGTCGTCCGGGCCGAACTCGGCCGCATCGGCGGTAGCCAGATGATACTCCCTGGTGCTGGCGAGGTCGGCCATGATGCCGGCCCGAAGCTCGGTGGAGAAGGCATCCGAATTGACGGCCGCGATTACTTCCGAGTTGATCTGCTCGCTGACATAGTCGAGGTTATAGGTCCCGACGACGCCGACCCGGCCGTCGAACACGAACGTCTTCGCGTGCAGCTGACCGGTGCCCATCTGGGCGAAGATGCGACAGGTGGGCATGTCAGTGAGCAGCTGGCGCCATTCGGCCAGCATCACGGCTTCGGTGGGAAAACTGTCGGACGTCTGGGGGCTGTTTGTGTGGAACAGGATGCGGACGCCGCGCTTCGTCGCGCGTTTCAGCGCGGCTTCTGCCCGGGGGGTCAGGACGACGTAGGGGTTCTGCAGGATGACTTCCGATCTGGAAGCGTCGATGAGCCGCACGATCGCACTCGTGACGTCGTTCTGAACGCCGACCAGGGAGGACTTGTCGATGATCCGGATCGGGCAGCGGTGGGCGTGTTCGAACGTATCAAAACTGGTGTAGGCTTTCAGGGTGGCGTATTTTGCCAGCTCCCCGTTGAATTTCTTGAGAGCGCTGGAGGACTTGCCCGGGGCATACAGCCGGCCTGTGGTGAGGTACGTCTGCATTGCGTGGTAAGCCGTTTCGAGTTCATCGCTTTTCTTCGAAAGATTAATCAGATCCTTGCGGACGAGCTTCGCCTCCATGTTGGTGAACTCCGCGGCGAAGGCGGCGGAGAGCTCGGTGGCGACCTCGGGGCTGTCGATGACGATATCGCAGTCCCGCCAAGCCGTCCGGTCGTCCTCTTTGTCGGCGAGATACTCGTTGGCGATGTTGCGGCCGCCGACGATCGCATACCGGCCGTCGACGACCACGATCTTGTCGTGGTTGCTGGCCATGACGCGCCGGATGTCGGTGACCAGGGTGACGAGGTTCTGCCGGATGCGGTTGAAGATCTTGATCTCGACATTCGGGAACTCGGCGAGCTCCTCGAGATAATCCTTTCCCAGGAACCAGTGGGTAATCTTGTTGCTGCCACGGGAATCGGTCATGAAGCGGATCTTTACGCCCTCTTGCGCCTTCTGGTGCAGCAGGCCCAGCAGGGCCATGCCGAACACGTCGGTGTCGACGATGAAATACTGGACGTCGATCGACTCGCGGGCTTCGCTCAGCAGCTTCCAGCGGGCAAACCAGGACTCGGTGTTCCGGTTGAGGAGGCGGACCAGGCCGTCCTCGTCGTGTTCCGCGCCGGCGGCGCCGATCTGCTCGAACACCTGGTCGACGGTGCCGACGAACGGAGCGGCGAGCTCCTCGAATTTCAGCTGGAAGTCGCTTTCATTCGACTGGGCTTTTTTGAACGAGCCGAATTTGCCCAGATAATCGAAGAACCGGGTGATCTTCACCGGGAATGCCAGCCAGGAAGTGCGGACGAACGACGTGTAGGTGTCTTCCATCTTCTTGAACTTGGCGGAAAGATACTGCTTCCACTTCGGCTGATCCGCCTGGGCTTGAATATAGGTCAGGCGCCTCTTGGCGAGAGCGGCAAGGATCGTGGAGTCCGGGGCAGCGGCGAGTTCGGTGTACAACGCGATCGCCTTCGGGGTGTCGCGCGTGATCGATTCATAGGCTTTTGCCAGCTCGTATTTCACGTAGGCGGCCGAGGAGGTGCCGGGGTGTTTCGCGATGTAATCGGTTAGCTCGGTGATGTACTGGCCCGCTTTCTCCGTGGTCTTCTGTTGCCAGAGCTGGAGAAGAGTGTCCTTCAGCTCCGCCGGGCAGGAGGCTTCCGGGGGCTCGGCGTAGATTGCGTCACCCGTGGAAAGGCCGGTCGCCGCATTCCCTGCCGCGGATGTCCCGGTGACGGCCGTGGTATCGGTTTTGACGGAGGTCTGTGCAGCCGTGCCGGGATGGACGGCGCGGTCATACGCGGCTTTGGCGGCGAGATACTCATCGAGGCATTTGCGTGTCTCGTCAAGGGGGGCTTTCGTTCCGATCGCGTTCTGATAGGCCCGATACGCCGACAGATACCGATCCGTGAGGGCGCGGGGGGACGGCGTGGCGGCGGACAGGGAGCCGGCGAGAAGACTGGCGGTCAGAATCAGCGTCGCGATGATCGCTCGTTGCTTGGTCATGAATACCCCTCCTGGAGAGGTGCAATCCGGAAGATATCTTTCAAGTATAGGGAAAAAGCGAGGGTCCGTCCATGGCGATTGCCGATATCCGGGAAAGCGTGGTACACTGCGCGTCGACCGGGATCAGGCGGAAGCCCCCTGGATGGGACCGGTCCATGGAACCGGAGGATCTCTCATGACGCGAACGGGCATTCTTGTCGCCCTCCTGGGCGGGGCGGCTGCGAGTATTACCTGGGCGGTGGGTCTGCCGCCTGCCGTAGGCCTTGTGGCCCGATGGGTGGCCCTCGCCGGAATGGTGCTGTGGGCCATCGGCCGGCGGTCCCTGACCGCGTGGATCCTGCTGAGCATGCTCGTTGGCGCCGAGATCGGCCATGATATTCCCGAAATCGCCGTTCACGCGCGGGTTCTGAGCAAGATTTTCCTCAAGCTGATCAAGACGATCATCGCCCCGCTGCTGTTCAGCACGCTTGTCGTTGGCATCGCTGGCCATGCGGATATCCGGCAGGTTGGCCGCATGGGGGTGAAGGCGCTCATCTACTTCGAGGTCGTGACGACGCTTGCGCTGTTCATCGGTCTCGCGGCGATCAATATCTCGCAGGCGGGGGCGGGCGTGCAGCTGCCGCCTGTGTCGCCGGGCGAGGAGCTGAAAGCCGTGAAGCAGACCTTTTCGGAGGTGCTGCTGCACGTGTTCCCCGAAAACATCTTCAAATCGGCGGCCGATGGCGAAGTGCTCCAGATCGTCGTTTTCAGTGTTCTGTTCGGATTCGCGCTGGCGATGCTGCCCGAGGCGAAGCGCCGGCCCCTGCTCGAGGTGATCGAGGGGCTGGCCGAGACGATGTTCAAGTTCACCGGCATCATCATGTACTACGCGCCGATCGGCGTCGGGGCGGCGATCGCCTACACCGTCGGCCACATGGGACTCGGTATTCTGGTGAACCTGTTCCAGCTGCTCGCCACGCTGTATGTGGCGCTGATCGTGTTCATCCTGATGGTGCTGCTGCCGATCGCCGTGCTGGCCGGCGTACCGGTGCGTAAGTTCGCCGAGACCATTGCCGAGCCCGTGTCGATCGCGTTTGCCACCACCAGCTCGGAAGCCGCGCTTCCCCGCGCGATGGAGGCGCTGGAGAAGTTCGGCGTGCCGCGCTCGATCGTCGCCTTCGTCATGCCGACGGGGTACAGCTTCAACCTCGATGGCACGTCACTGTATCTTTCGATGGCGGCGATGTTCGTCGCCCAGGCCGCAGGGATCCAGATGAGCCTGGGCCAGCAGCTGGTCATGGTCTTCACCCTGATGCTCACCAGCAAGGGGGTGGCCGGGGTGCCGCGCGCATCGTTGGTGATCCTGCTCGGGACGGCAGCCTCGTTCAATCTGCCGACCGAGCCGATATTCATCATTCTGGGCATCGACGAGCTGATGGATATGGCCCGCACCTCGGTCAACGTGGTCGGGAACTGCTTGGCAACGGTCGTTGTCGCAATCTGGGAAGGCGAGTTCGATAAAGCGCGTCATGGCCCGCCGCCGCAGGCCGCTCTGGAGTGAGCAGGAGGTCGAGACACGGGTGAAAAGCCGTCTGAGCCGCTCGAATGAGGTCGTTACCGTTTCCGGGGAAATGGGTTCGCCGCCGAACGTGCTGCTCCTGGGCCTGGCTGCCCTGTTCGTGACCGCATTTCAGCTCTACTACGGGCATGGGGGCTTCTTTGTCGCCATCGCTCTGCTGGGGCTCTTCGTATGGCTGAACGAGCGGGCTTCCCGCCGGGTGCGGCGGTTCACGATGTCCCTTCTCCGATGGCTGGCACGGACGCTCATCCCCCGGCTGTGGGATGTCCGGGCGCGGGGTCTGGAGCATCTTCCGGCCACCGGGGGTGCGATCCTCGTCTGCAACCGGACAACGAGCTTCGATGCCCTGCTCCTGATGGCGATTCTGCCGCGCCATCTGCATTTCATCGTTTCGGCCACCGAGATGAAGCGGCCGGTCCTTGGACCGCTGCTTCGGTTGTTCGGAGCCATCCCGCTCGAAACCGGCCAGGGCCGGAGACGGCTCCAGCGCTCGATACGCCGTGCTGCAACGTTCGCTGCCCGGGGGCGGCTCGTCTGCCTGTTCGCCGAGGGGGACCTCACGCGCACCGGCATGCTGCTGCCCTTCCGGCGCGGGTTCGAGCGGTTGATTCGCGAGCGACCCGTGCCGCTGATCCCGGCCTGTCTGGAATCGCGTTGGGCCTCTCCCATGGCGGTCGATGCGGCTTTTGTTTCGGGACGCTGGCCTCCCTTCCGCTTCCCCGTCCATGCCCGGATCGGCGTGCCGCTTGCCCCGGGGACACCCCTGGTGCGGATCAGGAGCACGATTCAGGAGCTTGGCTGCGATCTCTGGAGGGAGGCTGCGGAGGAGTTTCCACCCCTGACCGCCTTGTTGGTTCGGCGCATGCGAAGTGGCTTCTGGAAACAGATCGCTGCCGACCCGCAGTGCGAGGGGATCACCCGATGGGGCCTGATGAGCGGGGCGGTGGCCTGGGCTCATGCCTGGCACCCGCTCTGGGCCGGCCAGGCAAACGTCGCGATCCTGCTGCCGCCCGGCATTCCGGCAGCGATGGCGAATATCTGCCTTGCCCTCTCGGGGCGGGGAAGCGTGAATCTCAACTACACGGCCGGCGCGGCGAACATGGTCTCGGCTCTCCGCCAGGCTGGTGTCCGGACGATGCTGACCTCCCGGCGGTTCGCGGCGAAGATCGGATTCAATATTCCTCAGGATATAACCGTCGTCGAAGTGGACGAGGAGCGTGCCCGGCTCGATCTGTTCTTCCGGCTGGTGGCAGCCTTCTTCGCCCTTTCTGCCCCGCTTTCCTGGCTGGAGGCGTGGTGCGGTGCCGAGCGCCGGACCGGGGCCGGGGACGTGGTGACGACGATCTTCACAAGCGGCAGCACGGGTGAACCGAAAGGGGTCCCTCTGACGCACCGGAACATCGTGTCGGACTCGTATGGCACGAGCCTGTATCTGAAAACCTCGGATGCAGACTCCCTTATCGGCATCCTGCCACTGTTCCATTCGTTCGGCTATATGTTCCTCTGGTATGCCCTCATCCAGGGAATTCAGGTGGTCTTTCATCCCACGCCGCTCGAAGCGGGGCCGATCGGCGATGCCATTGAGAGATACCGCATCACGCTGCTGATCTCGACACCGACGTTTCTGCAGCTGTATCTCAAGAAGGTTTCCCCGGAGAAGTTCCGGAGCCTGCGGCTCGTGCTGACGGGCGCCGAGAAGCTCCCGGACCGGCTGGCCCGGGCGTTCGGCGAGCGGTTCGGTATCCGGCCGATCGAGGGCTACGGCACGTCTGAGTGCGCGCCGGTCGTTTCCACGAGCGTTCTCGAGCCGCCTTCGGGAAGGGTTCGCCAGACTGGATATCGGCGCGGCTTCATCGGCCACCCCTTGCCTGGCATCGCGGTCAGGATTGTCGATCCCGACACTTGGGCGCCTCTTCCCAATCGCCAGCCCGGCCTGATGCTGGTCAAAGGACCCAATGTGATGTCGGGATATCTGAATCGTCCGTCCGAAACGGCGGCGGTGCTGAAAGACGGCTGGTATGCCACGGGGGACATCGCATTCGTCGACGACGACGGGTTCCTGCGAATCACCGACCGGCTCAGCCGGTTTTCCAAGATCGGTGGTGAGATGATCCCGCACGGCCGCGTGGAAGAGGCGCTCCAGGAGGCTGCCGGTGCCGAGGCACGGGTGTTCGCCGTCACCTCGGTGGCCGATGCGCGTCGCGGTGAGTCGCTCGCGGTGCTTCACACGCTGCCCGAGGCCGAGCTGCTTCCCGTTCTTGCGAAGCTCCAGATGATGGGGCTGCCGAATCTGTATATTCCAAAGCGAGAACAATATTATCGGGTGGATGCGCTGCCGATGCTGGGAACCGGCAAACTCGACCTGAAAGGCATGAAACAGGTCGCCGCGGCGCGCGCCAGGGCTGCCGAGCTCGAGGCGGCCATGCGCAAAGAGGTGCGGATCTGCCCGG
The DNA here is from genome assembly GCA_036567845.1 of Candidatus Ozemibacteraceae bacterium. Taxonomy (GTDB): domain Bacteria; phylum Muiribacteriota; class Ozemobacteria; order Ozemobacterales; family Ozemobacteraceae; genus MWAR01. The sequence goes on along the minus strand of DATCTT010000288.1, from coordinate 5,356 downwards.
AAGGGTGACGCCTACTCGGTTCCGCCCTTGCTCTGAAGCAGCGCCGTAACGGCGTCATACCGGAACACCCGTGATAATCCGAGGGGGGTGAAGAGCCGCGGCTTGTCGTCTTCCTCGGCGTTCACCGATCTGGCGAGGGGGTCGGGATGACCACACGGATTCGTCAGATACGTGGTCCAGAGGATCGGCGTCGTGGTTCCGAGTGAGTCGGGCCAGGATTGCACCTCGAGAAGGCCGATCGCTCCGTCCGGATGAGGTGTGGTATAGTGGGTGACCGTGAACTGCGCGCAAATGCGCTCGTTGATCGAAGCACCGGCCTCGAGCAGTTCCTGGACGGCCAGTTCCTTGCCCAGCAGAGCCGCCCAGTGGAGTGGACGCCAGCCCCAGGCACTTCGGTGGTTCGGATCGGCACCGAGCGCGAGGAGATGGGCCACCAACCCCTCGTGTCCCCGCCGGATGGCCCAGAACACTGGTGTGCAGCCGGTCGAATCCGTGCCGTTCAGATCCGCTCCGGCCGAGGCCAGAAGATGGACGACCTCGATGTTGCCGGTGATGGCTGCCAGATGCAGCGCGCGGTAGCCGGTGAGAGAAGCGGGCGGAAGCTGTTTCTCGAGGTCGGGCCGGGCATTCAGGAGCAGTCTCATGCAGGCAGGACAGCCCTGTTCGGCGGCCGTCTGAAGCGGGGTATACTGTTTTGCATCGACGTCGTCGATGCCCTGTTTGTTGATCAGCAGCCGCGCGGCAAGCAGCGGGTGCAGATGGGCGTGGACGGGAAGCCAGACCGGAACCCAGGCCACGGCCCAGGCTGCAAGGAGAAGGATGACCAAAAACAGCCGGAGCAGCAGGGTTCCGCTGGTCGCACCCCGCCGAGCGGGATGAAAAGGCTCTTTTGGGTATCTATCCATGGATGAGGCTCCCGGCCAGCCGGCATTGAACTGGTCACCCCCGATTGGTGACAGACCACCATACCGGGAGAATTCCACCGAATCAAGCGATGGCTTTCTGGCCGGACACCGGGCATGAACGACAAAAAAGTTTTTCGAGGTCATCGGCTCATGAAAATAGACGGAAACGAGAGAAAACAGGCTATTTCGACGTGAAAATAGCCTTTCATGCGGTTACAGTGTCCCCGTGGGGATGACGAAAGGAATAGTAGAAGGAAGGGAAACCGGATAGCCCGCCCTGCACCCGGTGGGCAGCGAACGAGAAACGCCGGTTCCCGACAGGAGGCAGGCCATGCTCGTGAACAACGTTGTGGCTTCGATCACGCCCGATGTGGCGGAACCGAAAAAAGAGACTGCCGCACCGGCGACAGGAGACTTCGGGGCCGTCCTCCAGGCGGCAGCAGACGATACGACGAAGACTGCCGCTGCATCTGCCGAGCCGGACGCGGCCGGACAGACCGATGCCACCGCCTCTGCAGGGGCGGAAGCTCGTGGCAGCAGCCACGGCCATCATGTTCACCGCCATCCCCGGATCGATGTCCGGCCGGTGAGTGCCGGCTCTGCAGGCGGTGTTCCCGAGACCGGCAACGGGGAATACGCGGTCTCGTTCTCCTGGTATATGCGGCTTTCGGGCGACGTGGAACGGGTCGAACCCTCGGCGCTGAGCCTGTTCCATGATGTGGCCCGGAAGGTGACGGATGTCTTCCTCGGAGACGAGGGCTGGAGTGGCAATCCTGTCCACGCCCTGCTGACGGGGACCGAAACCTCTGTCGAGGCGGGTCAGGGAAAGGTCCAGCCGTATCTGGAATCCCTCCTGAGCGCCGCCGAGTCCGGCATCCGGAGCCTTGCCGACGCATTGAACGGAAGTGAAGCCGTGAGCGGCCTCGGAACCCTGCTGAAAACCGGATCGGATGAGGCCCTTTCGGGGCTCGAGTCGCTTCTGACCTCCCGTTCGAAAAGCACGGCCTTCGGCGGTGTCGGCGCTCTGGCAGATCTTGCCCTGGTGAAGCTCAGGTATGGAACTGGCCTGACCGGAGGGATGAACGATTCCGGCACCTCTGCTGCCGGCGGGCTGTCGGGTCTGACCAGTCTTTCGGGGTTTCCTGGGCTGGGCTCCACCTCCTCGTCGGGACGGCCACTGCCCCGGAACAGGCTGGGCGAGCGGATCGTCATGGTATCCGCCAACGGATCGGCCGTTTCCCCGGAAAGCTCTTCCGCCGCAGGGACGGCCACGGCGGACGGCATAACCAGCAAAGAGGCTGCTCGCCGGTTCCTCGAAGCGTTCAAGGTGTTCGTCGAATCCCTGAAGAAGGATATGAAGCAGGGGGCCGAGCCGGCGGAAAAAGCCGGAACAGCGGTTGAGGACGCAGACGGAGCGGCTGGGAAGGCCGAAGCAGCGGCCGGTGAGGATGCCGAGCCGTCAGCCGTCGTTGCCGACGGGGCGGTCACCGCCTGATGAGCCCCGCTGCGGGCCGAAAGAAGCCTGCCCTACGATGCCGGGAAACGCCTGGGTCTGGATGGGGGTCATTTTAACCTGAAAATATTATCAATAATATAATATCAAAAGTTGGGGATACCGGACTGGTCATGATGGGCATCGGGGCCTGGAAGGCCGGATCATCGCGACACGCCGCTGTAAGAGTCACTCTCCTGAGCCACCGGAAACGCTGACAGAAACGCCGTTCCAACGGCTTTACCCCGATGCCTCGACCCCGCGGAGACCCGGAAACCGGGCCCGCGGGTTCTCTTTTTCAGGCGCCTGCGTCTTCGCGGTAGACGAGGGCGATTCCGGCGCTGAGATGGGCCCCCAGCAGGATGATGATGCCGCAGATGTAGACCCACAGCAGAAGTGCGACGACGGCGGCGAGCGAACCGTAGACCAGTTGATAGCTGTTCCAGTCGCTGCCGAGGAACCAGGTGAAGATCTCCTTTGTCACTTCCCAGCAGCCTGCAGCGCAGAACGCGCCGGCCAGGGCCTCGCGCCACCGGACCCGGGTGTTTGGGACGAACCGGTACAGGAGGGTGAACAGCGTGAAGATGCCAAGGAAGGGCGTGAGAAGGATGAGGCGCCGCCCGGCAATGCTCATGCCAGACATGATCTCGTGGCCCATCGTCGCCGAGATCTGGATCGCCAGGTTCAGGCCGGCTGTCAGGACGAGGGAGAGGACGACGAAACAGATCAGTCCGGCGATCATGGTCAGCGCGAGGAACCGTTCGTGCAGGAAATGCCGGGCGGGCGCGTCCTTCCAGGCCTGGTTGATGTTCTGGGCGATACCTGCGAAGACGCCGGTTGCCGACCAGAGGAGAACGGCCATGCCGACCAGCCCGACCGTTCCCCGGAGTTCATGAACCTGCCGGATATTTTCGCTGACGATCGTGCGGGAGCCGGGAAAAAACTGGTCGCAGTATGCCAGAACCTGAGCCTGGAGCTCGTTGCTTTGAAGAACCGAGCTGTAGAGCGCGATCAGAAACAGCAGAAGGGGAAACAGGGAAAATATCGCATAATATGCTATTGCGGCGGCGGCTTCCAGCGCCTCGGTCTCGGCGATCCGCTGATTGACCACGACGACCAGCCGGAGCAGCCGGTCAACCCGCTCGGGAAGAACTGCTCTGATGCGTTTCATGCCAGAAGGCAGGATACCAGATTCAGATCAGGAGAGAAAATCCCCAGCGGGCGGTCGATGACTCGCGCTGAAGCAGGGTCGGAACGACGGGATATAGATCCCGCTGCAGCAGGAAGGGCAGATCCTCCTCGAGACCGATACCGAGCACCGCTTTCCCGGCCCCTGATTCGCGGAACAGCTTGAGCGGATCCCGGTAATAGCCATACATCGCAAGCGCCGCCTGGCCGCCTTCCCCGACCTCAAACACCTGGTCCGACGGGATGGCGCTCATCACTTGGGATACGAGAAACCCGGCGCAGTAGGCGTCGTCGATGGCGAACCGCTCCTCGCGGCCGGCACACACCATCACGATGTCCAGGCCGTGGGCCGTCGCCGTCGAAACGGCGGCCTCGACCACGGCTCCGGCATTGAGGAACGAGCCGAGAAACACGTAAGGGGCCAGGTTCACGTCGGCGACGGCCCGGGTGCCGTTGCTCGAGGTGAACACCACGGTGCGGCCCGACAGATCGAGATTCACGTATTCCCGCGGGCTGTTCCCGTGGTCGAACCCCTCGGGCATCACGCCCCCGCGCTCCCCGCACAGCATCGGATGCACGGTCTGCTGCGCGGCATACTTCATCGCCTTCTGGACGGTCGGCGTCAGGATCACCTTCGCGGGGTTGTTCGCGAAAATGACCTGCAGCGTGGAGGTCGAGCGGATGACGTCCACGACGATGCAGACCTTGCCGGAGAGGGCCTGTACCTCATCCGGCGTGAAGGCGACGTCAATGTTCATGGCTGCCGAACTCATCGATGCCGCTGAGCAGGTCGCGCATGCCCAGCTCCGCCAGAGACCTGCGGGAGTCATCGATCGCGAGACGGGTGTCGCGGCGGAGCGTGTCGATCTGGGACAGCAGGGAGCCCGTTTCCAGCGCGCCCGTTTCGGTGACGAGCAGGCTCACCAGTTTGTCCAGCCGATCGTTGCGCGCGTTCAGCTTCTCGAGATTCTGGAGCACGAGCGCCAGGGTTTCCTGGACGATATCGCCCTGGGCTTTTTCCGGCCGGGAAACGGCCTCCGGCTTTTCGGACTTGCCGGGTGCTGCGACGAGAACCGGCTGGACGGGCTCCTCGCCGAGAAGTTCACGGACCTCCTTCAGGGCTTTCCCCTCCCCCCGGGAAAGGGTCACGATACGGTTCAGAACGTCGATATGCGCCTGGCGGTACTTGCGATGGCCGCCCGGCGTGCGTTCGGCGACGAGACTGCGGGGAAACTGGGTCTCGTAGAACCGGATCGTGTGAGAGGCCAGGCCGGTGATCCGGCAGACATCGGCCATGCTGAAGAGTTTATCCATGATGAACGTGTGTCTCCCTCAGAAATGATGCCAGCCGTGCAGGCCAGCGTTCGGGTTCTGCGATGACGGCCAGCAAGAGGATCACGGCAACGCTCAGGGCTATGCAGAACATGATGCTCTTCCTTTCGATTACGAGTTTGCGGACCCGTCCGCACGAGGCGAATTCTGGTATCGACCGGTTGCTCCTCCTGATTAACGAGGTTTTTTGGCGGAACGGCCCGCCTCTGGCGTGATCGCTTCCGTGACGATTGATTCGGCGCCGCCCAGGATCGCGTCCGCCAGCTTCCAGAGACGCTGCTCCGCCTCCGCCGGGGATTCCTGCCGGTCCGTGGCCCGTGGCCGGAATTCCGACTGCGTCACCTCGTTGACCGGGGTTCCCGGAGCAGTGGGGCGCAGGGTCTCCTGCGTCGCGGGTGCCGGTGCCGCCACCGGCACGACCAGCGCTCGCATAGTGCGG
>DATCTT010000287.1:0-39610 GCA_036567845.1 Candidatus Ozemibacteraceae bacterium | reverse complement strand
CGGGGGCGATGGCCGCCGGCTCGTTCGGGAGACCGCGGCCCTGCCAGAATTGATGTGTGATGCGGCCCTGACGGTCACGGGAGGCGGCACGACGCTGTGGGAAACCTGCTGCATCGGCCGACCCGGCATTGCCCTCGTCTGGGTCGAGAACCAGCGTCGCACGCTCGGGATCGTGGAGGAGCACCGCACCGGCATCGCCATTGACGCCCGGTCCGGAGTGCCGATAGAATCCCTCATCGAAGCCTTTCGCACGATCGCCGGAGACGCCCGCCTCGGGGAGGAAATGGTGCGCCGGCAACGGGAACTCATCGATGGGAAGGGAGCTGTGCGAGTTGCAGAGGCTCTCACATCACAACGGGGCTTTGGCTGAGGAGAATACATGCATATCAGCATCGGGAAACGCGAGATCGGCGACGGCAGGCCGTGCTTCATCATCGCCGAGGCCGGGAGCAATCACAACCGTGACTTCGACACGGCGATCCGGTTGATCGATGTCGCCGCCGAAGCCGGCGCGGATGCCGTCAAGTTTCAGATCTTCGCGGCCGAGAAGATTTACTCAAAGAAAACTCCGATGGCGAGCTATCTGAAAGACAAGAAGCTCGCCAGAGACGGGGAGACCCTGTGGGACATCATCAAACGGCTCGAGATCCCGCGCGGCTGGACGGCGGAGCTGATGGCCCACTGCCGCAGCAGAGGTATCCTCTTCCTCTGCACGCCCTTCGATATCCCGGCCGTCGAGGAGCTCGAAACGGCGGGCGTCGAGGCCTACAAGATCGCGAGTTTCGAGATCACTCATCTGCCGCTCATCGAGCGGGTTGCGAAGACGGGAAAGCCGCTGATCCTTTCAACCGGGATGGCAAATCTCGAGGACATCGAGGTCGCCCTGGGCACCTTCCGGCAGGCAGGTGGCCGTGATGTCGCGCTGCTCCACTGCGCGATTGCTTATCCCCCCGCCTGGGAAAATCTGCATCTGCGGGCAATGGATACGATGCGGCAGGCGTTCCAGATGCCGGTCGGCTTTTCTGACCATACGATGGGATATATTACAGATGTGGCCGCCGTCGCCCGCGGGGCATGCATCATCGAGAAGCATTACACCCTGAGCCGGAACCAGGAGGGACCGGATCACCCGTTCTCTCTCGAACCCGACGAGCTGAAGGCGATGGTGACCGCGATCCGCCAGACCGAAGCGGCGCTTGGAAGCCCGGTCAAGCAACACACCGCCGCCGAACAGGAGCTGTATCGCATTGCCCGTCGCAGCCTGGTGGCGGCCCGCGCCATTCCCCGGGGGACGGTGATCACGCGGGAGATGATCGAGGTGAAGCGGCCCGGCTTTGGCATTCCGACGCGGTTTCTCGATCTCGTCGTTGGCCGGACGGCGCTCCGCGACATCGACGAGGACGACATCCTGACCTGGGACATGGTGTGACCAGACTGCGGCCCTTTTGTCCGGCCGACGCCGGGCTTCTCCTGGAGTGGCGCAACAGCGCTGCCCACCGGCGCTGGTCGTTTTCGGACCGGCCGATCGATCCCGACGAGCACCGGCGCTGGTTTGGCCGGTTTCTGGAAGATCCCCGGCGCATCGGGTTCATCCTCGAGGACGATGCGGGGCTGCCGCTTGGCCAGGTGCGGTTCGATCCGGCATCGCCGGGCATGCTCCGGGTGTCGATCGGCATCTCCCCTGACCATCTGGGCCGGGGGATCGGAACGCGCCTCCTGAGCGAGGCGGTGGGGCGTCCGGAGGTGGCCGGGCGTGGCGTCCTGGTGCGTGCCGAGACGTTTCTCGAGAACCTCCCGTCCCGGCGTATCTTCGAGAAGGCCGGCTTTGTTTCGCTGGGGGAACGTGATCGTGACGGACACCGATACATCGAGTGGATCCGGCCCGTCGGAGACGGCCTGCGCGGCGTGCGGTACCGGATCGTTTCCGCGGGGGCCGATGCGGCCTGCGCCGACCTTGCGCAGCTGCTGTCCGGAGCCGGATTCCCACCCGACGCGTCCGGCGATGATCGGTGCAGCCAGCTTCTGTGTGTTGCCGCCGGACGATTGGCGGCTGTCCCGTTGGATGCGGGGGAACGCGTGTGTTTTCTCCTTCCGGCCGGAGAGCCGGTGATCATCGAGCAGAATAAAATTTCTCAAAATATACCCGAAGAGCTTGCCGCTGCCGGGGAGACGCTGGCCGACCGGGCCGTATGTCTGTTGGCATGGCTTGCAGTGCGCGACCGGAAAACCGGTGAACAGGAGAACCGACGATGAGCGTTTCCGAACAGACGAAGTTCTGGCAGGGGGATTTCGGGGATGAATATACCGATAGAAATAAAATATCTGCCGATGACCGGCAGACGTTTTTTGCGCGCCTGCTGAGCCGCACGGTCGGCGTCCATCGCATCTGTGAGTATGGCGCGAACAAGGGGCACAACCTGGAGGCCTTTTCCCGTCTCAGCCCGAACTTCGATCTGACAGGCGTCGAATTGAACGAAAAGGCCTGTGCCGCAATGGCCAGGCTGCCCGGCGTGCGCGCGGTCCATGCATCGATGCTCGAATACCGGCCGGACCGGCCGTTCGATCTGACGTTCGTCTGCGGGGTGCTCATCCATCTGAACCCGGATGATCTGCCGGCTGCCTACCGGCAGTTGTACGAAACGTCGGGCCGGTATATCCTGATCAACGAGTATTTCAATCCGGTTCCCGTCGAGGTGGCGTATCGGGGCCATCAGGGGCGGCTGTTCAAGCGCGATTTCGGAGGGGAGTTCTGGGACCTCCATCGCGACCGGGTGCGGCTCGTCGATTACGGCTTTCTCTGGAAGCGGGTCGAGCCGACCTGGGATGACACGACCTGGTGGCTGTTCGAGCGCATCTGACGGAAACACTGAATCTGCCTGCCGCGAAGGGGTTGCCATGAGATACTGTACGCGCTGTGTCATGCCCGATACCAAGCCGGATCTCAAGCTCGACGAGCAGGGCGTCTGCAATGCCTGCCGCAGTTTCGAGAAACGTCGCGAGGTCGACTGGGAAGCGCGCCGCCGCGAGCTGGATACCGTGCTCGACCGGTACCGGTGCCGCGACGGCAGCAACTGGGACTGCATCGTTCCCGTCAGCGGCGGGAAGGACAGCACCTACCAGGTGATCCGGATGCTGCAGTTCGGCATGAACCCGCTGTGCGTGACGGCCACGACCTGTGACTTGTCCGAGATCGGCCGGAAGAACATCGAGAATATCAAGCGGCTGGGGGTTGACTACGTCGAGTTCACGACGAACCGGAAGACCCGCGCCATCATGAACCGCATTGGCCTGACGCAGGTGGGTGATATTTCCTGGCCCGAGCATGCCAGCATCTTCACGATCCCGGTGCGTGCCGCCGTCCAGTATGGCGTGCCGCTGATCATCTGGGGGGAGAACTCCCAGAACGAGTATGGCGGCCCGGCAGGTGCCGCCGAGAACAATGTGCTGACCCGGCGATGGCTGGAGGAGTTCGGCGGCCTCCTGGGGCTCAGGGTGTCTGATCTGATCGGAATGGAAGGAATCGAATCGAAACATCTCATCCCCTATACATACCCATCGGATGCGGATCTCGCGCGCGTTGGTGTGACGGGGATCTTCCTCGGCTATTATCTGCCCTGGGATGGTTTCAGCAATGTGCTGATCTCGCAGGGGTTCGGTTTCACGACGTATCACCGGACCGTCGAGGGGTCGATGGTGAACTACGAGAATCTCGACAACCACCAGACGGGCATTCACGATTACTTCAAATTCCTCAAGTTCGGATTCGGGCGTGCGACGGACCTCGCCTGCCTGCATCTGCGCCGCGGCCGTCTGACACGCCAGGATGCCCTGGAACTCGTGAAGCGGCACGACGGAAAATTCCCGTGGGAATATCTCGGAAAGCCTCTTGCCGAGATTCTCCAGCCGCTCGGCCTCTCGGTTGACGAGTTCGTGAAGATCTGCGACCGGTTCACGAACAAGAAGCTGTTCCAGTGCGACCGGAATGGCAACCTCGTCAAGGATCGCGAGGGCAACCTGACGAAGCTGGTGTATGACAATCCTTCCTGAGGGCGGGGCCGTGTGAAAATCCTGATCATCGATTATGGGCTGGGGAATCTCGCCTCGGTGCGGCGGGCGGTCGAGGAGTGCGGGGGGGATTCCCTCGTTTCCGCGCTGCCGGCTGATATCGCCCGGGCTTCCCACCTGATTCTGCCAGGAGTCGGGGCCTTCGCGGACGGCATGTCCCTGTTGCGCGAACGGGGCTGGGTGGAACCGCTGAAAGCGGCCGTGCGCAATGACCGGATCCCCCTCCTGGGGATCTGCCTCGGCATGCAGCTTCTTGCCGATCGTGGCGACGAAGGCGGGGAGAGCGAAGGGTTGGGGCTCGTCTCCGGTGTCGTCGAGCGGCTCCGGCCTGCCGGCGCCGACGAGCGGATTCCGCATGTTGGCTGGAACGCGGTGCATCAGGTGTGCCCGGATCCCCTGTTTGCCGGCATTCCCGATGAGACGGACTTTTACTTCGTTCACAGTTATGCGGTGCGGCCGGGCGATCCGTCGGTCGTGATCGGGACGACTCCGTATGCGGGGGATTTCGTCTCGGTCGTGAGGTCGGGGAGTGCCTGCGGCGTCCAGTTTCACCCCGAGAAAAGCGTTCCGGCGGGATTCACCCTGTTGCGGAACTTCCTGGCCGTATCATGATTGGATATCGTGAGCGATGTTAAAAAAACGCGTGATTCCCGTGATGCTGTGGAAGGATGTCGGGCTCGTGAAGGGCGTCGGCTTCGACAGCTGGCGCAGAACGGGAACGATCCTGCCGCAGATCAGGGTCTACAACCTCCGGTGTGTCGACGAGCTCTTTCTGCTCGATATTGCCGCCACCATCGAGGGGCGGGAGCCCGATTACGAGACGATCCGTGACGTAGCGCCCGAGTGTTTCGTCCCGCTCACGGTCGGCGGTGGCATCCGGACCCTCGAGCAGGTCGGCCGCCTGCTGCTTGCCGGTGCCGACAAGATTTCATTGAATAGTGAGGCATATTCAAATCCCGGCCTGATCTCGTCGATCGCCCGCCGGTACGGCTCCCAGTGCGTTGTCGTGAGTATCGATGCACGGCGGACGGTGAGCGGATACGAATGTTTCAGCCATTCCGGCAGCCGGGCGACCGGCATCAGGCCCGTCGAATGGGCCATCGAAGCGGAGCGGCGGGGCGCAGGCGAGCTGCTCCTCACCTCGATCGAACGAGACGGCACCATGACGGGCTACGATCTCGAGCTGGTGAAAGCCGTTTCCGAAGCTGTCCGCATCCCCGTCATCGCTGGCGGGGGGGCCGGCACGTTCGAACACCTCCTCGAAGCCCTCGTGACGGGCGGCGCAAGCGCCGTCGCTGCGGCCAGCATGTTTCACTTCACCCAGCAGACGCCGCTCGAAGCCAAGGAGTATCTGGCGGCCAGGGGCCAGCCGGTGCGCCGTTTCCGCACCGAAGCCGGCGAACGGAGAGCCACCCGGTAGAGATACCGGATAGAACGGGAGAAAATCATGTCGTCATCCACCTGTTACGCAAAAAACATGAAGATTCTGCGCCGGAAGCTGCCGGTCCTGGCCAAGGTCGTCGAACTCGATGAGCCGAGCCCGCTGCGGTATCTGATCGAACCGTCGAAGTCAAAGCTCCCGACCCTGGCGATCCAGACGGGAGAGACGACGATCCAGATCCACAGCCGGTATGACCCCGTGCGTGAGGCGGAGCAGCAGATTGCGAGCCAGAACTACCGCAACCCCCGGATCCTGCTGATTCTCGGCCTTGGCCTCGGGTACCACATCCGCGCAGCTCTCGAGCAGCTGAAGGAAAACTATTACATCGTTGTCGTCGAAAAGGAGATGCAGGCGCTGACACAGGCGGTGCGACATGCCGATCTGTCGGACCTTTTCGAGTCGGACAAGATCCGATGGGTGATCGGCGTGCCGCAGAGCGAGTTGTTCGCCGTGATGAGCGACATGATCAAGCAGGCCGGCATCGCCTTCCAACTGTTTCTGAAGACACTGGTCGTCTTCGATCACCCGGCGCTTGCGAAGGCACATGGCTCCTACCATCTTGCCGCGCTCAAAGGTTTCCGGGAAGCTGCTCAGACGATTATCTTCAATTACGGGAACTGTCCGAAGGATTCGATGATCGGGGTCGAGAACATCATGTCGAACCTCAGTGTCATCATGCGCAATCCCGGCGTGAAGGAGCTGTTCGGCAAGTTCAAAAACGTTCCCGGCATCCTCGTTTCGACAGGCCCATCCCTCAACAAGAACATCGAGGACCTGAAAGCTGCCGAGGGAAAATGCGTCATGATCTGTGCCGACTCGGCCCTTCGGGTATTGCTCAGGCACGGGATCCGGCCACATGCCGTCGCGACGCTGGAGCGCATCATTGAAGTCGCGCAGCTGTTCGAGGAGTTTTCCGCGGAACAGACGAAAGACATCTGGCTGGCAGGAACCCCTGTGATCATGCCACAGGTCTATGAAACGTGGAAGGGGCCGACGGTTATCGTCTATCGCGCCTTTGCCCATTTCGAGTGGCTCGAGATGCCAAAGGGCGTCCTCCAGTCCGGACCGTCCTGCTCGAATCTCGCCTTCAAGATTCTGGAGGCCATGGGGTGCAATCCCATCATTCTCGTCGGCCAGGACTGCTCATTCCCAAGTGTCAACCAGACCCATGCCGAGGGGGCCAGCGGGATCACAAAGCTTTCCATCAAGGAAGACCAGATGATACGTGTTCGTGGGAACACCGAAGAGTGGGTCTACACCGACGAAATCTTCAACCTGTTCCGGAAATCCTTTGTCACGGATGTGGCCCAGTTCAAGGGAACATGTATCAATGCGACGGAAGGCGGCGCTCTCATCGAGGGAACGACAATCATGCGGCTGAAGGAGGCGATAGAACGATACTGTTCCAGGCCTGTCGATGCCCTGAAAACCTTTCGCGACATGCACATCCCGACCGAGCCGGAGATCCAGACACTGTGGAAGCGGTTCCGGAAGACGATGAACGACACGCGGGATGCGGTCAGGAGAGTGATCGAGTTCTGCGAAAACGGCGAAAAGAAGGTCCAGGACTTCGAGATGGAGCTCGAGGATGGGGGATTTCGTCAGCTCGAGGACTTCCTCGAACGGTTTCCACAGGAACGTCTCGATCGGATCCATGTTGAGCTGACCCAGGCCCGCGGAAGCATCATCACGTTCGGAAAATATTTCAACCTCTATCTCATGCATATCGTTCAGATGATCATCGTCAAGTTCGAAATGGATTTCAACGAGCTGCGCTCCCTCTGTGAGGATGAAAAGCGGGTGAAACTGCAGGCGATCCGCATGATGCGGCGTTGGTTCCCCATGATCGGGGATGTGTGCAAGCTCTCCCTGAAGCTGCTCGAGGATGCCTATGCAAAGCTGACCGCCGAATTCGGCGAAGGCAATTGACCGGTATCCCGAACGCGGTTCCAAAACGAGCCGGAGTGAGCCGACTGTGGTATAATCCGGCCCATGAAAACGGGGCAACGGCAGAATCCGACGCGCGGGGGCGGGGTCTGGGAACCGCGATTCCTGGCCACTCTTGATGCCGTCCGCTGTACCGGCTGCGGCTTCTGCCAGAAGGTGTGCCCGGCCGCCGTTTTCGAGCCGATGCCGGCCGGACGTGCGGTTCCCGGACTCCATCTCGATCTGTGCTGGGGTTGCACCGTCTGTGAACGCATGTGCAAGGATGGCGCGCTTCGTTGCCTGCCTGCGGAGGCCCGTGCATGAAGCCCGTCATCGGTCTCGATCTCGGTTCGCGGCGCACCAAGGCGGTGCTGGTCGACGACACCGGGATTCGCCGGGACGCAATATTTGAATCCTGGGCCCTGAACCGGACGGCGGTCCTCGACTGGGTTGATCAGGTGCGCACCGAGTGCGGCATGCCGGACATCCCGATCGGCACGACGGGGTATGGACGCCGGCCCGCGGCTGACGCATGCAGGGGCTCGGCCCTGACCGAAATCCGCGCTTTCGCGCTTGGCGCCTCACGCCTTGCTCCCGGCTTGCGAACCCTGATCGACATCGGTGGCCAGGATGCCAAGGCGATGCATCTCGACGAGAGCGGCAAGGTTGATGACTTCGAGATGAACGACCGATGCGCCGCCGGGACGGGGAAATTTTTTGAACTGGTGGCGAACAGCCTTGGGGTGCCGCTCAGTGGCCTGTCAGAGCTTGCGGCATCGGCGACCCGGCCCGCGTCGCTCACCAGCACTTGTGCCGTTTTTGCCGAATCCGAAATCATCGGCCGTCTGGCCGACGGCGCCGGCCGGGCCGAGCTTGCCCGGGGCGTTTTCCATGCCGTCGCCGAGCGCCTTCATGCCATGCTTCAGCGCACCGGCTATGGCGCGCCTGCCCTGCTGGTCGGAGGCGGTGCCAATTCCGCCCTGGCGCGAGAGCTGTCCGATCTTCTCGGTTTTCCCGTGGGACTGCACCCCGCAGGCTCCTTCTTCGGAGCTCTCGGTGCGGCCCTGCATGCCGCACGTCCACAGATGCCCGAATACAACGACTGAACGAGTGAAGGAAAGGTCATGATCGAACTCACCGGTACAACCCTCAATCTCGATATGCTTCGCCGGATCGCCGATGGAGAGCGGGTGGTGATCAACGCCGAAGCGATGGCGAAGGTTCACGCCTCGCGGGCCGTCGTCGAACGCCTGATCGCCGAAGACCGCGTCGTCTACGGCATTACCACCGGCTTCGGCCATCTCTGCAACACCCGCATCAGCAAGGAGGACCTCGGCAAGCTCCAGACGAACCTTATCCGCAGCCATGCAACCGGGGTGGGCGAGCCCTTTTCCCGCGAAGAGGTGCGGGCGATGATCGCGATCCGCATCAACTCGCTCCTGCATGGGGTCAGCGGTATCCGGCCTGAGGCCGTCGATGCTCTTGTCAAGCTGCTCAACGAGCAGGTGACCCCATGGGTGCCGCGCCAGGGCTCTGTTGGCAGCTCAGGCGACCTCGCCCCGCTTTCCCACATCATGCTCGTCCTGATGGGCGAGGGCTGGATTCTCGCCGAGGACGGCACGCGCCAGCCCTCGGGGCCCGCGCTCGACCGGGCTGGGCTCCGGCCGATCGCCCTCCAGGCCAAGGAAGGTCTTGCCCTCATCAATGGCACCTCGGTCATGACTGGCGTGCTGGGTCTTGCCGTGCAGCGCGGCCTCGATGTCTCGCGGGCGGCCGATATCGTTGCGGCCCTTTCCCTCGAAGTGCTCAAGGGCTCGACGAGCCCCTACAATCCTGAGTTTATCGCGCTGCGTCCGTATGCCGGGCTGCGTCAGGCGGCCGCGAACGTGCTGGCCTGCGTCGAAGGCAGCGAGGTGCGGGAAAGCCATGCGAACTGCACGAAAGTGCAGGATGCCTACAGCCTGCGGTGCGTGCCGCAGGTTCACGGGGCCACTCGCGAGTCGCTCAACTACCTCGCCTCGCAGGTCGAGATCGAGCTGAACTCGGTGACCGACAACCCGATCCTGCTCAGCGCCGACAACGTCATCTCGGGAGGCCATTTCCACGGGCAGCCGATGGCGCTGGCGGCAGATTTCTTCGGCATCGCCATTGCCGAGCTCGCGAATATCAGCGAGCGCCGCGTCGATCGCCTGGTGAATCCGCTGGTCAGCGGGCTTCCGCCATTCCTTGCCGGGGATGCCGGCGTGAACTCGGGGCTCATGATCGTGCAGTACACGGCGGCTTCAATCGTAAGCGAGAACAAGGTGCTCGCGCACCCGGCCTCGGTCGACTCGATTCCCACCTCGGCCTACCAGGAAGACCATGTCAGCATGGGGACCGTGGCGGCCCGCAAGGGCGCCCGCATCCTCTCGAACACGGCCCAGGTGCTCGGCATCGAGTGGCTGTGCGCCTGCCAGGCCTACGAGTTCATCAAACCCCTCGCCCTCGGGAAAGGCACGGCCGCAGCGTATGAACTGCTGCGCACCGCTATCCCGCCCCTCAAGGAAGACCGCTTCCAGGCCCCCGATCTGGAGAAGGCCCGGGAGCTTTTGTGGAAAGGAGACCTCGTCAACCATGTCGCAAAGCGCGTCCAGCTCGTCTAAGCCCCGCACCGTCCACCCGCCGACCGGCACGCAGCTCTCTTGCCGGAACTGGCTCACCGAGGCCGCCTACCGGATGATCCAGCACAACCTGGACCCGGAGGTTGCCGAGAAGCCCGAAGAGCTGATTGTCTACGGCGGCATCGGCAAGGCTGCTCGCACCTGGGGCGCCTTCGACACGATTCTCGCCACCCTGAAACGGCTGAAGGAGGACGAAACGCTTCTCGTCCAGTCCGGAAAGCCCGTCGCGGTGTTCCGTTCGCATGCCGACGCCCCCCGCGTGCTGCTGGTCAACTCGATGATCGTGCCGCGGTTCGCGAACTGGGAGTATTTCCACGAGCTCGACCGCAAGGGGCTGATGATGTACGGCCAGATGACGGCCGGCTCCTGGATCTACATCGGCACCCAGGGCATCCTGCAGGGCACCTATGAGACGCTCGCGGCGGTCGGGACGAAGCATTTCGGCGGCACGCTTGCCGGCACCATCACCCTCACCGGAGGCCTCGGCGGCATGGGCGGCGCCCAGCCCCTCGCCGTCACGATGAACGACGGCGTTTGCATCGCGGTGGAGGTCGATCCGACCCGTATCCAGCGCCGTATCGACCACCGGTATTGTGACATCAT
Organism: Candidatus Ozemibacteraceae bacterium; assembly: GCA_036567845.1. Taxonomy (GTDB): domain Bacteria; phylum Muiribacteriota; class Ozemobacteria; order Ozemobacterales; family Ozemobacteraceae; genus MWAR01. The sequence goes on along the minus strand of DATCTT010000287.1, from coordinate 28,915 downwards.
GGTCACCTCGGTCGAGGAGGCCATCGCGAAGGCGAATGAGGCGAAGGCGGCGAAGAGGCCTCTCTCGATCGGCCTGCTCGGCAACTGCGCCGAGGTGTTGCCGAAGATGGTGAAGATGGGCTTTGTGCCCGACGTGCTCACCGACCAGACTTCGGCCCACGACCCGCTGAATGGATATATACCGGCTGGTTTGTCTCTGGAGGAGGCCGCGAAGCTGCGCAAGAGCGATCCAGCCGCCTACGTCGAGCGGTCGAAGGATTCGATCCGCACGCATGTCGAGGCGATGCTGGCGCTGATGGACAAGGGCGCCGTCACGTTCGACTACGGCAACAATATCCGCACCGTCGCGCTCGACCGCGGCCTCAAGCGTGCGTTCGACTTCCCCGGTTTCGTGCCGGCCTACATCCGGCCGCTGTTCTGCGAAGGCAAGGGGCCGTTCCGGTGGGTGGCCCTCTCGGGGGATCCCGAGGACATCTACACGACGGACCGCGAGCTGTTGAAGCTGTTTCCCGAGAATGCCGCCCTGAAACGCTGGATCGAGAAGGCCGGGAAGCAGGTGCATTTCCAGGGCCTGCCGTCACGCATCTGCTGGCTCGGCTACGGCGACCGGGAAAAGGCCGGCGTGCTGTTCAATGAGCTGGTCCGCACTGGCAGGGTCAAGGCTCCGATCGTCATCGGCCGCGACCATCTCGATGCCGGCTCCGTCGCTTCGCCGTTCCGCGAGACGGAGTCGATGAAGGATGGCTCGGACGCCGTCGCCGACTGGCCGATTCTGAACGCCCTGATCAATGCCGTGAACGGGGCCACCTGGGTCAGTGTCCATCATGGCGGAGGCGTGGGCATGGGTAACTCGATCCATGCCGGCATGGTTATTGTGGCAGATGGGACGCCGGCCGCCGAGGCTCGCATCCGGCGGGTCCTGACCAGCGATCCGGGCATGGGCGTCGTCCGCCATGCCGATGCCGGCTATGACCTTGCTGTCGAGTGCGCGAAGACCCGCGGCGTCGACATGCCCAGCCTGTGATGGGGCATTCTCATATCCCGTGCAGGACGCAGTGCGATGCGTCCCTGCGGCCCAAACGACATGGGCGAGGGATAAATATTAAAATGGAGAGTATATAATGGAAATCATTGAAAGCATCATCAATATCAGCGAGGGACAGAACAGGGAAAACGTCGATTACATCGTCGACTCGATCAAACAGACGCCCGGCTGTTTTCTGCTCGACTACTCGTCGGATGCGGATCACAATCGCACGGTCATCACCTTCATCGGCAACCGGCAGAGCCTGATGCCCGCCGTGAAGGAGCTGTACAGGCGCGCTCTCGAGAAGATCGACCTGCGCAGCCACAAGGGCGAGCACCCGCGCATGGGCGCCGTCGACGTCGTGCCGTTCGTCCCGATTCAGGATGTCACGATGGAGGAGACGATCGCCTTCAGCATCGAGGTCGCGAAGATGATCCACGAGACCTATAAGGTGCCGGTCTACCTCTACGAGGAAAGCCAGAAGCAGGCCGACCGCAAGAACCTCGCGGCGATCCGGAAGGGCGAGTTCGAGGGGCTTCCCGAGAAGATGAAGAAGCCCGAGTGGAAACCGGATTTCGGTGAGTGCGCGCCGCATGCCAGTGCCGGCGCCTCGGTTGTCGGTGCCCGCATGCCCCTGATCGCGTTCAACGTGAACATCGGCACCTCCGATATCAAGATCGCCGACAGGATCGCCAAGGCCGTCCGCGGCATCTCCGGTGGCCTCTCCTCTGTCAAGGCGATGGGCGTCGAGTTGAAGGAGCGCAATATCGTCCAGATCTCCATGAATATGGTTAACTATAAAAAATCGCCGCTGTTCCGGGTGTTCGAGATGATCAAATCCGAGGCCGAGCGGTGGGGCGTGCCGATCGTCGGCTCCGAGATCATCGGCCTCGTGCCGCAGGATGCCCTGTTCGAAACGGCCGAGTTCTACCTGCGCTGCGAGAACTACGCGCCGACCTGCGTGCTCGAGAACAAGATCAACGGCGTGCTCCACGCGATGCTTCCGAAGGCCTGACGCCGATGAAGACCCGCACCACCGCCGCCAAAGCCGGGAAGCCGGCTGCCGATCTCGTCGTCCATCATCTCGACTGCGCCGTCCGATTCCCCCGCCCTTACTGCGGCAAGGGAACACCGGTCGGCTGGGAGATCCGCGAGGATCACCACGTCTCGATCGCCGGGTGCGACGGGATGATCGTCTGGATCGGTCCTTCCGACCGGCTTTCCGAGGAAGTGACGATCCTGCCCGAGTGCCGCTTCGTGGAAGGCGAGGGGTTGATCGCGATTCCCGGCTTCGTCGATTCTCACACGCATCTCGTCTACGGAGGCGACCGGAGCCAGGAATTCGAGATGCGGGTTGCCGGCAGGAGCTACCTCGAGATCATGGCGGCAGGCGGGGGAATCATGAACACGGTCGGAACCGTGCGTGAGATGGACGAGGACGAGCTGTTCGACGAGGCCTCGGAGCGTCTGATGGAGGCGATCGAGTGGGGCGCCACGACGATCGAGATCAAGAGCGGTTATGGACTTGATCTCGAGAGCGAACTCAAGCAGCTCAACGTCATCAAGATGCTCCAGGCCGAGTTCCCCGTCCGCATCGTACCGACCTTCATGGGGGCGCACGCCGTTCCGCCGGAGTTCAGGAACAAAACGGACAAGTTCGTCGACCTGATCTGCCGCGAGTGGATTCCGCAGGTCGCAAAGTATCGCCTGGCTGAGTTCAACGATGTTTTCTGCGAAAAGAAAGCGTTCGATGTGGATCAGTCGAGGCGTATCCTGATGGCAGGCCTCGAACACGGCCTCAAGCCGAAGATCCATGCCGATGAGATCACGGTGATCGGCGGGGTCGATCTCGCCGTCGAGGTGGGGGCGGTCAGCGCCGATCACCTCATCTGCACCGAGAAGAAGGGCATCAAACGCCTGGCCGGGTCGGGGGTCATCCCGACCTTGCTGCCGGGCACCTCAACCTATCTCATGGAACCGCATCACGCGAACGCCCGCGCGATGATCGAGGCGGGGCTTCCCGTCGCCGTCGCATCGGACCACAATCCCGGCAGCTGCCAGTTCCTTGGTGCCGGAATGATTCAGACCCTGGCGATGCTCCAGTTGCGGATGACGGCCGGGGAAGCCCTGATCGCCGGCACCCTGCATGCCGCACATGCCCTCGATCTGGGGGACGAGACGGGGGCGATCGAGATCGGCCGCCGGATGGATCTGGCGCTGGTCTGCGCCGACTCGTGGCGTTCGATCGGATACCGGGCCGGCCAGAACCAGGTGCATACGGTGATTGCGAACGGCACGGTGGTGATGACCCCCGACGGGTTCGAACTGGAATGACCCCGCTATGCTGACTCTGGAGACGCAGCGATGATCATCGTGATGGCCCCATGGGCCACGGCGGACCACAAGAATAAAATACTCGATCACATACAAACGCTGGGGCTTGATGCCCATCTTCTCCAGGACGAGTATCGTTCGATTATCGCCGTCATGGGTGACGAACAGCCGGCCGTCGAGGCGACGTTCGAGACTTGGGCCGGTGTCGAGCGTGTCATGCCAGTCCGGCAGCCGTTCCAGCTTGCCTCCCGTGAGTTCAAGCCCGAGAACTCCTTCGTTCGCGTAGGCGGGGACGTCGTTTTCGGGGGTGACGAGATCCAGGTCATCGCTGGCCCCTGTGCCATCGAGGACGAAGGAACGGCGCTGGCGATCGCCGAAGCCGTCAAAGCCCAGGGCTGCAAGCTGTTCAGGGGCGGCGCGTTCAAACCCCGCACCTCGCCATACTCCTTCCAGGGCCTCGGGGAGGAAGGGTTGCGCATCCTGAGCCGGATTCGGGAGAGAACGGGGCTCAAGATCGTGACGGAGGTGCTCGATGTACACGAGGTCGACCTCGTTGCCGAACATGCCGACATGCTCCAGGTCGGAACCCGGAACATGGCCAACTACCGGCTGCTCAAGGCGCTGGGTGCCGTGCGCAAGCCGGTTCTGCTGAAACGCGGGATGAGCTCGACGATCAAGGAGTTCCTGATGGCTGCCGAGTATATCCTGGCAAATGGAAACACGAGCGTGGTGCTGTGCGAACGCGGTATCCGGACATTCGAAAATTACACCCGCTTCAATCTCGACATCAGCGCGGTCCCGGCCGTGAAGCGGCTGTCGCATCTGCCGATCATCGTCGATCCCAGCCATGCGACCGGCCAGTGGCGGCTCGTCGAGCCCGTCGCCCTTGCCGGAATTGCCGCCGGGGCCGATGGCGTCATGATTGAGGTGCATACTGAGCCTCAGCATGCCCTCAGCGACGGCAGCCAGGCACTCAAGCCCGAACGCCTTCCGGGGCTTCTGGAAAAGATCCGCGGCATCAGCGGGGTTCTCGGTCGCCGCGCAGCGTTCGGCTGAATCGAAGGGGGAAGGGCATGACCGGTCACAAGTTCGATCCTCAGCATCACCACAAGCTCGACAATCCCGAGCGGCTGAAGGTGTTCGATCCCGACGTCGTTCTTGCTGGTCTGAACCTTCCTGCCGGAGCGCATCTCGTGGATGTCGGCGTCGGAACCGGCTTCTATCTTCCCGCGCTCAGCCGTCTCGCGGGGGGCGCCGGTACGGTCACCGGCCTTGACACCGAACCGGCCATGCTGGAGCGTGCCGCGCACCGGATCCGTGAGCTTGCCCTGCCCAATGTGACGCTGCTCCGGTCCGCCGAAGACGAGCTTCCCCTCGAGCGCGGGACAGTGGATTTCGCTCTCCTGGCGTTTGTCTATCACGAGGCCGAAAAACCGGGAGCCCTGCTTAGGGAGCTTCGCCGTGTCGTCAAGGGTGGCGGCCGGGTCTGCATCGTCGAATGGACGAAGGCCGAGCGTGACAAAGGGCCACCCGCCGATCACGTTCCATCGCTCGAGGCCATCCGGGAAGAGGCGGCGCAGGCCGGCTTCATCGTCGAGCGGGTTGATCAGCCGAGCCGCTATTGCAACGCCATCCACCTGGCGTGCTGACGGGAGGGCGCGAACGATGCCATTGACGCAGCCGGATACTTCTCCCACGACGTGGGTGAAACGATTCCGGCTGCTGGAGGCAGGAATCACCCTTCTGTTTTTCGTGGCATTCACGGTGCTGCTGTTCTCGGGATCCCTCGACGGTCTCGAGAACCGGACGCTGGACTGGCGGTATCGGGCTCGGCCGACGCAGCAGGCGAAGGCAAAAATCGCCCTGATTCTCCTGACGGACGAGTGCCTGACTCGCCTCGGCAGCTGGCCTCTGTCGAGATTGCTGTATGCGAACGCCCTCGACCGGCTGGCCTCGGCCGGGGCAAAGGTTGTTGCATTCGATATCATATTTGAAGATGTCTCCACGGGAGATCCGGCCGGCGATCGCGCATTCATCGACAGCTGCGCAAGATTTCGCCGCGTGGTGTTCCCGCTCGTGTTTTCGGAGCTCCAGGTGTTCGAGGATCCGGCTTCGCCTCCCGCGCTGATCGAAGAGGTGCGCCCCCCCTTCAAGGGACTGGCGGATGTCGCGGCAGGTTTCGGATATATCAATGCCGATTTCGATTACTTGAATCCGGACGGAGTCATCCAGAAGACGTTTCTTGCCCATCGGTATGAGGACCGATGGATCCCGAACTTCCCGCTGGCGGTGGCCGAGCTGCTGCTGGGAAGCAAAGCCGAGATCGGGGACCGGGGTGTCTCGATCGGCGGGCGTCAGATTCCCCTCATCGATCTTCCGCCCTGGAAGCCTGTCAAGAACTCCTGGCATGCGGCGACCGGCAAGGCCGTTTACATCAACTATCTCGGAGAACGTCTGAAGGAGCCTTTCGCGACGGTCACCTTCGCGGACGTGGTGGAGGGAAACTACGATCCGGCGATGTTTCGGGATGCCGTCGTGTTCGTGGGGCCGTCGGCCGTTGGGCTCGGCGATCTCCAACTGACCCCGCATGGTCTCAAACCCGGGGTGATCGCCCACGCGAACTTGCTCGAGAACATCTTGGCCTCGAACATGCTCCGGGCCCCGTCGATCCCGACGCAGACGGGCATTATCGGCCTGTTCGCGCTGGTGACGTGGGGCATTCTGTGCTGGGAAGGGGCGTTCCTCGCTTCGACGGCCGTTCTGACCGTGATCCTTGGCGGGTATACGGGGCTCTGTTACCTGGTGTTTTTCCGCCAGGGGCTGATCCTGCCGATGACCCTCCCGCTCCTGATGTCCGTCCTCGCCTATGTGATCGTGCGGTTTGCCCAGCTGATCGCGAATCTCCGCCACGCGAACGCGATCCTCACCGACCAGAACATCCGGCTTGACCAGCAGGTCCGGGAGCTGATGGCCTTGCATGCGGCGGGCAGCCGGTTCCCGGCGATCCTCGAGATGAATGTCCTCTCGACCGAGGTGATCGGAAAGTTCTGCGAGCTGTGGCGCGCGGATGCGGGACTGCTCGTCTACTTCGAGCCCCAGACGGGCCAGGCCCAGCCCCTCGGCCAGGTGGCGGGAGCCCGCGGGGAATTGTATATTCAGGAATATAGAAGCGAACTGGCTGAGAGGCTGAAACTCGTCTTCGAGGAAAAGCGCCAGGTCACGCTGAAAGGTTCCCACCTGTATACGACGTATCTCCCCCTGCTCGTGGGCAGCCGGTGCTGGGGCGCCGTGTGTCTCCACGAGCCACCGGCGGGCGGGCCGGCCTGGCAGAGCGAGTATTTCTGGACGACGCTTCTCGGCATTTCGGGAACGGCACTCGAAAACGCCCGCCTGTATGAGATGGCCCGCGAAGTCTCGCTGGCCCGGCAGGTTCAGGCCAGTTTCCTGCCCAAAAAGCCCCTCGAACTCAACGGATACCGCGTCTTCGGCAACTCCCGGCCGGCGACCCAGCTCGGCGGCGATTACTTCGATTACTTCATCGTCGATAATAAATACCTTATCGTATTGATTGCCGATGTCATGGGCCACGGCGTTCCGGCAGCCCTGGGTATGACGATCGTGAAGACCTCCGTCCTGCAGCGCGCGAAGGAAGGGTTCTCGATCGAGGCCCTGGTGAATACGATCAACGACACCCTGATGAACAGCCAGGAGCGTCGCCTCATGGTGACCGCCCAGTTCACCGTCATCGATACGGTGAAGCACGAGTCCGTGATCTACCACCGCGGCCACGTCTTCCCCTTCCGGAGAGCCCTGGATGGCACCTGGTCGCAGCATCGCTGTATCATCGCGCCTCCGCTGGGGGTCAGGAAGCAGGCGACGAATCCTGGGACCCCGGTGGACATCCTTCCCGGCGACCGCTGGATGTTCTACACCGACGGTCTGTATGAATCGCTCGGGGAAGGCGAAGAAAGCGAGATGAAGATCGCCGCTCTCCAGACGTATCTTGGAACTCGGCCTCTGATCCCGATCACCGAGGCGTGTGCGGATATCCTTGACCATCATCCCTCGTTTCTAACGGGGCAGCCGCAGCCGGACGATTACACCGTGCTGCTGCTCGAGAGGGATCAGGGATCGTAGGAGAAGGAAGAACGTGTTCGAGAAAATCCGGATCTTCGATTTCGGGGCGATCGCGATCGCAGGGATCATTCTGTTCTTCCTGATATTTCTCGGCTGGCTCATCGCCGGCCAGATCCTGCGCCCTCTGCTGTTCCCGACCATGAAAGAGACGCAGGATCCGGCTCATGAAAAGGGCTACCGGCTTGTGCCGACGCTGCTGTGCCTGGCGGTCCTCTATGGACCTTTCGTTGTCGGCTTCTGGTGGGCCTGGAGGAAGCCGGTGCTTTTCATGATCGAGGCGGACGGGGAGTGGATCTTGCGCAATTTCCTCTATGTGCCGCTGCTCAGGGTGCCGGCGGCCCAGCCCAGGCAACTGGAGGGCTGTTTCCATCGCGAATTCTACGAGGATTCGGCAAGGGACACCTATTATGCGGGTGAAGTGCATGTTCTGCTGGCCTCGCGGCCAGAAATCACGATCCGGGCAACCTGTGACGAACTTCCCGGCGGCACGCCGGATTTCTTCATGAAGTTCGGCTATCCGACCGACACGAGGCTCATGCCGGGGCCTCATGAGGGACTGATGACACCGATGCACGCCTGGGGTGCCTCCGGTCCCATCCTGCTTGCCGAGCAGCCCGCGGTCGTTCCTCCCTCCGCTGATCGCTGACAGGCAGAACAAGCCCTCTCAAACCTCATTTCACCTGGAACTTTGCCGGCCGGAGGTCATGCGCAGATTGCTCGGATGACAGCGCTCTATTTTTCATTTCTGTTCAATGGAATCTGCGTCATCTGTGACATCTGTGGATCGGTATCCTGTCCCACGCTTGCTGTTCACTCCGGGCTGGGGGTAGGAGGGGGAGGGTACTCCGGGAACGGGTATTTCCGGATATAATGATAAGAAATTATCGAAGGGGCAGGGAGCGATGCGCTTGAATCGTCTTGCGATTCTGGTTTTGATCGGCATCATGAGTGGATTCACGCCTGTTTCGGCTGGCGAGTTCAAGGACTGGCTGAAACGCTCGAACGGTGAGCATTATCAGCAGACCGGTCTTCAGATGGTCGATCCGCGGGGCGACGCGTATCTGATCCGCAAACTCGACCAGATCCCCTGGAAACTGCTGAAAACGCTCGTCGGCGGGTCGTATCCCCAGGCCGAGATCGAGAAGGAGCGCGAACTCGAGATGATCGAGACGGCGCAGAAGACGGGCACGGAAGAAGCGAGCCTGAAGATCGGCCGGACGAAGCCGATCCATATCCCGCGCCTGATTAACGCGATCCACCGCGTTATCCTCGAACAGTACCCGGCCATCACGCCGGTGATGGGAGAGGAACACGACTGGTCCCCCGAGGCCAAGCGATATTTGTGGTACGGGTTCTGGCACCGCGTCGGCCGGTTCATCATCGGGAAGCAGAAGGAGTTTCCGACGCTGCTGTTCATGCGCTCGAAGGTGTTCCTGCTGCTCGCCTGCGGCTGGACGTCACGATATGCCGTCACGGGCCATGAGCTCGATCTCGAGCGCCGGCTGATGAGTTATCCCGACCGCGGGGTTCAGCTCCATGACCTGTTTCGCGAGAGTTATCTGCTGAACGGCGGAAACATGTATCTGACGATGCTGACCGCCGAAAACGTGCTTGCGAGCGATCCGTATCGTGTCGATCGCGGAGATTCGCCGCTGCAGCGAAAGCTGGCCTATATCCGGCACGACTCCCAGCCGCTGGGCGACAATTACGGGGCCTGGTACCATTTTTTCGGGATCGGCATGTATGGCCTGATCCGGGCCCCGTTCGTCGCCCGTGCCGTCGCCGAGATCGAGAGTTTCGGCTCCCTGTTCCTCGAGGGCCGGGATCGCCAGGAAGACTATATCAACCGCTATGGAGCTATTTTCGGCCGTCAGCTCAACCGCCTGATCGAGAAGGGGCTCTGGAAACAGCCGCTTCCAAAGGATGCGCGGTTCGATTACATGCTGCCGGTGACGGAGAAAACCTTCAACAAATAGCCCCGGTTCTGTTCTCAGGATAAGGAATCCCGGAGATCTCGCAGAGCTTCTATGCCTTTTCTGCGAGATCTCTGTGCGTTGTGACCTTCATGATTTCGCCGTAGTGGAGCTGATATGGCTGTCGTCATGGGGAGCCGGAACGGGGGCTTGTACGGTTCCGGCGGAACTGGTAGACTTCGGGAAAACTGGAACGGATTCTTCCCGGCAGGAGGTACCCATCGATGAAACGTCTGCTGTGTGCACTCTTGTGCGCTCTTCCCCTGCTCGTCGGATGTGAGATGAACGACTCCTCGAGCAGTGCCCCGACGGCGAAAACGACGCTCTACGGGTATCTGCAGCCGCCTGCTGTGGCCCCCGCCATGCTGGGCCAGTCGCGGCGCGGGGTGGTCCGTTCCGGGTACAACACCCCTCTCCTGGCCGATTTCGTCTCTAAGGGGACCTGTCTGGTCAACGGAAAGGGTGTTTCCTTCAGCCTTGACACCGGCACCAGCATGTTCAAGGTCTCGGGCCTCGAACCTCACGGGGCCTACGAAGTCCGGTTCGATCTGGCCAGCCTGACGCTGCGGGCGACGAAACCCTACTCGGGCAGCCAGATGAACATGGGTACGGTTGATCTGACCTCAACGGCCAAAGCCCTCCTGTATGAGACGTTTGGGGCATACAATAGAGTATCGGATATTCAGGATTACGACATTCTCGAGGAATACTATTTGCCCCTTGCCACCAAACTGACCGAGTGGGTGAAGGCCGACGGCATGACGCCGGATGTGTTCAAATCGAACCTCGATGGTGAGCTGACCACCTATCGCAACACCTACCGCCTGACGGATATCTCGAAGTTCACCGGAAACGACATGTCCGGCACCTGGACGGGCGCCGGCACCTTGTATACACCGACGCCGACCGGCTCGGTGGGGCATAAGGCTTCGGTGAACCTGACCCTGAAAGCGACTCGCGAGAAAAATGTCCTGACTGGGTATCTCGACGTGCAGATCGTATCGAGCACCGTCGAGAACAGCGGCGGCGGCATTCCGATCAGCGGAAAACGCGCATTCACGGCCACCATCACGACCGAAGGCCGGTTCTCATTCGAACTGTACAATTCGAACCAGCGACGTGTCGAAACATGGAACTGCGCTCTCGACGAGACGGATGCCCTTGTCTGCTCCGTGACCAGCGCGGATATCTGCGGTTTCCAGAGTGGGTCACCCATCAAGCTTCATCAGTAAAGCGGTCCGGAAGAACACACGAGGGCGGTTCATGGGAACCGCCCTCGTGTTGCATGCGGGGAATCCTACAAAACCAGTTCTTTCAGCGTGGCGCCAAGCAGCAGAATATCGATGACGGTCAGGATATAGAAGCTGGCCCATGAGAGACGGCTGAGCCAAGGAGGATTGGCATACTCGCCCAGCAGAGTGCGGTCGTCACCGAGCTTCACGAGGAAATACAGGAACGGCGGCAGAATGAGACCCTGGGCGACCTGGGAAACCCGCATCACGGCGAGATACAGGAAACTGATGCCCGGCACCAGCACGATCACGGCACCGGTGATGAGCAGCGAGGTGAAGATCCAGTAGAACCAGGGTGCCTCGTCGTAGGTCTTGTTCATGCCCCGTTCCCAGCCCATGCCTTCACAGATCGCGAACGCCGTCGAAAGGGGCAGAATTGCCGCTCCGAACAGCGAGGCGTTGAACAATCCGAGGGCGAACAGGTAGCCGGCATACCCGCCGGCGAGCGGGATGAGGGCTTTGCCGACATCCTCGATCCCCGAGACGGGGGGCATTCCCGGGGTGAAGTTCAGCGTGACGGCGCAGGCGACGATGATGAAGAAGGATATGACATCGGTTGTTATACAACCAAGGCCCACTTCCCACTTCGCGTCGTCGTAATCCTTGAGTGTGATGCCCTTCTCGATCAGAGTCGACTGGAGATAGAACTGCATCCAGGGTGTGATTGTGGTGCCGATGACGCCGATCATCGTGAAAAAATACCCGGCATCGAACCGCCAGGCGGGAATGACAAGCGCCTTCAACGCACTCGCCCAGTCGGGCTTGGCCAGGTAGGCGGAGATCGGGTAGGCAACGTAGAACAGGATCGAAATAAGGAAAAACTTCTCGATCTTCTTGTAATCATACTCGGTGATCAGTTTCCAGATGCCGTAGGTCAGCAGCGGCACCAGCAGATATTTGAGCCAGACGAACACCTCTGGATACCCGGAGGCGCTGCCACAGATTTCTATAGAACTCGCTATTCCTGCGAACTCGCTGATGATGGTGCCGTAGTTCGCCAGCAGGACGGTCAGCAGCATCCAGAACGTGACCTTCACTCCGAAGCGCTCCCGGAGGAGGTCAGCGAGGCCCTGGCCGGTCGCGGCGCCGAGCCGTGCGCTCATTTCCATCGTGATGATCAGCAGGATGGTGATCGGTATCAGCGTCCAGAGCAGGTCAAACCCATACAGCGCGCCGGCGAGTGAGTATGTGGCGATGCCGCCCGAGTCGTTGTCGACGGTGGCAGTGATCAGGCCGGGGCCGACGACGGCGAGAAGCGCGAGCAGGCGGCGCCGGGCACGGGCGAAGGCGAGGAATCTGTGTGGCATCGTCCGGTCCTCAGCTCGTCAGGGCGCGCCGCTTCCACATGCGGGGCATGTTGTCGAGCAGCAGCTCGATAACGTCATCGACTGTGACCACGCCTGCCATGCCGCCATCTTCGTCAAGAACCGGCAGCGCGAGCAGGTCGTATTTCGAAATCAGGGCTGCGACTTCCTCCTGGGGGGTGTCGGGCGTGACGAAGATCAGCTTGTCGTTCATGATCTCGGGAACGCGGCTCGAGGGGTTCGCGACCAGCAGGTCGCGGATCGAGACGACACCCAGCAGCTTGTCATGCTTGTTCACGACGTACAGGTAGTAGATGATCTCGAGATCGACCGCCATGAGCCGGAGGTGCTTGAACGCCTCTTCGACCGTGAACTCCTCGAAAATCGTTGCAAACCCGACGCTCATCAGACCGCCCGCGGTGTTCTCGGGGTGCTTGAGAAGCTCGCGCACGTCGTTGGCTTCCTCGGCATCCATGTGGGATAGGATTTCGGCGGCCTTGTCCTCCTCAAGGTCCTGGAGGATGTCGACGGCCTCGTCCGGCTCCATCTCTTCGAGAATGTCCGAGGCCCGCTCGGACGGCATCTCGGCAATGATCTGTGCCTGTGTTTCGGCTTCGGCCTCGGCGAGCGTCTCGGCCGCCGTTTCGGTGTCGAGGCCCGTGAGCAGCGATAGACCCTCCTGGACGCTCAGATCGTCGAGGATATCGGCGAGATCGGCCGGATGCAGCTCGCGGATCTTCTCCGAGGAAACGGCGAGTTTCAGGTGGGTGAAGTTCGTCGGAACGCTTTCGACGATGTCCCAGCCGATGATCTCGTTCTTGAGAGGGCCGGAAAACCGCTCGATCAGCGGACAGAGGACCCGCTCGAAACCGAGCCGGCGGAGCAGGCCCCGGAAGCCCACGTCGACGCCCAGCAGTCGCAGCTCTCCCTTGATTTCGGCGATCTGTAGGTCGTTGACCCGCACGACGCGTGCATCCGACGTGTCGACGATCTGCTTGTCCCAGATATTGCGGACGAGCACGGAGTCAGGGATGTCGGACAGCAGCGGGAGCTGGTCTCCGACAGCGTCGAGTTCGAGATTGGCCGGCTGGAAGCAGGAAAACTGGTCGCGCCGCACAAGACGCCGCTCGCCCGACGGGCTTTCGATCACAATATGCGAGAGACGAGGATATTTTTCGCCGAGAAGGAGGGTGAAATCAACGATGCGGCCAAATGGCAGACCTGCCGGAGAACGGACTTCGGCACCGATCAGATCGGCGAGGAAAAACCGAGCATCGAACTCCCGGCTGTTTAGCATACCCGTCACTCCATGCGCGATACGTTCCAGCAATCTTTCATGTTCCGCATCATACGCTGTCACACTACGTTTTTCCAGCGAAATCGAATGCATCTGCAGAACGGGATCATCCGCAGATTGCGCAGATACCATGGATGAGTTCCGGCATGACGTAAATGAGGACCGCATCTCGACGCTGTCTGGGGCCGGGTAGGTCGTCGAGCGTTGACCGGCGTGGGGAAAAGCGGGTAGACTGGCCGAAGAGAGCAAGCCTGACTGGCAAGGAAAGGAGTATGCGCATGTCGATCCACCCCTGGTATGACGGCTGGCTCGAGCGGAAGAACAGGTATGCCCGCACGAGCGAACCATTCCTTTCGGAGGACCGGTTTTCCTCGATCGCTGTCGGCATTGGTCTGCCGAACATCGTGCAGAAGTCGACGTTCAGCTTTCGCAACGTGAAGGATGGTGCCGAGCGGTTTCTCGGTGAGTCCAAGAGCGGCGAGAAACCGTTCGCACGCATTTACACCCGGCTCGGGAACCCCACGACCGAGTATCTGGAAAAGGTGCTGTTCCGGCTCGACTGCCAGCACCTGATCGACGCGGCGCTCGCCGCCGACGAGCGGAAGCCCACGATTGCCTCGCTGGTCTGCGCCTCGGGCATGGCCGCGATCGCCTGCACCACCTTCGCTCTCGTGAAGACGGGGTCGGAGATCATCTCCGGGAGTGTCTACGGCTGCACCGACAGCTTCTTCCGGTCGCTCGAGAAGTTCGGGATCAAAACTCGTTTCGTTGACACCAGCGACATTGCCCAGGTCGAGACCGCGCTGGCCCAGTGCCCGAACGCAGCGATGGTGTATCTGGAAACGCCTGACAATCCGACTCTGCATATCTCGGATATCTCGGCGATCTCGAAACTCGCCGAGGCCCGCCGGATTCCGCTCGTCGTCGACAACACATTCGCGACGCCCTATCTGCAGCAGCCGTTCCGGCTCGGTGCGGATATTGTGATCCAGAGCCTCACCAAGTATGTGAACGGTCATTCGACCTCGATCGCCGGCGTGGTGATCGGGCCCTGGAATTTCATGGGGGAGCATCTGTTCCCGGTTTACAAGGATCACGGGCCGACACCAAGCCCCTTCGACTCGTGGCTGAACGCGCAGGGCCTCCAGACGATAGCGGTTCGTATGGAACAGATCTGCGACTCGGCCCAGGAACTGGCGCGCCGACTAGAAGCGCATCCGCGCGTCGCCCGGGTCTGGTATCCCGGCCTTGTGTCCCACCCGCATCACGCCCTGGCGAAACGGCAGATGCGCAAGTTCGGCGGCATGATCAGCTTCGAGCTCGAGAATGGGTTCGAGCCTGCCCAAAAGCTGATGAATTATTTTGCTGACTATACGACTCCGATGGAGCTGGCGGTCAGTCTTGGAAGCGCGATCAGCTATATCCAGCACCCGGCCTCGATGACTCATTCCGGCATTCCCGAGGCGGACCGGCTGGCCCGCGGGATTACTCAGGGCCTGGTGCGCTGGTCCGTCGGCCTCGAAGGCGTCGACACCCTCTGGACCGCGATGGAGGAAGGGCTGAACCTGGCGTATTCCTGACAATCGGAAAAGAAAAACCGGGGCCGAAGAGGAATCTTCGGCCCCGGTCTTGGTTTGGGAAACGTTACTTGCGGAACAGCTCCTGGAGTTCGGACTTGGCGGTGTCCATGGCCTTCTTGGCCTTCACGACGAGTTCGGACTTTTCGGCCTTCTCGGCGAGTTCCTGGTAGGTCCGGCACGCCTTTTCATACTTTTCCTGGGCGGCCCGGATCAGGTTTTCCTTGGCGGCCCGCGCCTTGTCCTGGAGAGTGTCGGCGGTGTTCTGCACCTTGGTGGTCGCGTTGTTGATGGAGGTGTTGATCGAGGATTTCACCGAGCTGACGCTGACATCGGTGACCGGCGCCAGAGGCTGCGAGTTGGCGCTGGAATAAACTGACTGGGCCTTGTTGAACACGACGCCGCCCGTCACGGCCTGGTCCGCTTTCTTCACGAGGCTGAACGCGAGCTTGCCGAGCAGGCCGCCGATGATGAAGCCGCCGGCGATGCCAATCGCGCTCGGCCCGAGGGCGATAGCGCCGGCAACACCTGCCGCAACTCCGGCGAGATTCGAGAGGCTCTGGCTGCCATAATCAGCGATCATGCCGCCGACGATCCAGCCCGCGACACCGCCTGCGATCATACCGAGAGGCGGAACGATGGCGGAAGCCATCATTGCTCCGGCGACGGCGCCGCCAACGTGGCCGGCAACCTTTGTGATCGGTCGGAGGGTCGACCAGACCTTCGACAGAACCCCTGCCTTTGCCGGCGTCGGGAGAATGAAGAAGGAGCAGAGGATCGAGAGGATAAGCACGACGTGGATCGGTTTATTCCGGCCCAAGGCGATGGTATTCATACTGGCACCTCGCATCAGAATTGAATTCTCGAATCAAGATTGTACCAATTATAAGAATCGTGATGGGGGTCGACAAGGGGCCGGTGCCGATCCGGGGATAATTTCTTGTGTCAGGGCTTTGCTGCGGCATTCATCAGCATCATCAGCGTCGACTGCTTGCCGGGGAAGTAGATGCGATGGGCGCGCTTCTGGCCCATTTCCTGATACACCGAGCCGTCGGGACATACCAGCAGGGTGACGTTGACGGCGGTCTGAAGCGGGGCGGTGACGGCCAGCCGGGAGGCAAAGGCACGGAAATCCCCGAACGGCTTTTCGGCTGGCGAAATGCGCATGACTTCGGCCGGAGCGGTTCCCGGGGAAGATGGCTCGGTGAACGTGATCGCGCACAGGGCGGGTGCCTTGAGACCTTGCCAGGTGCCGTTTCTGACGAGCTTGGTGAGCCTGATGGGGCCTGTCGCAAACGTTGGATCGGTGGCGGGAATGGCGGCAGGAAGGCCCTGGCTCTGAAGCCAGTCGTTCCAGGTCAGGCCGGTCTCGGTCAGGTACAGGTCCGCCAGAACGAGCGCGCCGTCCCGGGTGATCTCATGCCCATTCACGTCGCGCTGCAGGATGAACTCGCACGGCTGGGATGCCAGCGCGGCCGCGAGATTCGGTTTGAGCCAGCCGGTGGTGCCGGGGGTGGGAAGCCTGACCGTCGCCGTGCGCCCCTCGATCATACAGG
The DNA here is from genome assembly GCA_036567845.1 of Candidatus Ozemibacteraceae bacterium. Taxonomy (GTDB): domain Bacteria; phylum Muiribacteriota; class Ozemobacteria; order Ozemobacterales; family Ozemobacteraceae; genus MWAR01. The sequence continues at coordinate 12,418 of DATCTT010000287.1, read as the reverse complement.
CCGTCGCCGTGCCGTCCGGGCGAAGGATTCCCATGCGACCGCCTGCCCAGCGGACGGGATCGACGCTGATTTCCTCGGCTTTGAACGGCCGTGATTTGATCTCTTTCAGCTTCCGGTCAAGCTCCTTTTTCATCCGGCGCACATCCGGCGGCAGATATCCGGCGGGCAGCAGGTGCGCGATCGACATCGAGCCGCCGCTGCTTCCCCCGGCCGCGACCGGGTTCTGTCCCGGCTGGACGGCGGCACCGGCGGTGTCCCCCGTCTTCTGGGAACTCTTCATATCCGCGGATATCACCAGAAACCCCTGGGACTGCACGTCCTGGACGTAGGTGCGGTCCTCGAACGGTGGCTGCCGGCTGACCTTGAACCGGTATCCCCAACTGCGCAGTGCGGTGAAGTAGCTCATTTTCAGCGATTTGAGGAAGATGTCTGACGCGAACAGCACGTTCCCCGACCTGATCGGCCGGTTCAGATCGTCGTGATACACATGGAACACGACCTCCTGCTTTTTGATGCCGTCCTTCAGGCGCTTGCGGAGTTCGTCGCGATCGATATCCGATGCGAACTCGACTTTGGGAAGGCAGAGAATCTCGGTTTTGCCGTTGATCTCACCCTGGATAAGGACCGTCGTGATGTTCATCAGCCATGTTCCGTTCACCATCGAGATCCGGTAGTCGGTCGCGGCCATCGTCGGCATGGCTGTGAGCAGGATCAGCAGCGTCCCTGCGAGCCTTGTGAGACGTGCCACAGTCGAATGCATTCTGGAACGCATGATCATCCCTCCCTGTGTGCGGCGATTCGTCGATGATCGCGCGCGTGTGTTGCCTGTCATCGTCGAGTATAGCACGTCTGGAGACCATACCAGCCCGCCCGGGTGGACGATCAGATCGCTTATCAGGTTGCCCCGGAAGGCGAACGGGGCTAAACTGTGGGAGGGGCAAGATGACGGAGGAGGGGGCTGAGACACCGATGCAGAGCGCGGCCGGACGTGCGGGATACCAGGAGTTGTGGCAGAAACAGCTTGGTCCCCTGCGCATGATGCAGGCGACGAGCGGGCGGAAGGCGATCGCCGTGCTGACGGCGGCGGGCCAGATCGTCCTTCTCGACCACACCGGGCAGGAACTCTGGAAGATGGCTGTCGGTGGTGGCATCCGCACGATCAGTCTCGCGGACACGCTCGATGTGCTTGCCGTCGATGAGGCTGGAAATACCCTGCTGATTGATGCGAAAGGCCAGATCCAGTGGAAGAAGCGGCCGGCGCCAGCTCTCTACGGGCTCATCAGCGCCGACGGGCAGAGCGTCGTTCTGGTAACGCGTGAGCCCACCGTCGTCTTGACCGACCGTCAGGGGCGGGTGCGCTGGACCTACCGGAATCTGCTCAAGGTGCCGGCGGCTCTCGACATTTCAGCCGCGGGGCGCACGGTTGCCTTCGCGTGTCTCGACGAGCGCGGGGAGGGTCTCCAGGCTGTCGGCCCCGAGGGGCACCCCTATGATGCATTCATGGGCCTCGACCCCCTCCAGGATCTCGCTGTCAGCGCCGACGGCCAGATCACGGTCGCGCTTGACCGCGGCCGGGGGATTTTCTGCATCAATTGCGTGAAGAGTTTCGGCATCTGGCGGGGTAAGCTGAGCACGGATTTCTCGGGGGTCTCGTGGGCGGATGAAACGAAATATACTTTATTATATTCAAAAGACGGCCTGCTGAGCATCCTCGACGCGGAGGGACAGCCTGCCTGGGAATACCGCTTCCCTGGCCCGATTCTGCGTGCGAGGCTGACCTCCGATGGCCAGACCGTCTGGTACGCGACGCCGGAGGGACGGGTGGGCTGCCTGGTTTCCACGGCATCCCAGGACTTGAGCCGCCTGGAATTTTTGGATGTCGAGCCCCCTCCGCCTGTCGAATCCGCCGGAATGGCGGCCTTCCGCAAAGTGTGGCTGACGGAGCTGGGTGGCCGGCTGGCGGCCGGAGCGAGGCCTGCTGCGAAAACATGGCTGGGTGCTGACCAGGTTGAATATGCCTTGGTATGGGATGGCCGCGACACGATCCGGTGTCTCAACGATGCCGGTGATGATATCTGGAATGCCCGGCTGCCATCGGCCGGAATCGCGGATATCGCCGTCTCGCCCGAGGCAGATGTCGCCCTGGCCGTCGGAAAGGGTGGGGTGATCGGCTTCAAGGCCGATGGGAACGAAGTCTGCCGGTTTTTCGGGGCGTTCCGGGCTGTTCATGTGTTCGCGACCGGCGCGGTGCTGTTGCTTGCGGAGAACGGCCAGGTGCGGTACTACCGCCATGCCGGCCAGTTCACCCGCGCGATCGATACCGGCGGGCCGATAACCGCGATCCATGGCTCCGGCCGGCATGCCTGGCTGGTCGGCGCAGGCTCCGTGCTGGTCGTCGATCCCGATGGCAACCCGACGGGCAGGGTCGAAACCGGCGCCGAACCGCTGTTTCACCGCATGGATGCGGCCGGCGGCCATCTGATCGTCGGAACGGCGGAGCATGTTCTCATGGTGAACGAACGGGCCGAGCTCGACCGGCGGCTGGCGATTCAGGGGGGGGCGGAACATGTCGTATTTCACCCGCTCGAGGGAGCGATCTTCATCGGCCATGCGGGGAGCGGCGATGTGACGATCCTGCGGACCCGTGCCGGAACCCGCACCCGGATTGCCATTCCGGCCGGTGTCCGGTCCATGAGCCTGCACTCCCGCGGAATCGTGCTGGCCAACGGGATCGACGAGCTGATTCTGCTTGGTGCCGACGGCCGCATGACCATCCGCTCGTCCTTCCCAGACCGTGTTCTCCAGCTGCTTCCCTGCAATGCCGGGGATGGCGTCTATGTGCTTGGGGAAAGCGGCTTCGGACGGTATGCATCCGAGACGGGCGGACGGGTCGGCCCGTCGTCGGTCGGATTTCTCGAAGTCTGATGCAGCCCGAATCCTTTTCTACGTTCCGCGTGGAGCGGCTCGGGCCGGACGACTGGGCCGGCCTGCAGGCTGTCGCGGCGCTCGAAGGGGAGGCTTTTCCTGGAGATGCCCAGACGGCGCCAAATCTTGCCCTGATGGCGAGAACGGGGGCGGTCTGGGTTGCCCGGGCTGATCGCGGAGGAATCGTCGGGGAAGCCATCATACTGGGAATGCTCGGCGGGCCGGGGGCCTTCCTGTTCAGCCTGGCCGTCACTTCGGCCTGGCATCGTCGCGGAATCGGCCTTGCGCTGATGCGCGAGCTGCTCGGTGACCTGGCCGCCCGCGGGGTGACGTATCTGGAACTGACGTGTGATCCGCAGAATGAAGCGGCGCTGCATCTGTATCTCGACCGCCTTGGTTGTGAGCGCGTCGCACTGATGCCCGATCATTTCGGCCCCGGCCGGCCCCGGTGGCTGCTCCGGAAAACCCTTTCACGAGAGGAATCATGAAAATGCGAATCAGAATCGCGCTTGGAATCGTGTGCATGTTCGTCCTGTCCCTAATTCAGCCGGCGGAGACCCTGGCGCGGCCCAGGCTTGCCGTGCTTCCCTTCGTCAATCCCCCGGGCTTCGCGGCGAACTATCCGCTGGGGGCCGGGCTGGCGCAGCTTCTGAAACAGCGGCTGATGCAGTCGGGCAAGGTGATCATCGTCGAGCGCGAAGAGCTCGATGCGATGAAGGGGGAGCTGAAGTTGTCCGACGACGGGTTTTTCGATGTGTCGAGTTTCCCCGCAAAAGGCGGATTTCAGGGCGCGGATTACATCCTGCGCGGCAAGGTGCTGGATTTCGGCCATTTCAAGCGCGACACGGGGCTGGGGACTCTCACAAAGCTGGCCGGGGGCTTCATGCACACCAAGGTGACGGCCTACGTCCGGCTCAGCATCGAGGTGATCGATCTGAAGAACGGCCGGCTGATCTTTTCCGACAATGCCGAGGCGCGTCACGACAAGACCGGTGCGGTCCTCCTGGCCGGGGATCTCGAGCGGGCCCTCGGGGCTGTCCTGAAGCTCGGCTCTTCCGAGTTCGACGCTTCGATGATCGGCCGTGCGACCCAGAAAGCCCTCGACCGGGTCGTTCCGAAACTCAACGGCTTGTTCCGGCTTGAAGCCCGGGTCCAGGCGGCGAGTCCGGACGGGATCGTCATCGACATGGGCACTTCGAGCGGCCTCGCGGTCGGCCGCACCGGCGTCCTGTACAGCGTCCGGGAGATCCGCAACAAGGCCGGGGTTGTCGTCTGGTCGGCGAAACAGGACCGGGGCACCGTCCGGGTGACGGATGTGCAGCCTGACGGCGCTCTTGTCGAGGCTGCGGCCGGCGTCGAGGCCCGCGAGGGGGACATCGTCTCCTTTGAGGCTCCCTGACCCCGCAGCGACCAGGTCGGCGCGCCGGTGATGACGAGTTCCCGGTTTTCATCCGTGCCACCTGCGTCATCTGCGGACCGGTTCCTGTATCGAGCGCCACTTTTTTCGATATCAAGGCACAGAGCACAGCTGAAGACCTATCTGGCGGGCTTCGTGCTTTCGCGTCGCTGAGGGGCGGTATTCCTTTATTCGGATGCCGGGGCGCGAAGCGGAAGGGGTTCTCTTGCGGGAGGGAGGGGTGGTTGTTACAATAGAGGGTACGGGGTTCTGTTCATGCCCCGCCAGGAGGTGCTCCATGATCCGTCGGCCGATGGGACGTTCCGGCCTCGCGTTGTTTTTCACGATCGCGACGATCGTCGTGATCAGTATTATTGTATATGGCATGATCTATTTCATGCGAGGCGAGGTGCACCTCACCGAGAATTACGTCGACAGCACCTGCGCGCTGCTTCTGGCGGAGGCCGGTGTAGAGGAAGCCCTGTTCACGATCAAGAGCGGGATGAACGATCCCGAGAACGCCTTCTACAAAATGATTTCCAAGAGTGAGGAGGGGAGCGTCGACATCGACGTGACGCGCCTCGAGGGGGCGGATTCCGCGGTGCCGCCGCTGATCCGTGACGGCCGGGTCAAGACCCGTGTCACCTGGAACCGCGATGCCGAGGCTTCCCGCGAACTCGAGGCCAAGGGACTGCCCGCCGACGTGTTCCGCGGCGGATACATCACGATCATTTCCCGCGGCACCTATCACCGCACCAGCCGGCAGGTCGAAGTGAAGAAAGCCTGCCGCGCGATGCTCGTCCAGTCGCCGTTTCCCGGCAACTCGGTCGGCATGATCGCTCCCGAGCATGGTCTGTATCTGAACAAATCCCACCAGGACTCGTTCCGGATCCTGCCCTTCGACTTCTGGGACCCCTGGGGATTTACGGTCAAGGGCGGAAAGGTGTTCATGCGCGACGGCGCCCGCGTCGATCTGCCCAAATGGCTGATGCTGACCGATCTGCGCAAGGATCTCGAAAACCCCTGGCTCGACATGGGCATTGGCTGGACCGGCTGGAATGGCGGCGCCAATCTTGCCAAGGCGGATGCGATCGAGTATCAGAATGACCCCGTCAACCGGCAGTATTACAAGTGGATGGGGCTGTTCCACTGGCCCTGGTGGTCGAAAACGAGCAACGAACTGTATGATTCGAACACCAAGAAGGTTCAGGCCTACGAAACGTCCAAGATCAACCTGTATGACGAGGATGTCTACCGGCGGCTCGCGAACCGGCTCGTCGACCCCGAGAAGAACCCGAGCCAGGGAAAGTATTACCAGGACGTGAACTTCCGGGAAGCTTTCGGCCGCAACGAGGTGACCTACCGGAATGTCGTGCCCCTCTACGGCTGGGGAGACTGGCGAAAGGTTTCGAACAAGATAACCCGGTATCTGGGCAACCCGACCCGCGCCCATGACACCTCGCATGCGGTCGAGATCAATGGTCTCACCTATATAAAAGGCGATGTGTATCTTGAGGGCTGGGTCAAGGGGAAGGGGCTGCTCGTCGTCGAGGGAAATGTCTACATCGGCGGAGATGTCCTGACCCTGGATGATGACAACGGCGGCAAATCAGCCCTGGGTGTGATCGCGATCCGGGACAAGACCCACGACACCTCGATCGAAAATCCGACCACCGGGAAGATCATCTACAAGCCGCATCACGACAGTGACTGGTCGCGGCTCGGCCTCACGCACCCCTTCATCAACGTCAGCCCCCGGTGGGAAGGCTGTTTCCATGCGGCCGGCGGCCTCGAACTCGACACCGACTCGAAGATGAAGAAGCTGATCAACCTCGAGATCGTCGGCAACTTCTCGACGGATTATTTCGACCGGCGCCGGATGCCCAACGACATGAAAATCACTCATTACAACTGGCAGGATGTCCTTTCCCAGTCTGGTTACGACTACGCCGTCGACAAGTCTGTTCGATACGGAACGAAATATAACGTGGCCGTTCTGAAAGAGCTGCTGAGCTGGAAGGAAGTCGACGCGACCCTGTAATTCCGCCATGCAGCGGTATCTGCCGCTTCCGCAAACGTTGTTCGGGCGCCTCTTTCTGGCGATGCTCGGAACGGCGATTGCCCTGCTCGTGTGCGCCTCGGCATTCTGGTATCGTCAGGCCTTCGGACTGCTCGACCGTGAGGCCACCCTGTATCTCGAGTCGGCGGCCTGGCAGCTGCTGGATGAGTGGCGTGCCGCCCATCCGGCCGATGAAGGTGGCCTCGCCGGGGGCGGGCGGACCGAACTGCTGGCCCCGGGCGGCGTTTCGTGGATCCATAACGCCTACTGGGTCGAGTTTCGGGATCACCGGCCCCGGTTTGTCGCCTCGTATTCGACGCAGGTGCCCGGTGAAACGAACCTTCTGCCGCCGTCGATCGAGGATGTCGACGACCTGATCGAGGACGGGCTGCCGCAGCTCGAGGAGGGACGGGCGTATTTCCCGGATCCCGAGCAGTTGGAGGTTGGCCGGCGCTGCCGGATCGTCCTGGTTCCCAGACTGGACCGGGATGGATTTCTGGCCGGCGTTGCCGGGGTCGAGGCCGATCTGCGCTACATGGATCTGTTTCCGGTAATTCGGCGCGCGGCCGGATACGGGCTGCTGTGGGCGGTCCCCCTGTGCGTTGCGGCATCCTTCCTCGTTGCACGGAGCGTTTCGCGGCGGGTCGGACTGCTCGTCACGAGCCTCGACCGGATCGGGCGAAACGAGCCGCCCCAGGTCGATCCGCTTGGCATCACCGAGCTGGAAAAGATCCGGGAGGGGGTGACGCTCCTTCATGGGCGTCTTGCCGAACGGGATGCCCGGCTGAAGGCTCTGCATGAGGAAAAGTTGCGCGATCTGGCCTTCACGGGGAGCGCAATCGCGCACGAGGTGCGCAATCCGCTGTCGGCCATCGGCATGCACCTGGGCCTCCTCAAACGGCGATATCTCCCTGTCAATGGCGATCTGGAGAGCTTCGCCGAGATCGAGGAACAGCTCGTGCGGTTGAAAACACTTGCCGACCGCTTCCTGGACTATTCGCGCGCGACGCAGCCCGTCCGTGAGCGGTTCTCCCCGGCCGGTCTCATTCGGGAGGCGGTCGCCGGCCGGCCGGATATGGCGGGGCCCGACACCGTCCGCATTACTGCCCCGGCAGGGCTCGAGATCAACGGGGACATCCGCATGTGGCGGCAGATCGTCGACAATCTTCTGGACAATGCCGCGGCCGCCGTTCGTCCGGGCCGCCCAGAAATTCAAGTTGAAATATATATGAAAAACGATAACCTGGTTCTCCGGTTTGCCGATGCCGGTCCGGGGGTTCCGCCGGAGCTTGTGCCGCGCTTGTTCACCCCCTTCGTGACCGGCCGGCCCGATGGGCACGGAATCGGCCTTGCCCTTGTCCGGAAGTTCGTCGAGGCGCATGACGGGGGAATCCGGTATGAGGCGTCCCCCGAGGGCGGAGCGATATTCCATATCGAGGTGCCGATGCGGTGATGAACATTCTTGTCGTTGATGACAACAGATCGCTGGTGAAGGGCCTCTGCACCTTCCTGACCCAGGAGGGTCACACGGCAACCCCCGCCGGAACCCTCGCCGAAGCGCGCTCCGCTCTTGCCGCGGACGGCTTCGACCTGGTGATCACGGATCTGAAGCTTCCCGACGGGGAGGGCCTCGATGTGATCCGTGCGGTGAAAGACGTGGAGCGGCCGGCCGAGGTCATTCTGATGACCGCGTTCAGTTCGATCGAGACCGCCGTCACGGCGATGAAACTCGGGGCGCTCGATTACCTGACGAAGCCGGTTCCGATGGAGGAGCTTGCGTTCCGGGTGGCGCGTGTGGCCGAGCGGCGGGCCTCTGCCGAGCGGGTGGATGTGCTGCGGCGGGCAAACGAGGCGTGGCGTTCGGCGGACGTGCTCGGAGAGCCGCTGGCCGGCATGGTGGGCGAATCCGAGGGGATGAAACAGGTGAAAACGCTGATTCGCAAGGCGGCGGCGTTCCCATCGACCGTTCTGCTGTGCGGCGAGACCGGGACGGGCAAGGAGGTGGCGGCCCGCGCCATTCACGGTCTGTCTCCCTGGGCTGATGGGCCGTTCGTCCGCGTGAACTGCGCCTCGATTCCGGCGACCCTGTTCGAGTCGGAGCTGTTTGGCCACGAAAAAGGAGCATTCACCGACGCGCGGGAACGCCGGATCGGCCGGTTTGAAGCCGCGCGCGGAGGAACTCTGTTCCTCGACGAGGTGGGGGAGGTGCCGCTCGAGCTCCAGTCGAAGCTGTTGCGCGCGCTTCAGGAAAAAGAGATCGTGCGCGTCGGGGGGGCGAAGCCGATCCGGATCGAGGCGCGGATCGTCGCGGCCACCAATCGGGATCTCGATGCAATGGCCGCCCGCGGCGCGTTCCGGGAAGACCTCTTGTACCGGCTTGCTGTCATTCGTATCTGTCTGCCGCCCCTCCGGGAACGGCGCGAAGACATTCCGGCGCTTCTCGAACATCTGGTGGGGCTGCTCCGGAGAGAATTCGGTCGTCCAGGGCTCCGGATCGATCCGGCACTGATCCCCCTGATGAGTCGGTTGACCTGGCGGGGGAACATCCGGGAACTGCGCAACGCTCTCGAGCGTGCCGCTGTCATGGCCGAGTCTGATCTTCTCGAGCTACGGGATTTTCCTGCCCCACAGATGGAATCGCTCGGTGGCGCCATTCGTGAGGCGGAGGAGGGACCCACACCAACCGGCGAATCTTCTGTCGTGAACCCTTCCCAGCCGGAGCCCGGCCTGAACGAGGCTCTCGAAACGCTCGAGCGGCGGATGATCATTGATGCGCTTTCCCGGGCCGGCGGGGTGAAGAGTCGTGCTGCCGAGGAACTGCGAATTCCCCGTACCAACCTGCTCTATCGCATGAAGCGCCTTGGTATCGCCGGAAACGACGATGGCCGGATCTGAAGGGTATCGGCCATGCGTGCACCCGAGCGCACGCTGAAGAAGATGACGACAAAACGGGCCCGGCCTTGCTGCCGGGCCCGAGTTATCTGAGAGCGCAGGGGTGGGTGATCAGTTGAACTTGGCGATAATGCGCTGATAGGTCTCGTCGAGCTTCTTGAGGGCCTCGTCGGCGACCTTGGTGATCTCGGCGGCGATCTCCTTTTGGGCAGATTCGAACTCAGCAAGAGCCTTGCCCTTGTCGGCATCGTTCAGGTGGGCGATTCGCTGTTCGAAATTGGCCCGGCGCTGAGTCGAGCGCTGCTCGAACTGTTCGCGGCGCTTCGCGATGCGGGACTTGATCTCCTCATAGCGCTTCGTGATTTTTTCCTTCGCCTGGGCGGGGCGATCCACCGTGCCGTTGGCGTTGGCAGCACCTGCTCCTGCCCGCTTCCCGCGGCGCTCGGCGAGCCGGTCCGCACGCGATTCCATCTTCTCGAGGCGCTCGGGCAGCTTCGTGAGCCGCTCCCGGATGCGGCCGAGAATCTTCTCCTTCATTGCGCGGATGCGCTCGATGATCTGGTCGGCCGTCAGCTTTTCGCCTTTGTTCAGTCCCAGATGCTTGCCCTGGCCACGTTCGGCGGGGCCGACCATTTCGACATCGTCATCCTTGCCGTCGTCCTTGTCGGCGACTGGCTGGGCAGAAACAGCCATGCTCAGCGACAACAGACCGCACACCAGCATCATCGTCCAGAATTTTTTCATACACTCCTCCTGATTTTGAAATGTTCCTGCGAGACACTTTCGCTATTGCATCCGGCGTGCCAACGCCATCTGCTGGCGGAGAAACCGCTGAATGCCGCTTGGGAAAAGGGTTCGCGCACGGCCGCGATCAGCCCTGGGCGTCCATTTTTTGACGCTCCCGACGACCGGTGTCCAGAAGTTGACGCCGGATGTGTCGGTATTTCAACGGCTTCGATCTCCTCCGCCTCACTTCCGGGAGCAAATCTGCCGATAGCTCAAGGGAATAATCCTCAGGAAAGGGGGTGGAAACCGGTGAAGGACTCCCTCAAACAGTTTCTGGGGCTGCTGCTGATCGGGCAGCTGTTCCTGATTGGTGCGGGGACGAATGACGGCGGGAAGAAGGCTCACGAAGCCGAGACGACCGCCGTCGTCGCCATGGCTCCGGCATCCTCCGTTTCCGTTTCAGCCGATGCTGCCGTTCCCGCCGTGCGTTCCGCCCCGCAGCCGGTTGCCCCTTCATCCCGGCCTGCCGCGGAGCCCGAACGGCTGCGCCGGAAGCCGGTCGAGTTGCTGAACGTCACACACCGCATGGATGAGCCGTATCAGGCTCTCGATTTCGACTTTTCCGGCCCCGTTTCGCTTCAGATGCCGAATCGGGCCGGCAAGCTGATGCGCCTCCGCATCACCCCGCCGGTCGGGGAAATCGCGCCCGCGACGGAGCGGAGCATTGCCGGCCTGTTCGAGTCGTTCCGCCATTTCCGGTCGAGCGTGTATTCCGAGTTCGTGTTTGCCGGGAAAGGCGCGTTCGGTGATCCCGTCCTTGCGACCGGCACGAACGGCCTGCCGCGGCTGACGGTGCTGTTCCGGGCGGCGGAGGGCGGCTTCCCGCTCGTTGCCGGCGAAACCCTCGCTCCCGGCGTCACCTACTACACCGATCGTCCCTCGACGAAGTCGGGGCCGAGCGATGCCCATATCCTTCGTATCGATCCGCTCGCAAGGAATCTCGCCATCTTCCCGGTTCTCGCCAACGAGGGGATCTGCCAGAAGGAGGTTCTCTCCTCGATGGCGAAACGGTATAAGGCTATTGCAGGCATCAATGCCGCATATTTCACCCCGAAGGGCGACCCGATCGGCACGCTGATCATCGACCGGCGCCTGATCAGCTCGCCGCTCTACAACCGGTCCGTGTTCGGCCTTGCCCGGTCCGGCCAGCCCCTGTTCGGTAACCCCGACTTCTCCGGGGCCCTCCGGGCGACCGGCGTTTCGATTCCGATCGATGCCGTGAACCAGCCCCGCAGCGGCGACCAGCTGGTTGTCTACACCCCCGAGTATGCTCGCAGCACGATGACGACCGAGGAGGGCGTCGAACTGGTGCTGATCAAGGGCCGCGTGATCGGCATCCACAAGGTCGACACCCTGATTCCGCCCGACGGCGTCGTCGTCTCAGCGGGCGGGGAAAAGGCGGCGCAGCTTTCGCGCATCCGGCTTGCCCAGCAGGTGAAGTTGGACTACCAGGTGAATTCTCCCTGGAACGACGTGCAGCACGCGGTTTGCGGCGGTCCCCGTCTGATGACCGATGGTCGCATCGATATCAATGGAAAGACCGAGAAGTTCGACCCCTCGATCCAGAACGGCCGGCATCCCCGCACGGCTGTCGCCCTGACGGCCACCGGCGAGCTGCTGTTCATTGTCGTGGACGGCCGCTCGAAGCGCAGTGCCGGCATGACACTGGCGGAGCTGGCTTCGTATGTGAAGAAACTCGGCGGCCTGCGCGCCATCAACCTCGATGGCGGCGGCTCTTCGTCGATGTTCATCCGTGACCGGATCGTAAACCGGCCCTCGGATGGAAAGGAACGGCCCATTTCCAATGGCATACTCATTACGACCCGTTGATGTCCGGTTTGCTCTCCGCTGGCTGCTGATCCTGCTACCGGCGCTGTTTTCCGTTGCCGCCTCCCCGGCGTTTGCGGCGGACGACATCCTCCCCCTCAAGGACGTCAAGGTCGGCATGAAGGGGATCGGCAAGACCGTCATCCGCGGCCGGGAGATCGAGACGTTCACGGTCGAGGTGATGGGGATTCTCGCCAACAACAAGATCAACGAGAACGTGCTGATCAACGGCAAATCGATCCTCGTCCGGGTCGCCGGCAAGGTGATTGACGACGCCGGCGGTATCGCGGCCGGCATGAGCGGCAGCCCGATCTACATCAACAATCGCCTCATCGGCGGCCTGAGCTCCGGCTGGGTCATGACGGATCATACCGTCGGTCTCGTCACCCCGATTGAGGAAATGCTCGAGATCTGGGAATATCCGCTGATGAGCCGTCTTCCGGGCGACGTGGATGAGCCGGTTCGCTGGTGCAGCGCCGCGCCGGTGAAACTCGGTGAGCGGGAAATACATACCGTTATAGAATGCGGCGATC
>DATCTT010000286.1:0-10593 GCA_036567845.1 Candidatus Ozemibacteraceae bacterium | reverse complement strand
GATGATGCCATCGAGAATCAGCGTATACACCGCCTCGACGGCACGAGCCGTTCCGTCCGCCGGCTCCCCTGCCGGTCCGGTCGAAAGAAAGCCTCGCACCAGGCCGATGCCGGCCGTCACGAGAAACGCGGCGACGAGAGTTCCGCTGAAGAAGCTTCCTTCGGCCTTCAGGGCCAAGCGGCGCAGGTTCGCGGCCAGCAGGCTGAAGATACCGATGAACATCGTGAATGCCGTGATGATCTGCGCCCAGACGGGCAGCAGCGCTTCGGCCCGCGCCAGTCCGGGAACGGCAGGCCCCGCAATGAATGCAAGAATGAGCGTCACACCGGTGACGAACGTCACGAGCACGGGAAACGAACCCAGCCTCATCGCTCCGGCCCGCCTTTCTCGGAAGTCAGCAGCCATTCGACCGCCCCGTCGAGAGTCCGCACCGGCCACGTGCCGCCGACGGCCGGCCACGGTCGCAGCGTCGCCAGGATCGCCCCGCACACGATCAGCAGGGCAATGACGAGTTTGCAGGCATCCATGCCCTTCAGGGCACCGACCTCTTCGGGCCGGCGTGTGAGATAAGCCGAAGCCGCGAACAGCTCCTCACCGATCAGCGTGTAATCACAGGCGACGACGAAAAACGGTATCTGCGCCACATCGGCGGTTCCGGCAATCTGCACGGCTCCAACCGCGTTTCCCGTCTCGGCGAGCAGCATCGATTCGGCCGAGAACGAGCCCAGATAGAAACAGGCGCCGGGTAGGGACCGGGTCATGACACCGACCGCCCCGGCAGCGTAGCCGAACTGGTCGCTCGTCAGATACCGCACATGCTCGGGCTGGAACAGTTCGCCGCGGCCCTGCTCGACATAGGCGCGCCGGACCGTCTCCTGGGCGACGGACATCGCGAAGGGCCGCGCCATTGGCGCCAGCAGGGGGATCCCCAGGGCGGCGCTTCTGTTGGCGACATGCCCCAGCAAATTCACCCCGGCGACGGTCTGGATATCCGACATTTCAAGGATGCCCGGGATGAACAGCACCGGCCGTCCCTGTTCGGCCGCCCGTCCCACAGCATGGTCGAACTCTTCGAGGCCGGGAATGCGACGGATGAAGGAGTCGGTGTGGCGACGCGCGGTGAAGGCGAACCAGGCCATCAATGCCAGCAGGGAAACGGCGATCAGCAGCAGCTGCAGCCGTTCGGGCCGCACCCATGCGAGACCGGCCGCGCCGGATGCGATGCCGGGTTCGACAGCTTCCAGGCTGCACGCGCAGCAGACGAATGCCACGAGGAGAACGGCCCGGGTCACCACGTGCACGCGTCGTTCCCCCTCATCCCCGCCTCACCCTGCCGCCGGACCCCGCCCCAAACCGGAAGTTGCGTAGCGGTGACAGGCCACGAAGTGTCCGGGATGGAGCTCTGACAGCGGCGGCATCTGCTCGCAAGCTTTCGACGCAGCCTCGCAGCTGTCGCGACAGGAACATCCGTCCCGATATCCGGCATTGCCGCCGGTCAGCCCATCCTGTCCGGCAGGCAGTGCAGCATCTTCACGAAGATGAAGCGCGGCCCCCAGAAGTCGCCGCGTGTAGGGATGGCAGGCATCCTGCAGCAGGCACTCAGCCGGCAAGGTTTCAACGATGCGCCCCTGATACAGGACCAAAATGCGGTCGGCGATCTGCCGCACAACAGCTATATCATGAGATATAAAAAGAAGGGAAATCCCTCGCGCCTGCTTCAACTGGCGCAGAAGCTCGAGAATCTGCGCCTGCACGGACACATCGAGGGCGGATACCGCCTCGTCGGCGATCAGCAGCAGAGGGTCGAGAATCAGCGCGCGGCAGATGCCTATCCGCTGGCGCTGTCCGCCGCTGAACTCGCTGGGATACCGTTCGAGCACATCCTGGTCGAGACCGACTTCGGAAAGGCCGCGCCGGAGACGGTCATGCCATTCCGCGCGCGCTCCCAGCCCATGAATGCGCAGGGGCTCTTCGAGGATGCGCCGGACCGACATGCGTGGATCGAGCGAGCTGAACGGGTCCTGGAAGATCATCTGCATCTGCCGCAGATTCTCGAATCTTGCGGTGCGGTCCCCCGCGAACAGGCTTCGGCCCTGGAGAACCGCCGTCCCCGTGTCCGGCGGATACAACCCCATCAGCACCCGCGCGAGGGTGGACTTTCCCGAACCGCTCTCCCCGAGAATCCCGACCGTTTCCTGATGACCGATCTCGAACGAGACCTCAGACAGGGCATGAAGCCGCGGAGCCGGATTTCCTGTCCACCAATCCCTGATGCGGGCCGTCAGAGGCCGTTCCAGCTCGAATGACTTGCACAGGCCGGCCACCGTCAGCAGAGGCGCGACGGTCCGACCTGTTGTCGAATGAACGACACCCGCGGCGGCGGCAGCGGCAATACCCGCACCGGCACCGCCGGCAATTCCGGCTGTCAGGGCAGCGAGAGGCTGTTCAGAGGGATTCACGGTGACACGCGCTCCGGGATCCGAGAATGATGGCTTCCCTATCGGCCGATTACCGGCTTTTCCCGAGAAAAAAATGAACCCCCAAATTGCGGGAAACGCCTCAAAGGGGGAACAAGCACCGAACGAGACGGCCCGGGCCAGCCTCCACGGCGGGGGGCAGCTCCCCTCGGCAGGCCTCCCGGACCCGGTTGCAGCGGTCTGAGAAGACGCAGCCGGCAGGTTTTCTGTCGGGAGAGGGCAGATGGCCGGGAATGGGGCGCGGCAGGCGGCGCTCGATAATCAACCGTGGCAGCGCCTCGATCAGCGCAGCGGTGTAGGGATGGGCCGGTTTCGCCATCAGGTCTGCGGTCGGGCCCGACTCGACGATGACCCCTGCATACATCACCACCAGCTGGTCAGAAACCGCCCGGATCACCCCAAGATCGTGGCTGATGAACAGCAACGAGCTTCCACCCGCGCGGACCTGCCGGCGCAGCTCGCCAAGCAGCTGGATCTGGAGAGCCGCATCGAGAGCCGTCGTCGGTTCGTCAGCGATGACCAGCTCGGGGTCCATCACCAGCGCCATGGCGAGCATCGCACGCTGGCGCATGCCGCCGCTCAGCTGGTGGGGAAACGATGAGAGAAACCGATCGGGCTCAGCAAAGCCGGCCCGCTTCAGGGCGCGCACAACCCGTTCCTGAATTTCGTCCCGGCTCGCTCCCGGTCGATGGGCGGCGACGGTCTCCCCAACCTGGTCGAACAGGGTCATCAGGGGGTTCATCGCCGTCATCGGTTCCTGGAACACCATGGCCATGCGGCTCCCGCGAAGCTCCCGGAAGGCCTCTTCGTCGAGGCCCATCAGGTCGAGCTCCCCGAAGCGGATGGAGCCGGAGCGTCCCACGATCGACAAGGCCGGCAGCAGTCCCATGATACTGAGCGCCAGCACAGATTTTCCCGAGCCAGACTCGCCGGCGACGCCAACGCACTGCCCCTTCTGCATCTCGAAATCCACATTCTGCAGCACCGGCAGGGGCCTGCCGTCACTCCCCCGAAGCGTGAGAGAGTATCCGCTCATCGAAAGGAGGGGCGGCATATCGGTCACGGATTCTCCGGAGCGAGCTTCTTCCACGTTGCCGGCTGCATGTCGATGATACCCGACTCGCTCGCGGGGCCAATCAGGTTCTCACGGCACATCGCGACATCGAATGTCCGGAACAGGAATGCCCCTGGCCTGACGGCCTCGAGTCGGGTCTGCACCCGTGCCCGCAGTTCGGCGGCAGAAGCAACTTCCGGCCAAGTGTCCAGCCGCTCCAGCGCCGCATCGAGCTCGGGATCCGATATTCGGCAATAGTTCAGGCTGCCGGCGGCGGAGCCGACAGTGTGCCAGAGCTCGATAGCATTTCCGTCCACGGGCTGTTGAAAGGAAAGCAGAAAGCTGTCCCATGAATCGGTTGCAAGGCGCTTTCCGAGGAGTTCGGACCAGTTCACACCTTCGACCGTACCGCTGATACCGGCCTGGTTCAGCTGGCGGGCAAGCTCTTCAGCAAGGAGTTTCCGCGTAAGATTCTCCTCGTTCATGAGAATGTTCATGTTGAGGGGCTTTCCATCGAACTCGCGCCGGCCATCCCCGTCCGAATCGCGGATTCCCGCAGCCTCGAGCGCACCCGCGAGATCGCGCGGCTCTGAAACCGGAAGAGCTGGTTTCAGAGAACCTGCCAGAAGCTCGCCCTCGTAGGGGATCTTCGCACGGATGCTGGCTCGGTCGAGTCCTTCGTCGAGAGCCACCCGCAGGGCGGGCTGGTCGAAGGGGGAACGGCGGGTATTGAAGCCCCAGAGGAGAAAGGCGGGGTTCGGATAACGCAGAAACCGCACTTGGGGAATCTTCAGCTCCTCGATTTTCGAGGCGATCTCGGAGGGAACGGGCATCCAGTCGAGTTTGCCGTTGCGGAAGTCGGAAAGCAGGGTTTCGAGCTGGTTGTGGCACCGGATCAGAATTCGGTTGAACGGCAGCGTCTGGGAAGCCACCTGCTGCCATGCCTCGAATTCGATGAATCTGCCCCGGCGCCGGTTCACGAGCCGGTAGGGACCCATGCCGACAGGATACTCGGTGAATGCCACGAGGGACCCGCTGGCCGTCGCGGCGGAGAGGTTGGCGTCGGGGTCGGAGGCCACACGCGGCACAAGGGCATCGGACACCGTCTTGCCCTCGAGAAGATGGGGTGGAAGAAGCCCTGCCGTCAGCAGTTCGAGAGAGCGCCGGGAGGAGGTCGCAAAGACGATGCGGACACGCTTGCCACGGTCGAGTTCATCGATGCGGACGACCTGAGAGGCGAGCGTTGCATAGGGTGAGCTATTGCCGGGATTCTTCATCATTTCGAAGGTAAAGGCGAGCGCCTTCGTATCGAACGGTGTCCCGTCATGCCAGCGCAGGCCCTGCTTCCAGAAGGCGTCGACGACCAGCCGGCCGGCTTCGTCTGGATAGCTGACCCAGGTGTCGAAGAGATCGGGTTGAAAAGCGCCGTTCCCATCCCGTTTCAGAGGTGCGGCATGGATCAGATTGCAAAGGAACCGCTCGTATTCGGCGTGATGGCCGATGGGGGATAGATCGAGAGCATCTCCATACAATCCGAGCCGCAGGACATCGGGGCGGTCCATGGCAAATCCGGTCTCGAGCCGTTCAGGAATGCCCCGCTCCCCGCCACAGCCGGCAATGTACAACACCGAACAGACACCAAACACCAGGAGAAGGACCCGGTTCAGCGCCTTTCGATCCGGGTGTCTCACGGCTGCACCCCGCTTCCGGTGGCGGTCCCGGCGGCCGGAGCGGCCGTTTCGGACGTGACTGCCGGCTGTTCCGCGATCATCGCGCCAAGGGACCGCAGTTTCGTCTCGACCTCGGCTTTCATGCCATCGGGGAGGAGGCGGGCAACATACAATTCACGAAGCAGCGAAACGCCTTCCTCGCGGCTGCCCGAGGCGAGCAGGTCTTCGGCCTTCTTCCGCTGCTGAACCGAAAGGGATGCAAGAGCCGCCTTGATCTCGGTACCCAAGTTGGGAGGCAATTCCGTGCTCTCATAGGCATCCTCGAGCAGGGTCCGCCCTTCCGCCCGTTTTCCGATGCGAACGAGCAGGGAGCCCAGATCACGCTTGTAGACCGGCTGGCCGGGGCTGAGCGCGATGGCTTTTCGCAGCGCCGTCTCGGCGGTGGCAACCTGGCCCAGCGCAGCAGCCGAGATCCCCACGATATCCAGCATCGTGGGATCGGCATCTGAAACCCGCGCCGAAACCGAGGCGGCAAGAGCCAGCGCCTCGGGCCATTTCTGGATGGAAGCCTTAACCACGGCGAGATTCGCCGCGGCCTGCATCTCGAATGCGGGGAAGTTGATCGCCCGACCCAGGGCCCACTCCGCACGAACCGCGTCGTTCAGCTCGAGGGCGATCTTCCCGGCATAGAAGTAGTAGATGGAACGGGCGTCCCCGGCAGTCATATACTGCCCGACAAGGGCCTCTTCGAGAGCCTGCCGCTTGTCCTGCATCAGATGATAATAGATATGCATCCGACGGAAGATCACGGAGTGATAGGTCGAGCGGGCGTTGAAATTGATGTTCTTCCAGGCCCGGTTGGCGAAATCGAGGGCTTCCTGCGGCTTGTTCTCAAGCTCGAGAATCGTCGCCATCTTCAGATACGGGTCGCCCGGCAGCGGGTCGATCTGGATGGCATTGATCAGCTCTTTCTTCGCCTGGACGACGGCTTCCGGGGAAAGGCGCTGGCCCAGATAGGCCTCGGCCGTCCGGACCTTGATATCGGCCTGCCAGCACCGCACCTCGAAGTTGATCGCAAGCAGGCCGACGATGACACCGCCGACGCCGATCCAGATCGGAGTATCCGGAGAGAGTCTGATCTGGCTGAGGGGCAGCTGGCGCGTGAAAAACAGCGTTTCGGAACAGAGCGGCACGAGAGCGAGGACGATGACGGCGTACAGCGCCGTTTCGATGCGATGGAAGGGGAAATCCGGGATTGCCGCAATCATCTGGGCGATCATGGCGGCCCCCAGGGTGATCAGCAGCACGTGCTCCCCGCGAAATTCCCGTTCCGTCGTTCCCTGCATGTCCTCACGGATGGCGTGATAGATCGAGCGGAAGAACCGCCAGATCAGCCAGCAGAGGAGCCCGAATCCGATCAGGCCAAGTTCGGCAAGCACCTGGAGCCAGTCGTTGTGCGCCTGGCGGAAGGTAACGGCGGTGAACGTCTCCTTGTTCTCGTCATCGAAGGTTTTGGCTTCCTGCAAGGGGAAGAAGTGCTTGAACGAGCCGTAACCGCCGCCGAGCAGCCAGCGGGTCACGCGTTTCACGGGATTCCCCGCGACATCGGGTCCTTCGATCTGGGCGCGCATTTCGGGGGCCTGGATCGACAGGGGCGGATTGTCGGCCCAGTTCCGGAACGTGGCATACCAGACCCAGACGCGTTCGTACACGTTGCTGACCTTGCGGTCCATCGTGAAGGTCGTCTTGAGTTTGTCGATCATCCCGCCGGATTTGGAGGTCGCCGCGGTGACGAGCATGCCACCGACGAGGATGAAGGCCACGATCATGAAAAAGGACGAGTGGCGCTTCACGAACTTCCAGCTGCGATCGAAGATAACCAGCATCGCAAACATGAACAGCACGCCCGCAACGATGCCGCCCAGGGCGGCGCGACATCGGGTGATGTAGAGGCCGACAACCATCCAGGAAAAGAGACTGATCGAAAGGGCTTTCATCAGCGGATGCCGGTAGTAAAAGAAGAAGCCGAGCGGGAAAAAGGCCGTGAACATCGCGAACGTGCCAAGGTAGTTCCGGTTGCCAAACGTCGACACGATCGAGGTCATCGCATAGTCTTTCGAGGCCAGCTGGGGGAAGAGAGGAATATACCATGCATTATAGTCAATCTGCCCGCCGAGGATCTCATCCCGGACGAAGGTGAAACCGCGGACGGGATCGAGCTTGAAATAGATGTTGTAGGACTCCATGATCCCGAGGGTGCTCGTCGCGATACCCGCGAATATCATGGCCCAGATGACCCCTTCGAACTGCCACCTCTCCCGGACGGTGTTCAAGATGAGCGGGACGAGCATCAGGATCAGGAACGTCCCCCGCAGGTCACGGATCGCCGAGGGAACATTGTCATTCCAGAGCAGGGATGCGACGGAAAGGCCGAAAAAGGCAGCCAGGGGAAGGTCGATCCGCGTCCGGGCAAGCTGGGCACGGCCATTGACGACGAACCGCAGGCAGAACAGCGCGGCCAGGAAGCCGAGAGCGATCTTCGAGGTGAACTCCTTCGGCGTCAGGAAGTTTTCCGTCGTCTGCCGTGAATACAGGAACGGTACGACAATCGTGACAAGGATGATCCCGATGTAGATCACCCAATCCAGCGCGTCAAGTCCGCCCCAGCCCTGATTCTGCCCGTTACGGGAACTGCCCGCACCGGATTCCCGTTGCATGTTCATGATTTCCTCTGTGTCCGTTCCGTGGATTTTCGCCATCTTCAGCGGCTCTGGATGAGCACTTCAAGCCCCTGATACTGCCCGTTGGTGCCGTTCGCTGTGCGATTGGCGTTGTCGAGAATCTTCGTGTTGGTCGGCGCAACCCGGACGGTCGACGAGCCCGGGAAAAAGGTATTATCGTCAAAGGTATTGATCATCAGATAGATGTCGCTCGAGCTGGCCACCGTCGGCGAAGCCGTCATATTCGCGATCAGCACTTCCGGGGAGAACTGGAGGTCGGTACCGGGCGGGGTCGGCGAGGCATTGGAAAGCACAACCGTCTGGGTCGCGAGAAGCATCTTGCTGAACTCGAGCCGCAGCAGATCGCCGGTCGAGATGTGCAGGTTGTTGTCGGAATCGATCCAGGATGCCTTCTGAAGAGCCAGCGGCGGCTCGTAATCGACGACGATGTCGTCATACGAGGCAATATGATCCGGGCCTCTGCAGAGCAGTTGTCCCTTGTCGGGAAGCACCTCGTAGGGGCGCCCCCAGGGATCGAAGGGGAGGTTCTGGAGATATTTCCCCAGTAGCATCTCGAGCTTCGCCCCCTGGTCGCCGAAGCCGAACTTTCTATCTTCGAAGGTATTGAATTTGATCAATGCCTCTTTCATGATGTCCAGTTCGTGCTTTGCCTTGGAGATCTTTGTCTCCTTGACGTAGTTCTGGTAGTACGGCAGGGCGACCCCCACCAGCACGGCGACGATCGCCACCACGATTAGCAACTCGATCAACGTAAATGCGCGCCTGTTCATGAACGGGGATGTTATCACACCGGCCTGGCATCCACAATACCACCCCCAGCCCGGGGCAAACCGGTATAACAAAAAACCCGGCCTTGCGGCCGGGTTTTTTGTGGTGCGCCGAAGGACTTACTCGGCAACGATCTTCAGAACATCGGGCCGGGCATAGTTTGTATTCGTGTCCAGGCTCTCATCGACGAGGAGGTTCGAGCTGTCGATGGTGACCGTGTCACTGCCGGCAACGAAAACGCCGGCGACGGGGAAGGAAGCCACGCGATCATTCAGAACGGCGGTATACGACATGCCAATGGCACCAGCGGCCGACGGGGTCAGACCGGTGCTCGCAGCCGTCGAGTTGAGCAGAGGGCGCGTCACGTAGAACAGCAGGGAGTCGACACCGGCCGTCACAAGACCGTCCTTGTTGGTGTCACGCCAAACGACCTTCGTGACTGCCATACGGGGGCGGAAGTCGATCGTGATCTCGTCACCGCTGTTGATCTTGCCATCCGGGCCCAGACACTCAACCGTGGAAGAAGCTCTATTGACAACGTAGGCAGCGCCCCAGGGGTCAACCAGCGCCTTGGTCAGGAACGGACCAATAAGGGAGGCAATATCATTGTTCGGATACTCGACACCGCGGCGGAGTTCATACAGCGCAAGAGCGTTCCGGATCTCATCCAGGTCGTTCTTGGCGCGCGCACGTCGCGACTCATCGATGTAATCCTGGACGTACGGAATGGCCGCGCCTGCCAGGATCGCGATGATCGTGACCACGATCAACAGTTCGATCAACGTAAAGCCTTGTCTGAGTTTCATACCCTACCCTCCTGAAAAATTTTAACTGCTCAATCGGGACAAACCCGTTGTAGCCTTATTGGGGAAGAATGACAACCGCCTGCGACGAGATACAGGAATTCGGATCGGGCTTCGCATAATCCTTCAGCGTGTTGTGCCCGTCCAGAACCGAGATCGTCTGGCTGCCCACGAGGAACGTGTCCTTGGTGCCACTCAGAACCTTGAGAATGACCGTGCGGGAGGCGACCATGCGCACAGATCCGGGACCGGATTCAACGGCCGTCGAGATCAGGGTCGAGCCGGTCGAGATCGAGAAACACGCGTCGAGAGCGGCCTGAATATCATCGGCCGTGCAGCTCAGCTTGCGGCTGAACAGAAGGTGCAATTCGTCGTTGACGTTCTGCGTGTCGACGGCACCCGAATTGTTCTTGTCGACCCACTTCACCTGAACCAGGGCCAAAGCCGGCTGATACGGATAGAAGATGTTGTCGTCGGTGGAGGTGTAATCGCGGTCAGGCCCCGACGAATAGACCGTGCCGGATTCGGTGGAAACGGCATACGCCTTTCCCCACGGGTCGATGGGAGATTTATTAAGATATCGACCGGTCAGCAACAGGACATCAGAGGCGTTGTAGTCGCCTTCCCGCGTCTCATACACCATGATCGCCCGAGCGATCTCCTCGAGATCCGTTTTTGCCTTGGCCAAACGGGATTCCTCGACGTAAGACTGGACGTAGGGAAGAGCAGCCCCGGCCAGAACGGCAAGAATCGTGATAACGACGAGCAGCTCGATCAGCGTGAAACCGCGTTTCATATCAACGTTCCTTTTACACATTCTACGATAGTCAAAGATTTACTGCGGAAGAATGACGACGGCCTGTGAGGCGATACAGTAGTTGGGATCCGGTTTCGCATAATCCGTCAGTGTATTGTGGCCATCCAGAACCGAGATCGTCTGGCTGCCCACAAGGAACGTGTCCTTGGTGCCGCTCAGAACCTTGAGGATGACCGTGCGGGAGGCGACCATGCGCACAGATCCGGCACCGGATTCAACGGCCGTCGAGATCAGGGTCGAGCCGGTCGAGATCGAGAAACACG
>DATCTT010000285.1:0-4653 GCA_036567845.1 Candidatus Ozemibacteraceae bacterium | reverse complement strand
CTCGAAGGCATCAACAGCATGATCCAGGCCGCCAAGGCCAGAGCACGTGGTTACCGCTCCATGAAGTACTTCATCACGATGATCTATCTCATCAGCGGCAAACTGGACTTCAGGTTACCCACTTGAAACAGCGAGGAACCTCCTTTCCTTCTTGCAGTCCATGGCCGTCTCCCGGTCAGGCGAAGATTTCCGCGTCGGGTGCGCGCAGAGGGTGACGGCCCGAGTTTAGGGATTCCTGAATCGACGGTCAAGGGAAAAGGAGTCGGCGGGGTGGCCTTCCACGCCGTCCCGGGGGCGAACGCAGCAGAGAAAATGGTGCCCCCTCCGTGATTCGAACACGGGGCACACGGATTAGGAAACAGTAACCTCCGAGCTTCTTGTTCTCCTCACATATTAGTAACTTGCTGTATTGATTGGGAATCTGCCTTTCTTTGTTTTAGCTGATTTTGAGATATTGTGACTGATTTTCCATATAATCGACACACAACGTCACACAAAACGTCACACACTAAATGAACTCCGAGCAGAGTTATCGCCCGTGCTCTGCCCTTACAGCGTAATTACCAATAGAAAGGAAATTACTATGGGACGTGAAGAAGAAATACGTAGCTTTATCGACTACTTGTGCCCAGATGACGAGACATTCGAAGTATGCATGATGCAATCAGGGCCAGGAGACATTTCCTCCGGTTATTACAAGAACAAAAAGGTGGCAGTTCAGGCAATCATGGAGGCGGAGTCGAGACAACCGTACGGCATATTCATGTGCGCTAACCCTATTAAAGACAGTTCCGTATCCGGACCCGTCGATAATGCGCGAATCAGGGGCGGGCGCAGGTCGAAGGACAAAGACATTTCTAGATACCGACATCTAATCGTCGATATTGATCCTGTTCGCAAGAGTAATACAAGTGCCACTCGCAAGCAGCATAAAGCGGCGACTTCCCTCGCAAGAGAGATCAACGCGACAATGTCCAAGCGTGAAGGGTGGCCGATGCCTGCATTGCTAGATACCGGTAATGGAGCCATGCTCTTGTACAAAGTTGATCTCGATAATACGAGTGAAAACGTCAAGAAGATACGCCGATGCTTGGATACGTTGGCCGATGAATTCAGTACTAAATCGGTTAAGGTCGATGTTTCAGTTGGCAATCCTGGTCGCTTGATACGTGTTCCTGGAACAAGGAATCGGAAGGGAACCGCGGATGATGCAATACGACCACAGAGGCGGGCGAAGCTCATCAAGCGGCCGAAGAATCCAGAATTACTTTCAGAGAAGAAGATGAGGCGGTACGCACAAGCCAGTAAGGAAATCACAAAAGAAAAGGTGCCGGAGAAAGATGACCGTAAGCCCACCCTAAATCTACAAGCCTATCTGGATGCCTATGATGTCGAGTACGTTGATCCGAAAGACTATCATGGAGGGAAGTTGTATCCCTTGAAAGCGTGTCCCTTCAATCCTGACCATAAACCCCGTGAAAGCGCAATTATTCAAGATCCAAAAGGCAGACTATACTTTAAATGCTTTCACAATAGTTGCAGGAATTACAAATGGCGAAACTTCAGAAAACAGATTAGCGGGAATGACTGCCTATTTCGCTGATTCCGCCATCTGAGAACGGTTGAAGCCGCCACCCCGGTACGGGGGATTGCGCCATCCCTGCCGGAGCGTAGCGACGCTGGGTTATGTTCTTTCTCACAGTTGTGAGGTTCGGTCAAGCGCGTCGGGGTTTTCTCATGGAGGCTCCTTTCAGGGTGATCTTGTGGGCATTGTGGATGAGCCGGTCGAGGATGGCGTCGGCCAGCGTGGGGTCGCCGATCGTGTCATGCCAGTGTTCGATGGGCAGTTGACTGGCCACGAGGGTTGAGCCGCTGCCGTGCCGGTCTTCGATGACCTCGAGCAGGTCGCGGCGGTCGCTGTCGTTCAGGGGAGCCAGCCCCAGGTCATCGAGGACGAGAAGCTGGACCTTGGCCAGTCTGGCCAGGAGTCGTCCGTAGCTGCCGTCGGCCCGGGCAAGGGCGAGCTGCTGGAAGAGCCGGGGGCAGCGCAGATAGAGGGCGCGGTAGCCTTCGCGACAGGCCTTATGGGCCAGGGCGCAGGCGATGAAGGTCTTGCCCGCGCCGGTCGGGCCGGTGACGAGAACATTTCGGTGCTGGCGGATCCAGTCGCAGGAGGCCAGTCCCATCAGAACGGCGCGGTCGATGCCGCGGGGGGCCGCGAAGTCGATGTCCTCGACACAGGCATCAAGCTTGAGCTTGGCGGCCCGCAGGTAGCGCTGCATCCGGGCGTTTTCCTTCCAGTCCCACTGACGGTCGACGAGAAGGCCGAAGCGCTCGGCGAAGCTCAGTCCGTCGCAGGCGGGGCTTTGCAGTTGCTCCCGGAAGGCCGCTGCCATCCCCTGGAGTTTCAGGGCGTGGAGTTTTTCGAGGGTCTGTTCATGGAGCATCGAAGGGGATCCTTTCAGTGGTAGTAGGCTTTGCCCCGGATGTTGGGGTGAAGCGGGAGCGCTTTGGGGGTGCTCGGTTCATCAGTGGCCGCCTGGCGGTCCAGCCCCGTCTTGAGGATGCTCTCGACGCTGCGGTAGCTCAGGGCCCGGCAGGCCAGGGCCCGTGCGCAGGCGGCCTCGAGCCGCTCGGGGCTGTATCGTTTTCCCAATCTCAAGATCCCCAGACAGCTCCTGAAGCCCTGCTCGGGATGGCGGCGGGCCTCCAGGATGGCCGCGACGAGGGCCGCGGTCTGCGGACCCGTTTGAGCCGCCCAGGCGAGGATCCGCGAGGGGGTCCACTGCAGGTAACGCTGATGGGCCTTGGGCATGTGCGCCGACTCCGTCGTGTGGGCGCCGCGCCGCCCAGAGCGCGCATGGGAGGCCACGCGGCGGCCCTTGAAGAGGATCTCCACGGTGTGGCCCGTGATGCGCAACTCGACCGGCTCTTTGACCAGTTGATAGGGGACGCTGTAGTAGTGGCCCTCGAACTCGACATGGTAGTCGATGTTGACCCGGGCCTTCTTCCACTGGGCGTACTCGTAGGGCGTTGCCGGCAGGGGCTTGAGGGCGGGCCGGTCGAGCGCTTCGAAGAGGCTGCGGCGCGTGGCGTCGAGCTTCTGGAACTTGCGGTCGTTGAACTCGACGAGCTTCTCGGCAATGGCCCGGTTGAGCTCGGCGAGACTGAAGAAGCTGCGGTTGCGCAGGGCGGCGACGATCCAGCGCTCGACGACCAGGACGGCCGACTCCACCTTGGCCTTGTCCCGGGGCTTTGCGGCCCGGGCAGGGATGATGACCGTGCCGTAATGCCGGGCCATCTCCTGGTAGGCGGGGTTGAGATCGGGCTCGTAGCGACAGGCCCGGCTGACGCCAGCCTTGAGATTGTCGGGAACGCAGATCGCGGGCACGCCGCCGAAGAAGGCGAAGGCCCGCACGTGGGCGTCGATCCAGTCGGGCAGGCTCTGGCTTGCCGAGGCCCAGCAGAACGTGTAGTTGCTCGCCCCCAGGGTGGCCACGAACAGATAGGCCGGGTTGGCTTGTCCCGTGGCCGGGTCGGTCACCGGGATCGTCACGCCCGCATAGTCCACGAAGAGCTTCTCGCCGGCCCGGTGGTCCTGGCGCAGGCAGGCATCGAGCCGGGCTCGCCACTGCCGGTAATGAACACAGAACTGGGTGTACTGGTAGCCCTCGGGGCTGCTGGCCTTGTACTCCAACCACAAGAGCTTCAACGTCACCCCGGGGCGCTTGAGCTCCCGGTGCACCTCTTCCATCGAGGGCAGGGTGCGCGGTTCAAGGACCACGGCAAGCGGGAACAGCAGGCGCTCCAGCGCGGCGTCATCGAGTTCGTCCCCGACGGGCCAGGCCAGGCCTGCCCGCGCGGCCCGCTCCAGGTACTCCCGGACGGTGCTCCGGGCAATCCGGCAGCTTGCGGCGATCTGCCGGTTGGTCAGGGACTGCTCCCACTTGAGTCTCAGCACTTCACGGATCGTGCGCATGGATAACCTCTCGGCCGGCATCGGCTCCTCCTGATCGTTTTTCGGGAGGATGTAGCGGCTTTCCAGGGATTTATCCAGCGTCACCAAGCGCCGGCGGGGGGTGGCGGATTGGAGCGTTTTGGGGTGGCGCCTTGCGCCGTTTCAGGGTGGCGGAATCAACCGTTTTGGCATGGCGGCTTGGAGCGTATTACGCAGAATGACAAAATCGGCAAATATCTGATTCAGAATAAAGCGGATACCAAACAAGCCCCTTTGTCGTTAATCAGAGCTGACAAATTGGTTAAAATCATAAAGCATGAACCCCCTTTGATCAGTGGAATTCTCGAACGTCATGGTATGCTTCTAATTAGAGGACCTGCCGGAATTGGAAAGTCGATGTTGGCGTTAAATATGGCCCTCAATATTGCAAATCCCCCGGGAGATAAGTCTTTATGGCGTAAGTTTCTCGTCATGAACAAGGCGCGTGTGCTGATCGTTCAGAGCGAAAATAGCGGCAATAGTCTAAAGAAGAGACTCAGCAATATGACTAGAAATAGGCAATTGATCCTGTTCTGGCACCTGTGTTAAGGGTGCCCCATGGACTTAAAAGCTTACTACAAGCTGATTTCGAGCGAGCGAACCGCTCGCAAGTACTTGTCGAGAAAATGCCGTAAAAATGGACATCGATTTTGCCC
>DATCTT010000284.1:0-2183 GCA_036567845.1 Candidatus Ozemibacteraceae bacterium | reverse complement strand
CGACCGTCCGGCCCGGCCGGTGCTCCGATCTCGCCCCGCACGAGCGGCAGCAGAGGATCGCAGAAGCGACCGAAAGGCGCAGCTCCGAGCCCTCGGCCGGCGTTTCCCGGCACAGTTCGGCCCAGAAGAGATTGAGGCTCTCGCCGACGATTCCGGCAAGAGCCCCGGCCACGACATTCACACGCGTGATACGCCGCCCGGGCACCGCGGGGGCGGCGAGAACGGCGTCAAGGATTCCCCTGGCGATCGCCGCTTCGTGCATCCGTCACCGCATCCTTCGACAGGCCGTGATTCATATCGAGCCACATACACTTCTTGGGGCACACCTCGACGCAGTGGCCGCAGATGATGCACCGGCCGACCTCGAGCTTCCACTCCTTCGGCTCGCGCGAGACGGTGATGGCCTTCGTCGGGCATCGTTTCGAGCAGGCCCCGCAGTAGATGCAGACAGCCGGATCCATATCGAGATGGCCGCGCGCGCCGGAGAAGCCGGGCCGGGTCGTTCCCGGATAGGAGCGGGTCGCCGGCCGGCTGAACAGGTTCGAAAGCGTCTTCTTGAGCAGTCCGAACATCGTTTCCTCCCTGTCTCAGCGCTCCGTGCAGCTGATGCACGGATCGATCGCGAGAACGATCACGGGAACATCCGCCAGTTGGCAGCCGGGAAGCATCTTCAGCAGCGGGGCCAGGTTCGCGAAGGTGGGCGTGCGGATCCGGAGCCGTTCGAGATTCCGGGTATTATTCGCACGCATATAGTAAATTACCTCGCCTCTGGGTTGTTCACAGCGTGAAATCGTTTCGCCATCGGGATTTCCCTTGACCGGGACGGCCAGGGGGCCTTCGGGCAGCTTGTCGAGAGCGCCCCGCATCAGGGCGATCGACTGGAGCATCTCATACAGGCGGACCTTGCACCGGGCGTAACAGTCGCCGCCCTCGAACACGACGGGCTTGAACTCGAGCTCCCCGTAAGCCTCGTAGCCGGTGGTGCGGAAATCCATCTGGATGCCGCAGCCACGAGCAACCGGGCCGACGGCGCCAAGCTCGTAGGCTTCTTCCTTCGTCAGCCTGCCGACGCCGATCGTGCGCTGCTGGACGGTGTAATCATCGCGCATCGTGACGACGATCGGATCGAGCTCGCGCTCGACCTCGTCGAGGGTGGTGCGGACCATTTTCACCAGATCGGGCGTCAGATCACGCCGTACGCCGCCGATGCAGCAGCTGGACATGATGACGCGGTTGCCGCCAGTGGCTTCCATTAGATCGAGCACCTGCTCGCGCAGCCGGAACGCCTGCATGAACAGGTTCTCGAAGCCGAACGAGTCGGCCATCAGCCCCAGCCACAGCAGGTGGCTGTGCAGACGGCTCATTTCACTCCAGACGACCCGCAGGAAGCGGGCGCGGTCCGGCACGGTGATGCCCATGAGGGTCTCGACGCCACGGCAGTAGGTAAGCGAATGGATGAACGAACAGATGCCGCAGACGCGCTCGACGAGGAAAACATCCTGCAGAATATCCTTCTGCTGGGCGATCTTTTCGAGGCCGCGATGCACATAGCCGAAGGCGGGAAGCGCCTCAACGACCTTTTCGTCTTCGAGCACGAGCCGGAGCTGGATCGGCTCGGGGAACACGGGATGTTGCGGACCGAACGGAATCAGCGACTGGATGGCCATGGTTGTGTCACTTCCCTTCCGCCGGCTGGGACTCGGCCGGAACCTTCATGCGCAGGTCGATACCGGAGCCTTCGCGGCACTGCGGAGCTTTTGGGGCATTTTCCGAGAGGAGGAAGCGGCCGTTGAAATCGATCGCGAGATCGGTGAACGGCACGCCGAACATGTCCTTGATCTCGTTTTCGATCACAGCCGCAGCGAAGTAGACGCTCGAGACGCTGGGAACCGGCTGTCCATGGGGAACGTCGATCCGAAGCGTGACGAGCTTGTATTCCTTGTCGAAGTGGTACATCAGGTCGAAGGCGCCGCCCTTGTCGACGCAGGTCATGGTGACAAAACGCCAGCCGGTGCGGCGCTTGTCGGTCACCTCAGAGATGAGGGTATCGACGGTCACCTGTTTCAGATCAGGAAGACTGACGGCCATCGGGGCTTCCCTCCTTCGGTTGCGATTGCGGTTGCGACGCCGGAGCGGCAGCAGGCTGCACCGGAGCGGCGGGGGGGCGGCGGGTCAGGGAGACG
>DATCTT010000283.1:0-10074 GCA_036567845.1 Candidatus Ozemibacteraceae bacterium | reverse complement strand
GCCCCGTTGCGGCCGAGGAGGCCGAGGCACGCCGGCTGCTCGAGCTGCTCGAGAAGCGCGAAAACTCCGTCTGCGACTGTCTGCTGACGGTGATCGCGGGCGGCACGAAAGTCGGCAAAACCACGCTTATCAACGCCCTCGCCGGCCGGGAGCTCAGCACCGCCTCGGCCCGCGCCTGCTCGACCCTGCGCCCCACCGTCTACGCGCATCAGCGACGCGCCGGCATGGCCCGGCGGCTGCTGGACGGGATTCTCGAGCCATCCGACGGCTTCTTCAGCCACGCCGAAGACGCTCTCGAGCATCTCATCCTGGTCGACACCCCCGACCTGGATGGCATCCGGGAGGAAAACCGGGCCGTGTTCGCGCGGCTCCTCGAACGGGCCGACCTGGTTCTCTGCGTCGTCACGACGCAGAAATACGACTCGCTCGATTTGTACACCATTCTGGGCTCCTCGATGGGCTTCCGGCGGGCCGTATTCGTGCTGAACCGGATCGACGAGGGGATGCTGACGCCCCGCGAGCAGGACGAGGTCATCGCGGATCTCCGGCGGAAAATCGGCGCGCTTCCGCTCAAGACACCGCTCGGAGACGACCTGCCCGTGTTCCGGGTGTCGGCGCACAACGCGTTTCTCGCGAAGACCGGCCAGGGGGGCGGCCCGCGCTGGGACTTCTCGAACCTGGAAGCGTATCTTCGCACCCGGCTCGATCAGGCGGTGGCAGCCCGCATCAATGCTGAAAACCAGGCGGAACGGGCCGCCGAGACTGCGGTCTGGATTCAGCGTGCCTGCCGTCTGGAGCCCGCGCGCCAAGTGGCGACGGAGCTGCGGGGCTGGGGGGAAACGTTCACCCGCCAGAGTCGTGACACCCTCCGGAATGCCGCGGTATCGGCCGTCGGAACCCTGTCCGCCGACCTTCTGAGCCGCCGCCAGTTCGAGGCTGCAGCCAGGCTCGGTGGACCGTTCGGCGCTTACGTCCGTGCATCGCTCGCCGTCTCGACCCTGGCCACCCGCCTTCAGAGCCTCATCGCTTCGCCCTTTTCCGACCCCGTCATGCCGCTCGCGGAGCGGTTGTCCGCCGATGCCGGCGCGACCGCCGACGAGCTGCTGCTCCAGGGACGGCGGCATCTGAGCCAGCTTCTGGACCGGGCAGGACTCGATCCCGCGCCCCTGGCGGCCCGTATCGACGCAACTCCACCCCGGACCGTGACGACGGGACGGATCGCCGAACGGGTCAGGGCCTTTCTCGACACCCCCGGTCCCGGACGGGCGGCCACCCTTCTGCTCAACGCGGTTCCGCTGGTGATCATCCTGCTGTTGGTCCGGTATTTTCTCACAGCGCTTGTGTCCGCCCGTGATCCCGCGGCCGGCATGTTCATCGGGGGCGGCCTGCTCTTCTGGCTGGTCTGCCACCTCCAGGCCGGCTACTGGCTGTCACGCCAGGGAGGGGCCCTCGACGGTCTCATCGGTTCGGTCGAGGAGCAGTTCTCGGCCGAGCTCCGCCGGCGTCTGATTGATCCGGCGTCAGCCTGGGCCGACGAGGTGGACGCAGCAGGCCGTTGACCGGGCATCATTTGCCCTCGGCCCTCTTCCGACCTATAATGCGTTTCTGAAACTGCTCCCGGAGGCCACATTCATGACATCCGCCCTTCCCGTCCGATTCCGTCCGCTGGTCCATCTTCTCGGTCTGTTTCTCCTGACGGCGGCTCTGCTGGTTTCCGCCGGTTCCGCGCGGGCGGCGGAGATCGATTTCGGGCTTCCCCTCTTCAACGTCGAGGAGCTCCGCCTCGAAAAGACGAAGGCACCCGATTTCAATCTGTCTCTGCTGAAGAAATACCTGTCGGAGCAGCAGAAGAACACGTTCGCCCAGCTCCACGCGATGTCCCAGTGGGTCACGCTGATGAAAATGTCGGACACCCCGCGCGGGACAGAGCTCGAGAAGATCGTTGTCTCGTTCCTCGAGCCGAAGGAGCTCAGCGCCGAGCGGAAGATCGAAGCACTGAGGTATCTCTATCTGCGGGGTCTGATGCTGGCCTCGAACCGCGACGAGGATCCCAAGAACGCCCGCGACCACGCGTTCGAAGATCTTCTGCTGAAGGCGGAAGAGACGTTCGACCGCACGCCCGAGTATCATCTCGTGAAGGGCATCCTGTTCCAGATGCTTCGCAACCGGCCCAATGGGTATTTTGCCCCCATGAAGCCGTTCGAGGATCTCAAGCGGGCCGCAGCCCTCGCACCGACGGATGCGCCGTATTACTACGTCCTTGGCCAGGCCTTCCGGCTGCTCGGAAGCGAGGAGCCGGCGCTGTTTCTCGCCATTGCCTCGTTCGAAAAGGCCTCGTCGCTCGCCCCCGGCAACAGCAAGCTTCAGCACTCGCTGCTGGGAATCTATATGGGGCTGCATGAATCGTATCAAGCCCAGGCAAAGGATGAGCCGTTCTGGCTCCAGGAAGCCGTCTACAAGAAGATCCTCACCCTTTCGCCGAACAACCCTCACGCCCTGAACAATCTCGGCTTCCTGTATGCCGAGTATGGCGTCCATCGCGAGCTCGCCCAGTCCCTGGTCCAGCGGGCAGTCGATCAGATCCCCGACAACCCTGGTTTCCGCGACAGTCTCGGCTGGGCCGCCTTCAAGAACACCCAGTTCGACAAGGCAATCCAGGAGCTCGAGAAGGCCGTCAATCTTTCCCCCGACGTCTACGAGCCGCATTACCATCTCGGAACGGTGTATTACGTCACGAAGCAGTTCGAGAAGGCGATCCAAATGTATGAAAAAGCCGTCGCGCTGCGGCCGACGTCTGCCGAGGCGTTGAATAACTACGCCTATCTTCTGACCGAGATCGACCGCGAGATCGACAAAGCCGAAAAGATGGCGGCACGCGCCGTCAAGATCGAGCCGAACAACGCATCCTATATCGACACCTATGGTTGGGTCCTGTTCAGACAGGGCAAAGTCGACGAGGCGATCCGCACCCTCCGCAAGGCCGCCAGTCTCGCCCCTGACGTTGGCGAGATTCTGATGCATCTGGGTAAGGCGTATCTGCACATCGCTCAGTTCGAGACCGCTCTCGAGTATTTCCGGCAGGCACTCAAGGCCGATCCGGGGCTCGAGAACATGCAGCGCGAGATGTATCAGGCGATCGTTTTGCGCGCGCAGTATCGGGCCATCGCCGAGTATCACGGACTGTTCGGCGCCAGAGCCGAGCCGATGCACCTGAACCGCATTCTTCTCCAGCTCGTCCGTATCTTCCAGGAAGAAGGCATGTTCGAGCGGGCCATCGAGATAACGCGGCTGTGTGAACGTCTCAAGAAGGGTGAAATCGACCTCTCAAAACCCCTGTTCGAGTATTACACGATCGAGAACGCGACGGGAACCGCGACGGCAACGGCTGCCGTGACCCCGCCGGCCGAAGCCGAGATTCCCGGGGAATCCGAGACCGCCGAAGAGCAGCTCCTGCTCCAGGACGCCGAGGAGCTCGACGAGACCGCCTCGGGCACACCCCTTCCAGCAGACACGGCCGCAGGGCTCGAGGAGCCGGTCTTCCCCGTCACGGCCTCGGTTCCGCTCGCCCTGCACATCGGCCCCGCGGTGTCCAGTCTCGCGGCTGACCGGCTGCTCACCTTCCCCGAGTTCGGGAAACTGTCGATCAGCCTGTTCGTCGAACGCCTCACACGGCCCGCCCGACATTCCACCCTGCTCCTCACCTGGCCAGGCCTCGAGTCACACGACGCCCTCGCGCCGATCCGGCACCACCTCGGACTGCTCGGGTGTCCACTGACGGATGCCGCAACGACGATCGCCGGCCACCCGGCCCTCCGCGCACGCATGGGCCGTTGGACGCTCTGGGCCCTCCAGGCGGGCAACCAGGTGTTCCTGGGCACCGGCCGAGAGCCAACGGCGGATGACGTTCGGGCCATGGGCGCCACCTTCCCGCCGCAGAC
Organism: Candidatus Ozemibacteraceae bacterium; assembly: GCA_036567845.1. Lineage (GTDB taxonomy): Bacteria > Muiribacteriota > Ozemobacteria > Ozemobacterales > Ozemobacteraceae > MWAR01. The sequence goes on along the minus strand of DATCTT010000283.1, from coordinate 6,136 downwards.
CAACGGCCTCTTCGGGATCCTGCTCGATTGGGGCCGCTGGGAACAGGAGATTCCGGTCTTTCTGAGGCCCTGGATCGAGAATCCGATCACGCCCTACAGGGCTTTGTATGCCCGTCACGTTCTCGAGGGCGACGACGTAACCGAGATCGTGCGCCTCCTTCCCCAGTCCCCCGTCGATCAGAAGTTCATGAAACTCCTGGCCGACTCCCTGTTCAGCTTCAAACGGCGCATGCTGGAATGGGGTATCCCGGTCGAGGTTCGGGTCAGCGCAAACGACGGCTGCGTCGAGCTCGAAGCCAGCTATCGTGGTTTCGTCCGCTGGCTCGGCCGGTGGCTCGAGACCTGGAAACCTCTCTCATGGCTCATCGAGCCACGTCTCCAGGCCCTGGAATGCGTTTCCAGACGGCTCCTGTTCAGCCGCCCTCCCGTCGACCTCGCGAATCTCTGCCCGGAAGGCGGAACGGTGACGATCGACGGGCCGAGCGGCAGTCTCCGCTGCACGAAACACCCGGTTTACGGCCTGTTCCCTCTCCTCGCCTCGGGCGAGGACCGGTGTGCCTTCACCCGCGCGCGGCTGGAAGCCATTCTTGCCTCGGTCGGCCCCACGATCCGGAACCATCTTCCGCAGGAGGGGTTGATAAATAAAGTGATGATGGATTACAATATGTATCCCTGCCCTGCAAGTGGCAGTTATTCGCTGAACCCGGACGGCACGGTCGGCTGCTCCGCGCATCCCAGGCCCACCGCCCGCAGAAAATAACCAAGGCATCAGGAGGAACCCGTATGCCGGCGATCAACATCCAGGACACGATTCTGCAGGTATTGAAGAAGCGGGCCGAGCCCGTGAAGATCTTCCTGATGAAGGGCTTCCAGATTCAGGGAACCGTGCTCGACTTCGACACCTTCGTCATCCTGCTCGAGGCGGAAGGCAAGCGGCAGCTGATCTACAAACATGCCGTTTCAACCATCCAGCTTCCTGACGATTTTGTCATGCCCCACGCGAACGAGGCCTGAGAAGGTTCTTCCGCAGGGCCCCCGAATTGTGGTAAAAACACCCCGTCCCGATCCGAGGCGGGGTGTTTTTGCGTCACCACGCGGGCCGGGCAATGATCAAGGATTGAGCAGAACGGTAGCATTGGTGTTGATTTTTTTTGCAGGCCCTGCGCCGCACGGCCTCCAATGAGCATTTTTTTGGCATATTTTGCGAAAATCAGCCTGGCATGAATGTTGCACTAATTACCTGTGAGCACTGAACGATCATTCGTCAGTTGTCTTCAATCATTCCTTTCCTTGATTGAGCTGCATGCAAATGCAGCTTTTTTTTTGCCCAGGTTTCAGGAGAGATTCTGATCGCCGGCACGGCAAGGAACGTGAGACCCTGTTTTCGAAAAGATGTGGCTGCCCTGCCGCGGCACCATTGGCAAAGGATATGATAGACTTTGGAATCATGACATCGAAGAACCGACCAACGATCCCTTTCCTTTTCCTCCTTTTTGGCCTCGCTCTGGCCGGAGCGCTTCCCGCCATGGGCGTGACGATCACGGGCCTCTGTTACCACCAGGTCCGGCCAGGCGCGAAGGGCCAGTTCGAGATCACCCCCGAAACGTTCCGGGAGCAGCTCGGCATCCTCAAGGCCCAGGGGTATCGCAGCATCTCCTCGAAAGAGCTGCTTATGCTGCTGCGCGACGGCACACAGCCGACCGGCCGCCCCGTCCTGATCACCTTCGATGACGGCTACGCCTCGGTCTACGATTACGCGTTCCCGATCATGCAGGAGTTCGGCTTCACCGGCATCGCCTGTATCTACCCAGCATTCATCGGATCGAGCAGCGGCCTCTCCTGGGACCAGCTCCGCGAACTGGCCGAGGCGGGCTGGTCGATCGAGTCGCACTCGATGAGCCACTCGAACCTGGCCCAGGGCTACGGCACGCCGTCGTATGCGAAGATGCTCGAGCACGAGATCGCCGGCTCGCGGCAGCTGATCGAGAAACAGATCGGCACGCCGGTCCTGTTCATGGTGTGGCCCTACGGGATCTACACCGATGTCGCGGAACGGGCCGCGCGGGATGCCGGGTATTCCGGCGCCATGACGGTCGACGGGGGTGGAAACTACCCCGGCCTCGATCCTTTCAGGGTCAAACGGCAGGTCGTGTATCGCAGCGACTCGCGCGAAAAGTTTCTCATCCGGCTCGGGATGGCCGCCATCGAGGTGACCGACCAGCACCCTCAACCCGGCGAAGTGCTCACCAGCCTTGCGACGGTCGGCTGTCGGCTTCCCACGCTTGCTGACTACTCACCCGATGTGTATGTGCTGAATGCCAAGGTCACCGGCGGCGCGCTGGATTTTCGCTTCGATCCCGTAACGCGCGAGCTTCAGGCGCGGCCCAAGGCCCCGCTTCCGGCCGGCCACCGGTTCATCGACGTCTATCTTCGGAATCTGCGGACCGGCGTCACGGCTCAGCACGGCTGGCTCTTCACCATCAGGTGATCCCAGGCATCAGAACTTGTCGAAGAACTCCTTGGGAACCGATGATTCGGAGTAGGTCAGCAGGTTGAAGGACTCGGGCATCTCAAGAGTTCTATAGTCTTCGGAATACAAACTCGAGTCCCACAGACGGCGGCGCAGCACGGCATCCCCGGTGTATTTCCCGTCGATAAAGTACCGCGGTTCGGTGGTAGCGAGGCGGATTTCCGAGCCGTAGACGCGCTGGATGACAAAGCGGGGCCGCTTCAGATAGGCGACGATCCCATCGCTCTCGCCGCCAGGGGCATTGCCGATCTCGTCGAACACCTTGGGAAGGGCCATGCCGACCCGCCAACGCGAGGCACGCCGGGTCGAGCTGACGAGCATCGCGTTGATCGTGATTTCGGGAGGCCAGAGGCCGTCCGTCGGGCTTTTCTTCGCCTCATCGAACAGGAACGACATCAGCGACATCACGCCCGCGTCGGCTGACGGTTTTTCGGCCTCCTCCTTCGCCGACTGGAGCATTGCCAGATCGACAGCCTGGCCGATTTCGGACGGGTCGAGAATGCCGTCGTCACGGCAGTCGTCGACGATCTGGGTGATCAGCGCCTTTCGCACGTCCTCGCTGCGAATCCCGAAGTGGGGCTTGCCATCATCGCTTCCACCCGGGGTGAACAGGGCGATCAGATCCCCCATCTGGGTCTGGGCAAGTGGCCCGAACGGGTCGGCGCTCTCGTTCTGCCGGAGCCAGGAGATCGCGGCGAAGAGGGCGATCGGCGTGCCTGTGTTGGGGTCGGGCGGCCCTTCGCCGATGATGCTTTTCGGCTTCCCGTCGGCCGGGCAGAAGTTCTCCCGCACCAGCTTTTCCTGCTCAGCGTTCACGGGATGCAGCGCGAGACCAATCGCGAGGCGCAGCGCCGCAGCGGCTTCGTTCCGAACGAACAGGGATGGCCGGGAGATGTCGATCAGCACCCGCTCCCGCGACATGATGAGGGCATTGACCTTGTGGAAATCGCCACCCTGTGAATTTTTGCCATTCTTGAGCTGGGTCGTATAGTCCTGGTAGCGCAGATCGGGGTAGTCGTGGGGTGTGGCCGGGTTCTGGTTGAAATCGCCGCCGATCACGATGTCTTTCTCGCCGCAGATAGTGACGGTCCGGTCGGGACAGCCCCAGATGCGCAGGGGCACCTTCGAGTAGATCAGGTAGTCTCGGCCGCGCATCTTGGCAAGCGGGCCAGGATCGTCACACCCCTTGGGGGGTGGTACATCGGCGTCGTCGGTTCCGGAGGCAATCAGCGGCGCATTGTAGCCGCCGAAATCGACATCGTAATATGTCGTTTTCTTGTCGTAGGGGTTTTTCCAGGAGCTGACCGGGAATGTTTTCTCATCGACAATCAAGCCGCCAGCCTTGAGCTCGCCCGCCTTCTCCTTCACACGCTCCATCTGGAGGTGGGAGAGCTTGATCGGATGTGCGCCGTGGGCCCCGTCGAGAAGGAAACCATCGTAGGCCTTGAACTTCGAGAAGACCATCGAGTCGTTGGTGCGGTCGATCACAGCCTTTTTCTTGTCGATGAACGTGACCTCGGTCGGAATGATCGCCCGGATCATGCCGGGCGTCTCGACTTTTTCCATGTCACTCAATATACTTCCACGGTCGGCGCCCCCCGTAGTATTCAGCACGAGCCACTGGTAGCCGTAGAGCCGGCCCCGCTTCAGAACATTGGGGGTGTCGGCGTAGGGGCCGAAGGCAGTGTCGAGCATCTCGCCATCGAACAGCACGTGCTCGGCGGTCGGAAAGCGGCGCTCGATGAGGCCCGTGATGCGACGGTAGGAGTTGTTCTCGGCTTTCGCGTCAGCCCCCGCCCGGGCCACGACATCATAGGCAACGTAGATTTCCTGTTCCTTGAGGGTGTCGGTGTCGCGGAAGCCCTTGGCGCCGCGGAGCGGCGCGCACTTCACCTTGAACTCGCCCAGGGGGGAACGGCCGGTGTATACCCCCGCCTTCACCCCGTCAACCGTGATTTCGCCGATAGAGCCGATGTTGCTGGCCTTCATTTTCACGGGGGACTGCCAAGCTTCTGGATCGTCTTTCTTCTTCCCGTTATAATACCAGTGCGTATAGGCTGTGCGATTGTAGTTCAGCTCGGCGATCATGCAGTTGAGGCCGGCCTCGGCGATCGTCGTGGCGACGTAGTCCCGCGCGGATTTGGACCGAAGCGTCTCTGCGCCGGAGCGCAACCGGCCGATGGTGACGAAGAACAGCGCCATCAGCACCATCAGCACGACGACGATCAGCAGCCCCGAGCCCTTCCGGGATGTAGCGTTCATGGGTGCTTCCATATCTCCTTGCCGCGCTTGTAAAAACAGGTCTGCATCGGGAACCTGTATACTTCGCCCCGCTCGCCGCCGGTCCGGAGGCGTTCGAGCGTGACGCGCAGATGCACCACGTCGTTGCCGGTCCCCGAGGTCGAGGCCGGCTGCGGCTGGAGCAGCCGGTCACCCAAGGCATCGACGTTGTGTGGGGGGAGCGGTTTGCGGATCGTCCGGAACACGACGAGATCACGGACGTCGTCGCAGATCACGTGCCGCTGCGTCGCCGAATCCCCCTCGCGGCCGCCATGCTCGTCGACGGTTTCGATCCGGACGAGGCGGTATCGGGGAATCGAGGGCTCCTGGGGATTGGGGTTGTCCTCCAGCTCGTAGACGATCGTGCGCCGGACGGCGATCTGACCGAGACTGTCCTCGCGGTCGAGCGTGGGATCCTGTTCCTCTTTGGCGATGCGCAGCAGCAGCCCGGGCTTCGTGGCAAGGCTGCGCGCATCCTCAACCCGCACCGGGGCAGGCTCCTCGATCCGCGTCGACTCCCGGATGTCGTTGCCCATGAACGCGAGAATCTTCCGGAAATCATCGTTCACCTTGATCTCCTCGAGAGACTGGCGCACCATGCGGGTCTGCTGGAAGAACACCTTGTAGGCGGCGAACACGATCAGGGTGACCAGGAACAGCACGATCAGCAGCTCCACGAAGGTGAAGCCGGATTTTTTGGGGTCGTTTCTCATCTGCATGGCCGGCTCAGTTCAGATCCGCGATCGTGGTCGAGATGACATACGGCTCGGGCTCGTCGCCTTCGGGCGTCTTCCATTTCACCGAAACCTTCAGGAACTTGATCTTGAGCGGCGTTCCCAGAGCCCCGCCCGGGGCCGGGACGCCGGTGATCTCCACCTTGCGTTCGTAGACACTTCCGCCGGCCTTGAACGTCGGTTCGAACAGGTCGGCCGAACCACTTGCCGGGCTTCCGGACGTGTTGAAATCGGTTTCGGCGCTGAACTCGCCGGCATCCTCGTCGTCGAGCGTTCCGAAGGGAACGGCCCGCAGGGCGTCGACCGCCTGCTGGGCGAGTCCGATCGCCGTCTCGTAGTCCCGCACCTTGCGCGACTGGCGCATGCCCATCGAAAACACGATCCCGAGCGAAAACAGGATCGAGATCAGCAGGATCGTGATCAGAACCTCGGGCAGCGTGAACGCCCGCGATCCCGCCGCGATCCGCATCGTTTCTCCCGTTGCCGAGCCTGCTCTCAATCCGCACCTCTCGTTCACACCACGTCGTGGATGAAACAGCCTGAACCAAGTTTACCATGCCTTCCCCCGCCACGCCACCCGGCCGCCCGGGCC
>DATCTT010000282.1:0-8065 GCA_036567845.1 Candidatus Ozemibacteraceae bacterium | reverse complement strand
TCCCCCTCGCCGACGGTCGAGCCACGATGCCGGCCGCTGCCGCCCGGTTTTCCCAGCCTGCAACGCCCGCAAGTACCGGCTTCGTCTACGTGCCGGCCGGTCACTGGACCTTCAAGTCGCTCAAACGCGTCATCTCCAAGGGCCTGCTGCCCGGCATGCCCTTCTACGATGTCTCCAAGGTCACCCGGTATGAGTTCGCCAGCGCCGTCCGCTCGGCCCTCGACAATCTGCGCGGCATGAGCACGGCCCAGAAGAAACCGACTCTGCGTGTCGGGGATCTGGTCGAGCTCGAGCAGCTCGTCATCGCGTTCCGCAGCGAGCTCCGGTCGTTCGGCGTCGATGCCACCTGGTTCGAGCGGTTCCTGGCGGCCCAGGGTGTCAGCATTGCGGACGTCGAGCGGCGCGTCGGGCTGAACGGGCAGTCACGGCAGGGTTGACCCGCACGTGCCAAGCGGTCAGAAACAGCTGAATTACCTGGGAAGAGCCGCTGAAAAGGCTCTTCCCGGGTTTTCCTTTACATTCAGCGTCGATCGGCTCGAAGCAGAAGCCTATCTTTCGATCGATCGATATCCCGAATCCTTCGTCGAGCAGCCGGTCATTGACGCCCTGAAAAAGCTCCTCTCCGAAACATTTTCCCACGGTCTCGATCCCGAGTTTCTTGCGTCGGGCCTGGCGGATATCATCATCCATCGCAAACGGGTCAAGGGCAAGGTGATCGCCAAAGGCACTCTGCCGGTTCCCGGCGATCCGGCAATCGTGGACATCCTCGTTTCCCGGCCATCGCGCGAGTATCTCGTGCGGCCCGACGGCACACTCGACTTCAAGACCCGGGATCTGTTCCGATGCGTGTCCGCCAAGGAGATCCTCCTCGTTAAAACTCCGCCAACAAAGGGACACCCGGGCCTGTCGGTGTTCGGCACCCTGATTCCCCCTACGCCCGGCGCCGACAAGCGCGTGATTCCGGGGCGCAATGTCGAGTCGCGAACCGAGGGAGAGCGCGAAGTCCTGTATGCCACCGCCGAAGGCCAGGTCAGCATTGAAACGGGCTTCAATTCCTTCACCATCAATGTTTCGCCTGAAATGCGCATCCGGGGGAATGTCGACTACGAAACGGGGAACATCAGCTTCAAGGGATCGCTGATCATTTACGGTTCGATCCTGAGCGGGTTCTCCGTGAACGTGACCGGCAACCTCCAGGTGGACGGCGTGATCGAGCCGGGAACCTCGGTCACGGTCGGTGGCGATCTCGATGTCGGCAAGGGCATTCTCGGATGCATGGAAGAACCTGATCCCAGCCGGGGCGTGCGCGTATTCGGCAATCTCCGTGCCTTGTATGCGGAAAATGCATCATTGACCGTTCAGGGAGACGTCTATCTGCGATCCGCCCTCAACTGCCAAATCATGGCCAACGGGGAGATCACCGTCGAGAAGTCGCTGATCGGCGGGGAAACCATGTCGTTCCGTTCGATCCAGGTGGGTGTGATCGGGAACTCCGCCGGCACGAAAACTCTGGTCAGCTGCGGTATTTCTCACACCATCATCAATCGCCTGAACCTGATCATCAAAATTCTTGCCGATCTGCAGAAACAGCAGGAATCCGTCACCAAGAATCTGAAGTTCGTCTCCACGCATCCCGAGAAAATTTCAGGCGGCAAGGCAGGTCTTCTTCAGGAAGGCCTTCGGCAGAAGCTCGAAAGCTTGAACGACCAGATCATCAAGCTGGAAGTGAAAAAGGCGGATCTCGCCCTCGCCCTTCTGGAAGAAAGCAACTCCACCATCACCGCGATGACGTTTTCCCCGGGAACGGTTCTTGCCATCCGCAACTCACGCATCTCGATCGATACGGAGCAGCGGTCCAGAACGTATTATCAAAAGCTTCCCGAGGAAATCATCGCTTATCGACCTTCCCAGCCTGGGAGCAAAAAGCCAGGCAACGTCAGTTCCTGAGGAAGGGTGGCGGGGTCCATCCCCGGCTCGGTCACGAAATCCCGCCAGACACCACTCTCGTAATCCCCCGTAAGCTGCACGCTGGCTCCATCTGCCCCCGAGAAGCCCAGCCGCGTCTCGAACCGGTCTGGAGCGGGGCCATGGGCTTCAAACACCACGCCGACCGGAGACGGGAGACCACTCCCGATCGGCTCGCCGGCAACCCGAATGCGCGTCAGGAGGCTCGGCAGGCCAGTTTCGGCCGTCCAGGCAGCCCTGGCATCCCATCGGCCGCCATGCCCGTCATCCCGCCGAAACCGCAGGGCCACAGCGGAAGTTGCGATTCCGCGCCTTCTCAGCGAAACGAGCCCCGAGCCATTCACGAGAATCCCCGGGGCCTGGCCGTCGAACCGGGCAGACAGGCTTGCCACCCCATCCAGCTCCGGCACGCCGTAGCCGTACCGGAGGGCCCAAGGCAGCGTCGCTATCAGGTCCACCAAGGGAATCTCGGGAACTCCCAGCTCGAGACTCCAATCGGGGTGGGAACGGCCATTCAGGCCGACCGAGCCGGCAATCATCGCGGGAAAGCCCAGCACCCGGCTTCCCCGGTCGGTAAGATGAATCCGGCCATCGAAATACCTCCAGTCGGCGTTTACATCGACCAGGGACAGGTTGAATCCGGTCAGAATTGCGGTTGCATGGAGCATCTGGCCTTGAAATCCGCTCAAAATGCCGGTTTTTGGCTGAAAGAGCCAGGTGCCGCTGCCGGTGATCTCCCCGGTGAAGGCAAGCGGATACTCCCGCTTCCAGAGCGGGGCAAGCCATCGCGTCAACGCGGACAGGGAAATCCGAAGTTCGGCCAGGCCCAGCTCCACCGCAAGCCCGTCGCGCTGGAGCTCGAGACGGACGGCAGCATCGACCGGAAACAAGGCCAGACGACCTTCCAGTCTGCCCCGGAGCGTTCGCTGGGCCGCGTCGAGATTTCCGGTGAACCGCGCGTTCACCAGATCGACGCCCTTGAAACGGCCGCGTACGTCGAACGAGACCGGCTGCGTGCCGGAAGCGCCGGAGATCGGATCGATCGAAAGCGAGGCGAGGCCGATCTCAATCGGGCCTGATGCGGCCGGCGTCCATTCGATGAGCCCAAGACGGAGGCGATTGATTCCGACAGGAAGCCGTGAGACAACCTGGCACTGGAACGGCGGCAGCTCGGGCAGATCGGCGAGCCAGCCGGGATGCGGGGCTCCCCACACCCTGATCCAGGGACATTCGAGCCGGTCAATGACGAGCCCCCGGCGGATCGCATCCCGCAGAGTCAGACGCAGCTCGACCCGGCCCGAGGCAAATCCCAGCCGCGTCCGGCGCAGGACACCGTGGATGCCTTCCAGGATCAGACGATCGAGAACAGAGCCTTGGAGCGGCCCAAGCCGCACCTCGGCATCGAGATTCCGTTCGAGGGTGGATGCCGCCCACTGCGCCAGCACCGCATTGCCGGATGCGGAGGACAGCATCAGCCAGATGGCTCCCAGGCTGGTGAGGCAGAGGATGATGATTCCCAGAAGCAGACGCAACGGACGCATGCGGGTATGATGCACGAGGAAAACGGCCCGGCGCAAGGGCTTCCTCAAAAACTTCGCCCCGCACGTGGTGGTGCGGGGCGAATTCTCAGGAGAGATAGGCGGCTCAGGTGTAATACAGCCAGTCTTTGATCGACAGATCGTATTCGAGCAACTCCTGCTCCCCGAAGTAGATCGCCGACTCGAGGGCGTAACTTTCAGCCGAGTCGGAGCCGTGAACCAGATTGTGCTTCGTGTCAAGAGCCATATCCCCGCGTATGGTTCCGGGTTCGGCGGCCAGCGGGTTCGTCGCCCCCATCAGCTTGCGCACGATTGCGACGGCGTTGCGGCCTTCCAGAATCATTGCGATGACAGGCCCGGAGAGCATGAACGCGACGAGAGAGTCGTAGAACTCCTTTCCCTTGTGGCAGGCATACTGCCGTTCGGCCTGATCACGGGTGATGCGAAGCATCTTCATCGCGACCAGACGCAACCCTTTACGTTCAAAGCGGGAGAGAATCTCTCCCGCTTTGCTGCGTTGAATGCCATCAGGCTTGATCAGGACGAAGGTTCGTTCCTTGATGGTGTCAGTGGTCATCAGTCCTCGTTGTGATGGAGCTGGAAGAGCATCGTCGCCCGGGTGCCCCGGCCGGCGGACGTCTGAACGACCGCCTTGTCAGAAATGCCCTTCATGATGCGCATGCCCCGGCCGCGCTCAAACAGAAGATCCGATCCGGTCAGGGAATCGATCTCGCGCTCGCGGGCCATGCCATTGCCGAAATCCTCAACGACGATCACGAATTCTGTCCCTTCGACCGAAAACTGCAGGTCGATCTGTCCGCCAGACCCGTTGTATGCATGCTCGATCGAGTTCAGCAGCGCCTCTTCAAGCGCCAGAATCACCCGGGTAGTACGTTCATCCGACAGACAGAGATGATCGCAGATTTCCCGCAGGGTCAGTGTGGCATTGGGGAGGTAGATGCGCTCGGCAGGAATGCGCATGTGCACGGATAACCCCTCGGGGGAGATCCGGACAGTGCTGCTTTCACTGCTTTCGACCGGTTGTACGACCGCCATACCCTGTCCTCCCGATGACCCGTCGGGTCACTCCTTCGAGGCGATGATGCGAATGACGTCTTCCTTCGTCTGGGCTTTTTTCAGGTCGTCGATCAGATCCTGGTACCGAAGCAGACGGGAAATGCGTGCCAGAAGCTTCAGATACAGGCTTCCGGACTCGATCGGCGCAGCAAGAAGGAAAATCAGGTGGACGGGATCACCGTCGACGGAATTGAAATCGACCCCTTTTCCACAGCGGGCAAAAGCGATGGAGACTTCGTTGACCGTGTTGGCGCGGGCATGAGGAATGGCAATACCGGAACCAATCGCCGTGCTGCCAAGCTTTTCACGATCGAGGACGGCCCGAACGAACGAACTGCAGTCGATCACCTTGCCAGAGGTGGTCAGCATGGTGGACAGAGTCGCTATCGCGTCATTCTTTGACGATGCATCCAGATCGAGATTGATGAAGTTTTCCTGGAGCAGTTCCGATATCATATTTTCTTCTCCTGCGTATGACGCTTACTTACCACAAGTGTCCAAGCAGGATTCATGCCAGCACAGAACCCTACTGGGTACAACGCTTTCGGTGTTCGTCATGTGAAATTTTTCCACATCACCTCTCTCATGTGCGTTTTTCACACTTTCCGATGCCGGGGTGGCTGGCGCCGTAGCCGGCCGGTTCACTCGTCCTCTTCAAGCCCGTGTTTCTTCATTTGGTGCCGGAGAGCGAACCGGGTCAGGCCAAGCCGTTTCGCGGCTTCGGTTTTCTTGCCGGCACACTCCTTCAACACATCCTGTACAATTCTCTTTTCGACGGAATCCACGTAATCCTTGAGGTTGAATCCCGGGGTATCCCAGGGGCGTTCAACGGGAAGTCCGGCCGCTGGAAGTTCGGTGCGCCGCCAGGAGCGCAGTTCCTCCGGCAGGCTCGCGGGCCGGATCTTGTTCGTGGATTCAAGCAGCGTGGCGCGTTCGATGAGGTTTTTGAGCTCTCGGACATTGCCGGGATAGGGATACCGCTGGAGCGTGTCACACGCCTCGCTGGTGAACCCTGAGATATCCTTGGAGAATTCGCGCCGGAACTGGTCCAGGAAGGAGCGGGCAAGAAGCAGGATGTCATCCTGGCGCTCCCGCAGCGGAGCGAGAAAGATGGTGAACACGTTCAGGCGGTAGAACAGGTCGCGACGCAGACGGCCCTCTTCCATTGCCTTTTCGAGATCGGCATTCGTCGCGGCGATAATCCGCACATCGACGGAGATGTCAGCCGACCCGCCGACTCGCCGGAATCGCTTTTCCTGCAGCACCCTCAGCAGCTTGGCCTGAAGATTCGGGTCGAGATCGCCGATTTCATCGAGAAACAGCGTTCCCTTGTCGGCCAGCTCGAACACGCCCTTCTTCTGGCGCTGGGCATCCGTGAACGCACCTTTTTCGTGGCCGAACAGCTCGGATTCGAGGAGCGTCCCCGTGACGGCGGCTGCATTGACATCGATGAACGGCTGGCTCGCACGGCTGCTCTGCAGGTGGATCTGACGGGCGACGAGCTCCTTGCCGGTGCCTGACTCGCCCCGGATCAGAACGGTCGTGCGATCGCTCTGGGCTGCCATCGCGATGTGTTCGCGCAGCTGCTTCATTTTCAGGTTTTCGCCCAGGATCTGGGAATAATTCGTGTCGACCCGCTCCCGCATGTGCTGGAGCTGACTTTTCAGCAGCGTCGTCTCGACGATTTTCCGGATGAGGAGATTGACTTCGGCGAGGTTGTAGGGTTTGGAAAGGTAATCGTAGGCGCCGCGTTTCATTGCAGTCACGGCGGTTTCGACATCCCCGAAGGCCGTCATGACGATGACAGGAACATTGGGATCGATCTGACGGATTTCCAGCAGGAGATCCAGCCCGCTGGCATCCGGCAGCCGCACATCGAGCAGAACGATATCGCCACCCTTTTCCGAAAAAGCCTGTAGAAAATCCCGGCCATTGGCGAAATCGAACACCTTGTAGCCTTCACCTTCCAGGGATTCCCGGAGGGTCCAGCGGATCATATCCTCATCGTCGACGACGAGAATGTCTATGGCCATGGCTCAGCCCACCAGTCTGGCGCGCCGCACGGCCGCTACGATATCGGGGCGAAGCTCCTCGTTCGACCGCTGGAACAAAGTGAGAAACGTCTGATACAGCGTCTGAGAGCGGCATTCCGTGAGCAGGCGCAGGATGTGTCGGCACAACTCGTCTTCCTGGTCGTGGAAGGAGCGTGCGATCATGCCCAGCGCTTCCCGGGTGCCGATCTTGATCAGGGCTTCGGCGGCAGCCTTGCGGGCCCGGACCGACAGGTCGGTCAGCAGCTCGTTCAGAGCCGTCAGCTCGCCGGGGTTCTGGGTTTCCTGGAAACGCACCTGGTGGCAGGCGGCCCGGACCGCGCCGTCATCGTCGCTCGCGAGCTCTTCGGCGTGCTTGAGGCAGTCAGGACCAGAGATGCGTGCCATCGACAGCACCGCCTGGTACCGGACCATCCAGTGCGCATCCATCATCGAGGCTTTGAGCAGCGGAATGACTTCCTGGCTGCCGATGCCACCGAAGGCCTTGAGAACGGCGCTGCGAATCAGCGGGTTTTTCGACTCCGGCAGAATCTTTTTCAGCATGCCCAGCGCCCGCGCATCCCCGATTTCGGCAACCGTCGACAGGGCTTCGAGAGCCACTTTCTCGTCAGGATCGCTCAAAAGGCTCAGCAGCGGCCCCAGATCGTCGAGTTCGAGATACCGGAACGCGACGGCCACGGCGCGGCGGGCATGGGCCTCCTTGTGAGTCGCGAAGGCAAACATCTCTTCCTTCTTGTTCCAGCCCATGACCTCGAAGAACGGCATGGGGGGAAGCGGCGACCGGAGCTTGATCGGTTTCCACTCGCGGAAATCGAACAGCGGCAGAGAAAGCCGGTGGATATCCTCGTCGACATAGACCATGAAGTCGCCTGCCGCCTCGGAAAGGGTCTCGGCGACGTAAACGGCCTTGCCGGCATGGGCGATGGGACCCAGCGGTCCCCGCTTGATCCGGCCGATCATGCCGCTCGAGATTCCAACGGCCAGGCGGGCGCGCGCATCGTGCAGAACCGGCTGTGACTCGAGCGCCTTTTTGAACCGGCGCATCGCATCGAACGCACAGACAATCGCCTCGAAAACAGGGTCGTCTCGCACCTCGTCGATGCCAAACAGCCACAGTTGGTCAAACTGGCGGGTCAGATACACGCTGAAGGGAAATGGCGCCTTTTCCGGGGCGAGAATCGCCTCGGCGGCGGCCAGAGCTTCGGCCAGCGAACTCTGCCCGGCCTGGAACTCTTCCGGGAAGCGGATCTGGACAACAACCGCAACGCCCTGCTTCATCAGAACATCCGTCGGCGGCGGAACCTGGTCTTCCAGGAGAAGGCGATATTGGAGATCCTGTTCCGATCCAGTTTCCACGAAATCCGGGGCGGGAGGCGCAAGGGGCGCAACGGGGGCGGCCGGCGCCGGCCGGATCGCGTTTCCCTGCACGACAGC
>DATCTT010000281.1:0-2351 GCA_036567845.1 Candidatus Ozemibacteraceae bacterium | reverse complement strand
AAAGGCCCGCCTGATCAGGCGGGCCTTTTCGTTTTTGCGTACCGCCTTCGCCAGCACACTGCCGGAAAGCCGGCGGCCGGGGTACGAATTTCCGGTGATCGGGGACCGGGCATCCTCCTGGCGATTGGTGAAATCCCCTCTGACAGCCCATCTCCAGGGAGTCCTTCCACCGGGAGATCCTGGCATGAATCCTGCTCCAACTCGCCCAAGATTCAACAATGAACTTCAGACAGGAGAATGATTCATGAACCGTTTTGTCATGCTGTTGCTCGCGGTCCTCACGATTGGCGTGATCTCCCCTGCGTTTTCCCTCGACGGTGCCCATTTCACCAAGGTTCTGACCGCTGCCGTCCAGGCCGATGAATACCTGTTCTCCCTGATGAGCCCCGAGACGCCCAAGCACTCTCCTGAATTCCAGGCGGCCCTCGCCAACCAGAAGGCAACGCGCGCCGCGATCGCCAACGAGATCACCGCGCTCGACACAACCGAAGATCTCCAGCAGGCGCTCGTCATCGCCCGCGCCTTCGTCTCCAAGGGTGGCTCCGCCGCCTCGATCGGCAATCTGGCCGAAAGCCTCCTGCGTGCCCGCCTGCCCTTCGTCTCGGCACACCAGCTTCCCTGACGAACCCCCGCATCCTCACCGGGCGGTCATCCACACATCGGATGACCGCCCGTTTTTTTCTCTGAGAAACCGAGGTCACCGCCCGGGGCGATCGGCTGATCAGGGAAGAATCCCGATACTTGCCCTGGGGCTGAACAGACGGGTATCATCGTGGCCATGATTATGCATATCGTGGCCATTATTGGCGGTCTCGTGCTCCTCACCCTCGCCGCGGACTGGCTCGTCGCCGGCGCCGTCGCTCTCGCCCGCAAAATGGGCGTTTCCCCTTTGTTCATCGGCCTGACGATCGTCGCTGCCGGAACATCGACCCCCGAGCTCGTCGTCAGCATTCAGGCAAGCTTCGCGAACAATCCCGGTATTGCGGTCGGCAATGCCGTCGGAAGCAACATTTTCAACGCCGCCCTCATCCTCGGCATCGCCGCCCTGATCCACCCAATCGCCTGCAACAAGGCCGTCGTCAAGCGCGACACCCCGATCATGATTCTCGTCGCCCTGCTCTCCTGGTGGTTTGCCGCCGATCGTCAGTATTCACGTGCTGAAAGTCTGTTTCTGATCAGCCTTCTCGTGCTTTACACGGCCGTCAGCTATGTTCTCGCCAAAAAGGAAGCCACCCCGGAGATTCCCGACGAGGCCCAAGTCACAGAATCAACCACCCTCGGAAAAGACCTCGGCAGGATCGCTATCGGCCTTGCAGGTCTTGTTGGTGGCTCGAAGGCTCTGCTGTTCGGCTCCGTCGCGATCGCCAAAACCCTGGGAATCTCCGACGAGATCATCGGTCTGACCCTGATCGCCGCCGGAACCTCGCTTCCCGAGCTGGCCACCTCGGTCGTCGCAGCCCTGAAGGGCCAGTCTGAGATCGCCGTCGGCAACGTTGTCGGCAGCAATATCTTCAATATCCTCGGAATTATCGGCACCGCCGGTTCCATGCTTCCCCTGTCCGTTTCGGATCACATGTATGGCATCGATATTCCGCTGATGGTCGTCGTTTCACTTGGCTGTCTGCCAATCATGTGGACCGGCTACCGGATCGTCCGGGCCGAGGGACTGTTGCTCGTATCGGCCTACCTCGGTTACATGTATATCCTGTTCCAGACGCCGAACTGAAGCCTATTCGCGGCAACCATCCACAACCCAGATGTGGATGAGCTTTGCCGTTTCGGGCGCGACCTTGCCGGCCATCCCTCCGCCATCCTCGAGAAACTGCTCGAACCGCCCCAGACCGCCGTTCTTGAAATACCGGATGACGGTCTGCGGATCATGCAGCGGGAAGTATTTGCCCGTGCCGTCGGTGTGACAGGGCAGGCACTCCTTCACCATCACCGGAAGGAGATCCTTGAAAAATGTCGGCTGGGGCCGCGCGGGCTTTTTCACCTTCGTCCACCAGGCCGGCTCCTTCGTCGCATCCGGCCCGACGGAAACGGCCGCATCACCGATGCTCTGCGCAGCGGACGTCGGGACCGGTTCGGAAACCGGACGGTCACCCTGACCGGGATCTGGGGGTGGGAAAATCCGCACGTTGCTGACGGTAGCCCCCGACGGAGCCCCGGTCTGCGCACGAGCATCGTTCCCCAGATACAGTTTCGGCATGCCGCCCGGCTCATCCAACCGGAACAGCCCGGCTGTGGTCGCGATATACAGCGCGGTCTCATCCGCCGCGAGCGCCGTTACCCCGACCGTTCCCGCGACCGGCAGCGGCACCGGCTCCCAGGCAGAGCCGTTTCGCACGGCG
>DATCTT010000280.1:0-4841 GCA_036567845.1 Candidatus Ozemibacteraceae bacterium | reverse complement strand
CCCGCAGGCAGGCGGCGGCCTGCGGCGTGACGGGATGGGTGATGAACCGGCCGGACGGGGCCGTCGAGTTCTGCGCCGAAGGCACGATCTCGGCCGTCGACGCCTACCTCGAGGTGCTCGGCAAAGGGCCGCTGTTCGCCTCGGTCGAACGGCTTGAGATCATTGACGAATCCTGGCTGGAGCTGCCCTCGTCGAAAACCTTCGAGATCCGGTTTTCCTGAACCGGCTCACTTCATGAACGTCTGCTTGTTGATCCGCTTCACCTGCTCGAGAACCGCGTTGCGCACGGCGAAGTCCGGGTCGTCCTCGTGAAGCTGGAGGATGCGCAGGGCGTTCGGGGTGCCGCGCTCGCCGAGCTTCAGCGCCGCTTCCTTCCGGATATCCGGATCCTTCGAACGCATCTGCTCCTCGAGCTTGCCCTCCTCGGTGCAGCCGGCCGTGGCCAGCGCCAGCAGGAACGACAGGAACAGGGCTCCGAGCTTTCTTTTCATCATGCGCCTCCGTACGATACGATCTTCTCTCTTGTCTCTTGTGGTGCCGCCGTCCCCCGGCGGCCGGGATCACCGCGGCTGGTCGAGGATCTGCCAGGAGGCCCGGGCGGCGCCCGCCTCGGTCCGGAGCAGGTCGCAGAACCGCTCGAGGAACGGGCCGAACTCTTCATCCGGCGACAGATTGCGGGTGGTGTAGACGAAGCCGGCCACCCGGCTCGTCGTCTCGAACACCTTGGTCTCCTGGGAATCCTTGACCGGGCTGCCGACCGCGCGCAGATCACCCTCGGAACGGGCGACCACGAGCAGGTTCCTGAGTGCCAGCTCCTGGCCCTCGCGGTTGAAAATATAGTTTTCACTTTCCATCCCGATGCGCATGGAAAGCTTCTCCCCCGTCTTGTCCAGGTCGAGGATGCTGATCGGAAGATGCGAGACCAGCGACAGGTGGTTGTTGATGTCGACGACGACATTGATCGGGTTGAAGGCCCCGCGCACCTGGAGGTCCTTGACGAGAAACTCCGAGGCCGGCCGGTTGCGGCCCGAGGGGTGGAATCCCCAGGTTTTCAGTAGGCTGCGGATGCCTTTCTGGAAGGGATCGGGATAGACATACTCGGGGGAGATCCGGCTCCGGATTTCCTCCTCGATCCGTCGCAGATACTCCGGCCGCGACGGCCCGACGCGGACGCCCTCGGCCTCAATGAGGCCGATCCGCAAAGGACCGGGGGGCAGGGCGAACAGCAGGGAGAGGGACATGGCCGTTCCTTTCGTCTCGGGTTCGGTGTTATTGAAGACAGTCGAGGATGCGGCGACAGATCGTGTTCACGTCGCGGGCACCCATCACCAATACCATATCACCCTCGCGCGCCTCGCGTACGATGTCCGTGACGATCTTGTCCCTGCTTCCGTGATAATAGGCGTTGGAAAAGCGCTGGCGCACCTCGTCGATGATCTCCTTCGAGGAGATGTCCTTCTCGACCGTACCGCCTCCGTAAAAAATGTCGTCCAGATACAGGAACTCATCGCTGGTGAGATCGGCGAAGACCTGCACCAGATCGTCCCGTGTGAACCGGGTCGGTCCGAACCCGTGAGGCTGGTAGACGATGAACCGCCGACGCGAGGCCTGGCGGGCCGTCCGGATCGCCGCGGCAATCTCGGCCGGATTGTGGGCGAAATCGTCGATAACCGTGATGCCGCGCGCCGTGCCGATATGCTCGAACCGCCGTTTCATGCCGGGAAAGGCCTTCATCGCCTCTGCCGTCCGCTCGTCGGAGATCCCGAGGAACCGTGTGACCGCGATCGTCGCCAGGGCGTTGAGGACATTGTGGTTGCCGGGCAGGCGCAGCTCGAAAGGCATGCCTTCGACGGAAAATCGCACGTGATCCGCTCCGATGACCACATGCTCGGCTCGCAGATCGTTCTCCGCTCCGAACCCATACCGGATCACCCTTCCGCCGGCACGTCCGGCCAGGGAGGGCAGATACGGGTCGTCGCCGCAGATGATGCAGGCACCGGCGGGCGAGGTGTGGCCGAGGAACTCTCCAAACAGCTCCTTCAGCTCGTCGAGCGACTTGTGATCCCGCGAGATATTCGTGATGAGGGAGATGAACGGCGTGTATTTCACGATCGAGCCGTCCGATTCGTCCGCTTCGATGACGAAATGCGGCCCGGCACCGCGGAAGGCGTTCGTTTCGAGGCCGGTCATGATGCCACCGACGGCGCAGGAGGGATCGAGTCCCGCGAATTTGAGCACCCAGGCGATGAGCCCGGTTGTCGTCGTCTTGCCGGCCGTGCCGCCCACAGCAATGCCGCGGGTCGTGTTGAACATATCGGCGAGTAGGTCTGAGCGCATGATTTCGCGGATACCCAGTTCCTTGGCCGTGATGATATCGGGAACCTTGTCCTCGACGGCGGTGGATTTGACGATGACCACGTCTTCGGCGCGCAACCCGGTTTCCACGAGGAACCGCCGGGGTCCTTCCCCGTCCTGGGGATAGATCGCGACGCCGAGTTCCCGCAGCCGGCGGCAGTAATCCCCGTCGAGTGCCCGGTCTGATCCCGCGACCCGGTTTCCTGCGGTGTGAAGGATCTTTGCGAGGCCGCTCATGCCCATGCCGCCGATGCCGACGAAGAAAGCGTTCATACCCGTATCTGCCTCCGGAATGGATTCTTCTCCTAGTATCGGCCGATCCGGCCTCCCCCCTGAGCCGAGCGGGCGAAAACGGCACGGGGGGCTTGTTGCCCGGCCGGTGACGTGGAGAAATCGGCAGGGTAGAATAAACAACCATGATCTCGATGACGCACGGGCATTCGATGCGGGCGGGCATTTTGCTTGTCGCGGTCTGTTTCCTCCTGCTCGCCGAATGGACGGTTCGCGACGCCCGCCAAAAGGATGCCGACGAAGCGGCCGTCAAGCTGGCGGAAGCCGCCCGGCGACTGAGTGAAGCGACCGACGAACAGCGGTTTTTCAGCGGCCTGGCACAGGATCCCGAGTTTGGACGGGAAGCGACGTTGCACCACGCGCTCAAAATCGCCCTGGGCCGGAAAGTGCCGATTGTCACGGATGCCCGGGCGTCCGTCGCGCATCTGTGGGAGTTCGATGCCGATGGGCGCCTGGTCACCCCGGGGAGTTCGGCTTCCGATACAGCGGATCTTGAGAGCATCTGGAATGGGGTCATTCTGAAAACCTGGCAGAATCATCGGCGGAGGATGAGCGATGCCGAGAACAAGGCAATGTTGGCAGCGATGAAGACGGCCCAGAGGAGGTTTTCCCCTTTCATCGACATTCCCGACATCTGGCACGCGTCAACCTTTGCTCTGCGCGTCACGGACGGGGCCGGCCGGGGGCTGCGGATTGGCCTGCTTCGAACGGATATCGAATGGAGTCGGAACCGGGCCGGCTGGCTGGGCTGTTTCCAGACCGATGCGTTGGATCCGCTGTTTCAGGAACGTCGCATCGCGGCGGTACTCGGCTATACCGGCATCGATTACTGTGCGATCCAGCATCGTTCACGCCTGACCATCCCCCGGACGTACCGTATGGAAGGACGGACCTGGCGAAGTCTCGGCTTGAATCCCGATATGGTGGGGATTCGGACGGTGCCGCAGGGGCATTTTGCGGCATTCCGTCTTCCTGCAGGCCGTATTCTCGGCATCGGTTGCAAAACCGGCTGGGCGTATGCCCTGCCCGGCGGGCTGCGCTGGGGCATCGCGCTTTTCTGTCTGGTGGGCGCCTGGAAAGGAGGAACCTCGCTGGTTGCGGCTTTGGCGGCCCGACAGGGGACGGCGGTCGGTCTGCGGACACTGGTGCTCGCGATGTTCTTCCTTGCCTCGCTCGTCCCTCTCGGGGCGATCCTGGGGTTTGGTCTCGCCGCGATGGCCGAGGCGGGAACTGTCTCGCGCCGCTTCTGGAGCTCGATGCTCGAACGTCGGGTGGAGGCGGCCGACCGGAGTCTGCGCAACCACGTCGAATCGATGCAGCTTGAGATGGCGAGCATGTCCCGATCTCTCGCCGAGGCCGCCGCCGGGAACGACGGGGCGAGACTTCAGGACGTGTTGAATATCGAACACCATGGATTCTTCGGCATCTGTTTCACGGCGGATGGAACAGCTTGGCAGAAGCAGACCGGCCGCAATGCGACAGAGCAGTTTGCCGAAGGGGTCCGCAAGATCGGCAACCTCGTTTTCCTCCGGATCGTGGAATTGGCGCGCGGCGAAACGTCCGGGGCGGCTTCGGGATCCCGTGGCATCCGGCTTGACGCGACGGATGTCATCGGCGCCGGTCATCCCATACTGCACATGCTCCAGATGCCCGGCATGATCCTCAAGGGCGACCTGTACGGCCGTACCTCCCTGACCTACTGGTCCCTTCTGCGCAGTCGGATCGGAGCTGTGGTCGGGGCATGCTTCATCAGCCTTCTTGTCGATGACGAGATCGTCCGGTTCGGGAGGCAGCTCGCGGCGCTGGCGGAGCCTGGGGATATCGTATTGCGACTGATGTATAATTCGATGCTCTGTCCGGCTGACTCCGGATATTCAAAGGGGCTGGTCCGTTTGGGCATTGATGCGCTGAGATCTCAGGGGGACAGCGAAGGGGTGGTCGATATCGGGGGAACGCGAATGCTGACGGTCGCGCACCCGTCGTCCATCGTTCCCGGAGCCTGTCTGGTGAGCTGGATTCCCTTCGAGAGGGTTCGGGCCAGCCTCCGTCACCAGTCCTGGGGCATTCTCGGAAGCATTCTCGCGGCTCTCGTCCCGGTGGTGGGCGTTGCCCTGGTCCTGAACCGACGGATCGCCGGGCCGATCGATGCCCTCACCCGAGCCGGGCGCCGTGTCACGGCGGGATGTGACCCCGCG
>DATCTT010000279.1:0-2052 GCA_036567845.1 Candidatus Ozemibacteraceae bacterium | reverse complement strand
GACCCGCACGAGGCGGGAAGTGGGCCGGCGGCGCCCGGATGGCGCAGTTCAGCCGGCCCCGACCCTGTCCGGTAGGGGTCGGGATCGTCCCGCCAGGCATCGAGGCTGCAGGCAAGCCGATCGCCAAGGCGGTTCCGCTCGGTCCTGGTGAAGCTGATCAGGCTCCAGGCCAGATGGCTCCGCTCCCCGTGCGACCAGGTGGCTACATCGCGCCAGTCGCCCGAACGCAGATGGTCATACCGGGAACGCAGCCCCCGCGTGAACAGCTGGTGCCGCTTCTTGTCGGCTTCGGCGCGCGCTTCGAAAGCCTGGCCGGCCGAAGCGGCAAGAAACCGGGAAATCCCGGCCAGATGCGGGGAAATGTGGATGAACAGGAACTCAAGCTCGCGGATCGTCGCGTTCTCCTCATGGAGAAGGCAAGTGCGCGTGCATCGCGTGAGCTCCCGCACCAGATCGAGCCGCATCGGCGTGAAACAGCACCGCCCGGCATCGGGAAGCTCGTCGGGCAGTCCGCCGGGAAGATCCTTCGGTAGGTCCGGGCGGGTCAGCCGCCGCAGCCGCAGGCTCAGATACGACAGGATCGAAGCCGGGTGGGCGGCGCGGTCGGTGCGCACATCTTCGATCAGGATCAGAAACATCTCGGTCAGCAGCTCGCGGCACCGGTCGATGAACGAAAGCCGTGAACTGCGCCAGAACCGAGCCTGATCGACCACGAACGGTCCGGAAGCGGCGAGCAGGGCATCGAGGGCCGGGCGACCGGGTTCGGCTATGAAGGCCGCAAGGGCCTGTTCCAGAAGCGCATCTCTCATGATCTGCCTCTCTCTCGTGTCTCCTCCAAGTATAGCGAGGGTTGCACAAAAATTTCCACGATCTTTTTCCCCGTTCCCCCCCGCCGACCGATGCTCGGGTGAACACGAGGTTCGATAAGGAGAGATGACATGATGTGCTGCAACGAGTGCCCGTTCCAC
Organism: Candidatus Ozemibacteraceae bacterium; assembly: GCA_036567845.1. Lineage (GTDB taxonomy): Bacteria > Muiribacteriota > Ozemobacteria > Ozemobacterales > Ozemobacteraceae > MWAR01. The sequence continues at coordinate 1,084 of DATCTT010000279.1, read as the reverse complement.
CCGACGCTCGGCTCCGCTGCCGAGCGCTGCCCCAACCCCGTCTGCACGATCTCCGGCCACGTCTGCTCGGACGGCTACTGCGCCCGCAACGTGCGTGAGCGTTGTTTCCAGGACACGTTTGTCATCACCCGACTGTATCAGGGACATCCGCTTGCCGTGCGGCTCGCCGAGAATACGTTTGAGACGGCCTGCCTCCGGCGCGACCGCGCGCTGCTTCTCTCGCTGCTCCATGCGGCGAGCCCCGAACTCCGTCGTCGCCTGTGGGACCGGCTGCACGAGTTCGAACCCCGCATCCTCTGGATGCTCAACCCGGTGTTCGCCGCGGCCGGCCTGTCGCCGGTACCTTCTCTGCAGGGGCTCGGTCCGCGCGAACACCTGTATCGCGAAGCCCTGATCGGCAATCCGTACGTCGGCCGCTTCCTCTTCCCGCCCGATCGCGAGCCGCCCCAGCCATGGGCAAACGGGCGCGCACGCGCGGCCGGCGCCGTCTGCTGACCCAAAGGAGGACGAAACCCATGATGTGCTGCCTTCAGTGCCGGCTCCAACCCTTCTCTTCCCTGCCGGAAGAACCATCCGCGGTCGGAACCCTGCGATGCGCCGACCCGGTGTGCCCGCTTGCCACCACCGAAAGGGGGGTCGTCCCCGCGGCCTCGTTCGACCCTCTCCAGGAATGTGCCCTCTGCCCGCAACGCGTTAGGCTTCGCCCGTGTCCACAGGATGTCCATGTCATCACTAAACTTTCGCGACACGACGAGTTTGCCCTGGACACCGCGCACCACACCCTCGACACGTTGGTTTCCTGTGAATCATCCGATCTCCTCTGCGAACTGTTCCGAAGCGCAACGGCTGACCTGAGAACCGACCTCTGGAAGCGGATGACCGCCTGCCATCCCGACCGGCTCGATTTGCTGAACCCGTTGTTCGAGCAGCTCGATCTGCCCCCGCTCGAGGCCGGCCAGTGGCCAGACTGCATCACCGATTACCGGCTTGCCGCCGCCTGACCGACGCTGCCGGATACCCGTCGACACCCCCGTCGGCCGGAGGTATCCTGACGACCGGATGAATGACACATGACCGACAACAA
>DATCTT010000278.1:0-3703 GCA_036567845.1 Candidatus Ozemibacteraceae bacterium | reverse complement strand
CCGGAACGGGCGGCCGGAATGGCCGGGGAGCAGAAGCCCGCTGTCTGGCGCCGTACAACGCCGTCGCGAAAACAGGTTCTAGAGACGACGCGGCCTGCCGTGACATCCGGGATGAAGACGACGGCAGCAGGAAAAGCGCAGCTTGCGCTCCAGGAGATCCGGCGGCAGGAGCGCGAGCGGAGTTCGAAACGCGTGGCCTGCAAGGGCTTCTTCACGCTTCTCCCCTACCCCGTGCCGGTCCGGGAGGAGCACATGGTTCTCGTCGAGGCTTCGGAGGACTGGCGGGTCGCCTCGGTGGTGCTGCCCATGCTCGGACTGCCAGACGGGGTCGTGATCGACCGGATCGAGCTCGACGTGTCCCTGTGCCGCGGGAAAGACGAATACGAGCGGCAGAGCGTCACCTGGACCCCGGCAATGAAGTGGCGCGATGCCGACCGGCTGCCGAAAACCATCCTGCACTTCCCCTTGAAAAATCTTCTGGCGGGATTAGGCGATCCGCTTTCCGAGGCGGTGTTCCGGGTGAAGAAACGAATCATCTCGGGCCAGGACCGTCTCGAGAGCGTCGAAGAGCTGCCGGCCGTCACGGGTGACATCCCGGTGTCGGATCCGCTCTCGGTTTGCGACCTGCTCACCCTCGACGTGCATCTGCTCGACTGGACCGCACCGCTGACCGATCCAGACCGGCTCGTGAAGATCGAGATCAGCCTGCGTCAGGGCGAGAGGCGGATTTCCCGCACCCTCCAGGTGACACCGATGGCGGACGGGACGCGCGAGGTGCCCGAGTGTTTCGCGTGGCTGGTCCCCAGCGGCAGCCTGGACACCCCGGGCGGGGTCGAGGCGAACGTGTTCTTCCGGACGGCGTCGGGAAAGCGGATTCCCTGGGCGCTGAACGGCCGGCCGAAGGAGCAGACGTTCGCCGGCGGCTGGTGGATATTCACGGATGACGACTGGAAAGCTCCATTCGGCAATTGAGGGTAATCTGCCTGAACGGCATGATATATAAAGGAGGATGTAGAGTGAAGAGTATAGTTAGGTTGTTGGTTCTGGCAGTTGGAGTCCTGGTTTTGTTCGCGAGCCCGGCGGTTTGGGCTCAGGCAAGTCTCGCCGATGGCGACACCTGTGACTTCACGATCACCATCGATGGTCACACTGAACACGTCACCTGCATCAAGGACGCGATCAAGCCCGAACAGTGGTATTACGTTCCCAGCAAGATTCGCCTCGACACGATGATGGATGCCTCGACGAAGAAGGAGATGCCGGTGTTCTCCCTGGTGAAATACCAGGCGAAGGATCCCGAGGATCCCCAGAAGCTGCTGGAAGGCGGCGTGCTGCAGTGCGCGGTCAACCTGGCGCTGCCTGCTGGCGGTCTCGATCAGCTCAAGAAACAGATCGCCGAGCAAACGGGCAAGAAGGAGGCCGAAGTGCTCCTTTCCCCGCTGGCGATGGTGGATGCGAAGCTGACCGTCTGGGGTCCGGGTGGTGAGAAGCTGGGCGAGGCGCCCCAGGCTCCGGACGTCGCCCCGGCGTTCGCGAACCAGTCCATTCCCGTTCAGATCAATCTGAACAAGCTCGGTGCCGACTTCTCCGACGCGCTCGTCAAGTCGGGCGGCGGCATTCCGATCAACATCACCTTCAGCTTCAACGGTTTGACCCCGAAGGCCGGTTTCAAGGTCCAGATGGATTATGACCAAACCTTCAAGCACCTCAGCACCGATTCGAAGGCCCGGGTCAAGTGGAGCCACTGGTTCTGCAGCGGCAGCACCAAGGTCGATGTCTCGACCGTCCGTGAAGATCTGACCACGAACAAGTGTCTGACGATCGAGAGCATCTCGGGCGAGCATTTCACCGACGAGCAGATCGACAAGTTCATGCTGCCCGTCATAGAGAAACTGCAGCAGGAAATGTTCAACATGCAGGAGCCCGAGAAGGTCGAGCCGGCAAAGGCCGCCGAACCCGAAGCTGGCCGCGGCATCATCTCGGTCGGCGTCAGCTTCTCCCTCAAGTCCGTCGAGAAGGTGAAGAAGGGCAAGACCGTGATCTCGATGAACCGCCAGCAGATCATGAAGCGGCAGACCGCCGTCGGCGGCCTGATCACGATCGCCAACTGGCCGAAGGATGTGAAGGACAAGTGCGTCATCACGATGCCGGCCGGCAACTGGGCGAGCGCCTGGTACAGCCTGCCCGATGTCGGCGATGCCTCCAGCATCGGCGTGACCGAGGTTTCGGTCCAGGTCAAGGTCCTCGATCCGAACGGCAAGGCCGTCGCCAAGTGCCCCGCCCAGATGGCCAAGTGGACCGCCAAAGACGGTGTCTGGAAGGACGCAAAGAATATCGAGCGGTATACCCTCATGTTCCCGATGGCTGGTGTGCTCGATGCCTATAAGGGCAAGGAAGATCAGCTCAAGTATGAGCAGACGATCAACGTGACCCAGGTCGTCGGCGGCCAGACGAAGAAATACACCTTCAAGTCAACCGACGAGATGTTCGACGGGGAAGCGGCTGTCTCCACCCCGATGGCCAATCTTGAGTCCGTCAACCTTTGCGGCAACCTCCTAACGTTCTATGGCAGCAACTATGCTGATTCTACCGTCATTCCCCAAAGCTATCGCAACAAGGCTTCGGACCTGACGAACGTGAACGTCAGCCTCAAGACCCTCAAGCCCTCGAAGACCTACACCGGCACCCTGACCCAGAAAACCCCCGACTTCTACGTCCTGGTCGAGAAAGCTCCGGGGGACGAGGAGCCCAAGATCGAAGCCACGGTCACCTTCAACTCCAAGAAGAACAAGAAGGTGCTCACCGTGAAGAACCTGCTCGAAGAGATCGGTGACCAGTGGTATCTCACCGATATCGACTACCTGCCCGAGAACTGATCTGCACACCCCGGTCGCGCGGTGTTCTTCCGCGCGGCCGGGATTTCTTTCAATATGAGATATATACTTGTATATTTGATGATGCTGGGAGGAATCGTCCTGCCGGCCGAGTTGGTCGCAGAACCGCCTCTGGATGAAGGTCTCGCGACGATCCGGGTCGTCGCGGTGGACGAGGCTGGGCGGCGTGTGCGCTGTCTCGCGGCAGGGGTGTCGGTGCATGCGCCGGATAACCCCGCTGCCGAACCGCTCCTGATGAGGGTCGGTGGCGACGTGTCCGTGAATGGTCAGGTTGCGATCATCGCGTCAGAAGCCGAGCGTGTGGAGCTCGAGCGACGGATCGGCGCGCGGCTGGGGCCGGATTACGTGATCGAGTTTCTGAAGGATCCTGAATGGGGGCTGGAAGTGCGATCCGGAGGCCTGATTATCGCCCGACGGGGGTTCATGCGTGGTGCGACCGATGGCTGGGGTTTTCTCGGGCTGATCCCGGCCCAACTCGCCTCGCCAGGTGTTTCTCTTGAGTTTGTCGGGGAGATCCGGCATGTGGGCGCGACACGGAGTGCCGGGAAAACGGCACGGGTCCGGACGTTCACGGTGACCGGCTCGTCGACGAGCTCGGCGGGTGATGGCAACCTCGCGGCTGCTCACGTTGCCTCACGCTCCAGGACGGCAATGGAGATCGGGCTGCGTCGGACAGAATCCGCGTCGGCCACCTTCCCGCTGACCGGCCACTGGGAGAAGACGCTCGAAACATCTCCCTGAGCATAGGAGAAAGAGAACGACGAGATGCCGTCCCATCACGGGAGTCCGATTCCGAGCACGCTGCGCTG
>DATCTT010000277.1:0-17001 GCA_036567845.1 Candidatus Ozemibacteraceae bacterium | reverse complement strand
GAGGGTTTCCGCGAGACTGCGCTGGATCTCCGGATCGAGGCTCGTGACGAGCCGACCAGTCGGCGTGCCGATCTCCGCGTGGACCCACTCGGCAAAATGCGGCGCATCGAGTGGGATCCTCCAGGGGCGGATCCCGAGAGGCCGGCGCGTGGCCGCCGCGCAGTCGGCGGAAGAGGCGAGACCCAGCTTCGCCATGCGGCCGAGGACCCAGTTCCGGCGGGTTTTCAGCCGTGTTGCACCGCCCCGGAGATAGGGATGGAGGCGCGACGGCGACTGGGGTAGCGCCGCCAGGGTGGCTGACTCGGCAAGGTCGAGGCCGGCCGGCTCTTTCCCGAACAGCAGAAAGGCTCCGGCCCAGACTCCCCGCAGGTTTCCCGCCATCGGGGCGAGATTCAGATAGGCCTCGAGGATCTCGTCCTTGCTCATCTGCTGCTCGAGCCGCGCCGCGAGCAGCAGCTCCGACAGCTTCACCGCGAGCGACCGGGGGCGTGGCCGGGAAATGCGGATCAGCTGCTGGGTGATCGTGCTGGCCCCCGAGACGATCCGGCGCTGAAGCAGGTTGTCCCATGCCGCCCGGGCGATCGCGACGGGATCGAATCCGCCGTGTTCACGGAACGAATGGTCCTCTGCCGCCAGCAGTGCGTCGACCAGGACGCGGGGAACGCTCGCGAGAGGGGTGTTCAGCCGCAGATCTCCGGAGGGGCTCGGGAACAGGCGTAACAGGCTTCCGTCCCGTGCAAGCAACGCCCCCCCTTCGGCCCGCAGCATCTCGCGCACGGGGCCGTCGGCCGGCGGCACCAGCAACCGGATGGCGGGCCTCCAGCAGAAGACCGCCAGGATGCCGACAAGGCAGGCGACGGCAGACGTGCGTGCGATGCGTCTCACCATGTGCATGAAAGCCCCGAGGATGTATTTCTAGAAATAGAAGCCTCGCAATAGAAACGGCCGGCTGCCCGAAGGGTGCCGGCCGGAATGGGCATGGCCCCGGTTCTCATGGGGCGCGGAGCCGGCCGATTGCCCCGACCGGCCCCGCGTGCATCACCGGGCGGCTGGCTCGATGCGGATCGTCTCGCCGACGGTCATGCCGAAATATTCGGGCTTGTACATCAGCGATACGCGCGTGGGCCGCATGTGAAACGTGCCTTCACACACGGCGCGAGCGAAATAGGAGAACCGGAAGCGGTTGCTCCAGAGGTTGTTGGCGAAGGCCAGCACCTTGTCGTTCCGCATTTCGAAGAAGTCCGGCCGGAACTTGTAGCATCCGTCCTCCCAGTCGGCATACCACTCCGGATCGTCGTCCCCCTCCTCGGCCTCTTCGTCGTCACCGGCGGGGCGTCGCGCCCCTTCGGTCCGCAGGGCCGTGTTGATCGCGATGAATCCTGCGGGCAGCGGGTCCTCCAGAGCGACATAGTGGAACCGGCCCCATTTGCCCGACCGGGACAGGTCATCCTCGAACTCGACGACCACTTTCACGATGTCACCGACCCGGATCGTCTCGGTTCCGGACATGTTGGTCAGGGTTTTCGTTACTCGATACCCGTTGTCGAGATTGTTCTCCCGGGAAAGGGGGTCGGGATGCTCGAACCGGAACGCCCAGTGCACCAGCCCCTTCGCGGGGCCCTCGATGACGAGCTCGGGGTTCGCCAGCAGGGCTTCGGCGTCGAGTTCGATCTCGGCGCCCTCCTTGCCCAGGGTCTGCTCGATCGGGGGCTTGCCGGCGTGCCGGATGGTCACCTTCAGATCGCCGTCGGCGGCCACGTTCTTCATCTCGAAATACTGGCTGAGCGCGAACAGGCTCCAGCCGGTATCGGCTGTCGAGTTCCACCGGCCGTCGGTGCGGATCGAGCGGAGCAGCATGCCGGCGAGGTTGTCGGCCTTTTTCGAGGCGCCGTCGATGACGAGCGTTGCCAGAAGAGTCGCGGCCACTTCCCGGACGCTCGAGTCATACCAGTCGGTTCGCGCCTCGTCGATCTCGGGCTCGAGCTCTTTCAGCTGGCTCCTGAGCTGTGCCGGCTCACGGGCCTTCAGAAGCGAGGCGGCCCAGAGCAGCAGCGCCTTCGATTCGTCGGAGCGGTTCCCGTAGTCGGTCATCAGCTTGTCGAACTCCGAAGCGGTCATGGCGTCGTTCTTGGCCAGGTTGACGGCGGCCAGATCGTGGATGCCGTATTCCCGGCGGTCGGTGCCTTTCTGGACGAACAGCACGTCATGGACCACCTTCAGGGCCTTGTCGATACGCTCGGTGGGCACGTCGCACCCGACGTGGTGCGCGATCGTGAGTGCGAACACGGCATAGTGCGTGCCCCACCAGCTTCCGGTGCGCTCCCCGGGCCAGTAGGCGAACAGGCCGCCCGGGGTCTGCATCTTGAGCAGCCGCGCGATTCCCGCGTTCAGGTACGTGTCCACCTCGGCGAGCGTGATCCCGGGCAGTGCGCCCTGCTTGACAAGGCCGCGCAGCGCCGCGAGCGGAATGATGCCCGAGCTGGTCTGCTCGACGCAGCCGTAGGGATACTTCAGCAGATATCGCAGGCCGGGAGTGAGGCGCGTGAACTGGGTCGTGGATAGCGAGAGTGTCGCCTTGAGAGTACCCTTGCGGTCGATCGCCGGCATCGAGGCGACGCCCGCTGGAGGTTCGAAGCCGATCTCCTGGCGGCCGGTGCCCGAACCCTGTTTGATGCGGACGATAGGGACGGTGCGCGGAACGATCGGCAGGGGAAGCTGAATCGCATCCTTGTAGTCCCCGAACCGGCCCGACAGCGTGAGCATGCCTTCCCCGGGCCCGTTGTCCGCTGCGAGCTTCGTGCGTACCACCGTGTTGGTCAGCGGCGTCAGTTCCGCCTCGGGCTGCTCGATCGAGGCCGTCAGGTTCGTGGCTTCGGCGACGGCCAGGGTCGCGCGGCCGGCGGTGTCGGTCTTGTTGCAGGCCGACAGCGGGAACACCGCCTCGTCACCCGCGGTCAGGAAACGGGGAAGGCCGGGCTGCACGAAGAACTCCTTCGTCACGACCATCTTCCGCTCGGCCGTGCAGAACGCCGTGCCGGTGCCGAGCGCGACGACGTAGACGCGGTAGGCGGTCGTCGTGTCGGGCAGCGTGAAGTCGATCGCCGCGTTTCCGGCGTCGTCGGTGTAGAGCGCCGGGTTCCAGTAGGCGACTGGCCGGAAATCCTTGCGCAGCGCCATGTCCGACGCAAGCGCGCCGCTGCCGAGATCGCCGCCCGTGAGCGGGTTCGTCGCGAACAGCCGATACAGCTCCTGTGTCAGCACCGACAACCGCAGATCCCCCGTGAACACCGAAAGTGGAAGAGAGAAATTCAACAAACTATATATCTTTGGTGTTATATATCCGGTGAGCGCGAGCACCGCCTCGTCGACGACGCAGACGGCCATCTCGCACTTCACTCCGGCCTTCTGGGCGTCGGTGACGTGGAAAGTCAGCCGGCGCGCCTCTCCCGGCCGGCCGCGCAGATCACCCTTGCCTTCCGTCTCGTCGGGCGCGATCGCCACGTTGAGGCCGGCGACACTGTCCCGCACGTCGACGCGGGCGACCCCGTAGAACGTGCGCGGCGAGCCGATGTCGAGCTGGCTGCGGTAGGTGGTCAGACTCGTGCGGCCGCACGGGACGGTCAGGGTGACGAACGCATTCGGCCGGCAGGCGGCCCCCAGCTTCGCCTCGAACGTACCGCGACGTCCCGTCAGCGGCATCACGCGCCACTCGAACAGCCGGTCGCGCTCGGTCGTGACGAGGGCGTGCGTCGCGGCGCGGGGCAGCGAGAAGTCGACCCGCACCGTGCCGTCGGTCTGGACGGCTGAGGCGCTGACGGACAACACCAGCTCGCTGTCGCTGCGGCGGTTGGTCCGGCTGTCCTCGTCATCCTCGCCGCTGTCGTACACATAGCCGACATCGGCCACCATGAAGCTCTTGAACTCGCCGTCGGTGTCGGTATACACGGCCTCGAATCGGTACTCGCCCGAATCGTCGAAACAGAGGTCGAACGTCGCCTTGCCGCCGCTGATCGGCTGCGTGGACGTGAGTGTTCGCGTCCAGCCCTGATCCCAGCGGTAGTAGATCCCGCCGTCGGCGTCGCGCTTCTGGGTATAGAACCAGCGCTTGCGCAGGATGTCGAGCCGCACGCTGCCGGTCTCGCGGCGCTTTCCGTCGGCGCCGACCGCGATCACGTCGATTGCCGCCTCATCCCCGGAGCTCAGCTCGGGAAGCGGCGTCATCCCGACATGCACGGCCGCCTTCGGCTCCCAGGTCTCGATTCCCGTCGCCGGCCGAGCGTCGACGTCCATCACCGTCGCGCTGATCTCGATCCCGTTGGGGCCGTTCATCAGCGCCCGGTCGATCGGCAGGGAGACGGCCAGCGTGCCGTCCTTGTCGAGGACCGCCTCGCCCGATTCGATCAGGGTCGCATCGTCCCCGACACCGCCGAAATGGTAGCCCGAGAAGCCCTCGACATCCGGCTTGATCGTTACCAGCCGCGCGGACCACCGGACTTTCGCGTGACGCAGCATGCCGCCGGTGTAATACTTCCCGGCGATGTGCGCTTCCAGATACTCCTCTGTCTCGCGACGGCCGGGAACGCGCTCGATTTCCCGCGATTTCGTCTCGGTCCTGATCTCGACGAAGTGGCGCGGCGGCTCGAACTGCTGCACCTGGAACCCGACCGAACCGACCTCTTCCAGCCGGGGTTTGCCGTCGTCCTTCTCTTCCTGTTTCGAGCCGCGGCCGAACAGGAGGTCCCAGACGGAGCTGACCACCAGCGCGGCGGTGGGCGTCGCGGCCGGGGTGATATGCGTGACTTTCAGCGTGTATTGGCCGAGTGGGGCGAACTCCTTCAGCCGGAGGCTGCCGGAGCAGGTGCCATACTCGTTCAGCGTGAACTCCTGATCGAGGATCTTCTCTTCGCGCGAGTTCTCGACCGTGATCTGAACGCGCTCCCCCTGCGGGGCGACGATCGCGTCGTTGCGGTAGGCTCGCAGCGTCGCCTTGAAATGCACCGTCTCGCCCGGCCGGTAAATGCCGCGCTCGGTGAACACATGACCATTGCGGGATTTGATGCTGACATTGCCCGGGGGGGCCTGGGTGACACCGTAGGGACGGAACCGGTTCGTATCGAGCTGGAGGAAGGCCGCATCATCCGCGGTGGCCGCGATCGCGATCGCCGCGTCGGCGATCTTCAGCGTTGCCGAGGAGAGCTGCGCCGTTTCGCTCGCCATCTCGATCACGGGGAAAGAGGCGCCGGCTTCTGCGACCAGAAGGCCGTCGCGGTCCGTCGAGCCGAGGAACATGCGCTTGTCGTCGCGCGTGAACAGCATGATGGCGGTATCCGGCACCGGCTTGCCCGTTTCGAGCGAGGTGATCCAGAACAGCAGCTGGGTCGCGCTGAACTTGTAGGTGATCGACAGGTCGGTGACCTGGAAAAGCCGCGTTGCATGGCGCATCTGCGGCCGCTCGGGGTCCAGCATCTGGACGAGGAAGGCGCCGCCTTTTGTCGGCTCCTTGCGGAACGTCAGCGGAAGGGACAGCCGGATGGCCTTGTCCGCCTGGCCGCCGGCGAAGAAGGGCTCGGCCGCCTGGGCAAAATCCCCGAGAAACCAGCTTTTGTTCGTGCTTCCGGAAGGGGCGGGCAGGGCGTCGATCTCGGCCAGCCGCTTCACGCCCTCGATCATCTTCTGTTCGGCGAACTCGGCGGCGGAGGCGATGCCGGCTTCGGTCTCATCCGGGGCGAGCATGCCCGTGCTCGTGCGGGGCCGCCGGGTGTCGTTGGCGGCGAGGACAGTCAGATCGGCAAATTCGGGGGCGAACAGGGGCGGAATGCGGGTGATCTGGCACCGCACCCCGGCCAGGTTTGTCACGGTCACCGGCACCAACTGCCGGCTGCGCAGTTCGACGACAGACCGGTCGGCCGCGAACCGCACCGAGGCCTCGGGGCCTTTTCCAGTGAAATCAAACGTCGCGGGCCTGAACAGGAACTCCGCATTCGGAATCTCGCCGCCGCGGATCTCGGCCTTGTAGACCTTGCCGGTTTCGATGGCGCCGGTCACGCGGTACAGGTGGGACGTGGCGACGTCGGTCTTGACGACCTTGATGCGGCCGATCGGCGGAAGGATGCGCAGCTTTTTCTTGAGGGCCGACGGCTCGACTTCTTCCGAAAGCGTCACGTCGAGGCCGCGACCGGCTTCGGCCGTGTAAAAGGCGTGCAGATCGAGGACCTCGACCTGCCGCCGGGTTTCGAAGGCAAGCTTCGTCGGGGAGGCGAGCGGCTCGCCGCCGGCGGCCGTCAGGCCCTTCGCGATCTCGATTTCGCAGGTGGCCAGCGGCTTCGCCGGATTCTTCGGCTCGAGAACGAACCGGGTGCGTTCGCTCGGAAGCGGCTGCGGAAGGGGAGCGCCGGCAGTATCCGTGGCATTGATTACCGTGAATGCGGCTTTCCTGCCGTTTTCGGTGTAGACGATCTTCTTTGACAGTTCGAGAACCTGAACGGGTCGGGAGAATTCGATGGCGATCCGCCACTGGAGAGCCTGGAACTCTCCCTCAAGTGCGGGGATGAGCGTCGCTTCCAGCGGAGCGGCCGCGCAGGGGAGCGCGGGAACGAGAAGCAGGCCGAGCAGGACGAGAACGGCCAGCATTGAACGGGAAAGGATGGTCATCGGAAGATCCTCCTTCTGCAGCCACGGTATCCGCTCTTGTGCGGATTGCTGGGCAAGTATACCAGATTCCCGGGATGCCGGCGGCCGCTTCCCGGAGCATGTGGACAAACGTGGGCGGCAATTGATGGATTTCCCGCCTGGGCCGCCCGCGATCCGACCGAAACACCGGTCAGCCGCGGCACAGCGTGGCGAACCCGGCACGGCGAAATCAGGCAGCGGGGAGTTTCATTCCCAGTACTTCGCGGATTTTTGCCCCGAGCTGTTGAGGTGTGAAGGGCTTGGCCAGAAACTGGACCCCCTCCTCGAGCACCCCGTGATGCGAAATGGCTTCAGATGGATAGCCTGAAATATAGATGCACCGGATGCCGGGGCGGAGGGGGGTGAGGCGCCGCATCAGCGAGGCGCCATCCATCCCGGGCATGATCACGTCGGTGATCACCAGGTCGATCCGGTCACGATTTCCGGTCATCCATCGCACCGCTTCGTCGGGCGTCGAAGCTTGCACGACCCTGTAGCCAAGGCGTTCGAGCATCTGCGTGGTCATTTTCAGCAGAGCTGCCTCGTCCTCGACGAGCAGAATCGTCTCGCCCGCCCCCGGGGAGGCCTGGGGGGGGGATTCCCGGGTTGCGCTCTCGCCATGATGACGGGGAATGTAGAGGCGGAATGTCGTTCCCCGGCGCAGTTCGCTTTCGACGGTGATCAGGGCGTGGTTCTGCTGGACGATGCCCCAGATGGTTGCGAGCCCGAGGCCCGTTCCACGGCCAACTTCCTTTGTCGTGAAGAACGGTTCGAACAGATGGGCGAGAATCTCCTTCGTCATGCCGATGCCGTTGTCGGAAACCTCCAGCATCACGTGGTCTCCGGGAGTGGCCCACGGCTGGGTCACGCAGAGCCTCGCGTCAACGATGGCGTTTCTGGTCGAGATTACGATCTTTCCGGTTGTCTGGATCGCATCCCGGCCGTTCACGCAGAGATTGGCGAGAACCTGATCGATTTGGGATGGATCGACCTTGACGGGCCACAGATCCTGGCTGGGGTTCCAGACGAGCTCGACGTTCTCACCGATCAGGCGGCGCAGCATCTTGAGCATGCCGGTGATCGTCTTGTTGAGATCCAGAACGCGCGGCATGATCATCTGGTGCCGGGCGAAGGCCAGGAGCTGACGCGTCAGATCCGCCGAGTGTTCGGCTGCCCGACGGATCTCGAAGAGGTCCTCGTGGACGGGCGATGTCGCGCCGAGCTTTTCGAGGGCGATCTCGGCGTGGCCGAGGATGACGCCGAGCACATTGTTGAAATCATGTGCCACGCCCCCGGCCAGCTGGCCGATCGACTCCATCTTTTTGCCCTGGGCAATGAGGGCCTGAAGCTTCTGATGCTCCAGCATGGACCGATGGCGATCGAGCACGCCGGCAGCGATCAGGGATATTGCCTCGAGCATTTCCACGTCGGCTGCCGGCCAGACCCGGGGTGATGCGACGTCGTAGAAGCCGATGAATCCGGGATGCTCTTTTTTCGTATTGAATGCGACGAGCATGAACGAGCGGATGCCATGGGCGAGAAGGAGATTTCGTGTCGGCTCGTCCTGGATCGAAGAAATATCAGAGCACTCGAAGACTCCCCGTTCGAACAATGCCTCGAAGAGACCGGGAAAACTCTCCGAACGCAGCTTCTCGAGCATATCCTGGGCCGAGATCAGATTGGGAAGATGCCACTCCGCGTGACACCGCCAGATGACGCTCTTACCCCCGGCAATGACGGTTTCCTCCTGCTCGAACACGGTTACGCGGCTGACATTCAGGGCTTCCCCGATCACCCGGGCTGCGGCGGTCAGAAATTCGATCGGATCACCGGCATCAACGGCCATTCTCGAGATACGGGAAACCAGCCGTTCCGTCTCGAGCCGATATTTGAGTGCCTCCTCGCTGGCACGTAGAGCCGCCGTCCGGGTGGCGACATCGCGCTGAAGCGACGAGGACCAGCCGATCATGCCGATCAGGATCAGGATCAGGGGCAGGAGCCAGGGGGTCAGGCGACGGACCAGTTCAGCCGGGGTCATGGGAGGAGATTCTTCGATGCCGAGCCATTTTTCCCGGATCCGGCGGAGCTCGCCGGTCGCATCCAGGGTGCGGAGCCCCTCGGAAAACTGGGTTGAGAGAGCCTGGCGGTTTTTCAGCGTTCCGTAGCAGAACTCGTTGGTCAGAAATGCCTGACGGCTCATGGCGAGGCTGGTCCAGCCGTTTTTCCGGATCAGATGCTGAGCCGAAAGCCGGGAAATCAGGGCACAGTCGTATTTGCCCTCGACGATCCCGCGCAGGAGCTGCTCGGGGGTGCCGTCGAACGGTATCGGATTCAGCCCGCTGTCGGTTGCGAACTCGTGCATGATGCTGTGACGGAGGACGGCGAACCGATGCTGCCCCAGCTCATGAAGAGTTTCCGGGGGTGGGGTGTCGCCTCCCCGGGTGATGGCAACGGTCTGGAAGGTCACGAACGGCTGGGTGAAATCGAGACTCCGGGTGCGGGGGAGGCTGTAGGTGATGCCCTGGAGAATGTCGATCTCCCCGTTTTCGAGGGCGGTCATCAGATTCGGCAAGGTGTCGAGGCGGATCTGGACGGACAGATTCATCTTCGCCGCGATGGCCCTCGTCAGTTCAACGGTCAGGCCGGTCGGCTGGCCGGAGGGATCGAAGAAGCTCCAAGGGGGATCATCGATTTTTCCGCCGACGATGATGTGCCGATTTGGGGGCAGCTCGAGCGCCGCGAACCATTTGGCGTGGAGCTGGCGGTAGGTACCGTCGGCCACCACCAGCGCCAGGCCCTCGTTGAGGAGAGCGAGAGAGTTCTTGTCGCCCTCCCGGACGGCGAAGCAAAAATCCTGGCGGAATCCTTCGATGGGCCGGTCGACAATGCGCAGATTCGGAAACGTGTTGATCTGCAGGAGGCGCAGAGCAACCAGCCGTTGCATCACCACGGCGTCGTGCTTGCCTGCATTGAGTTCGGCGAGAGCGTCGGTGAACGTGCGTGTCGTGTGGATGACAATCCCCCGATCCGTGCGGCGGAGGAACTCCTCGGCATTATCCCCCTGCATCACGGCAACGACCTTGCCGCGCAGATCATCGATGCTCGAGATGCCTTTTGTGTCTGAGCGGACGACGATCGCGCCATGCATGGTGAGGTATGGCACGGTGAAATCGAAGAGGGCTTCACGCTCAGGGGTGCGGCCCACGAGTGGAAGGGCGGAGACCTTGCCAGCTTCGAGCAGCGATCTGACCTCATTCCATGGCCCAATCCGAAAGGAGACGGTCCTGCCCATCGCTTTGGCTGCTGCCTGGAGGAGTTCGACCGAAAATCCCGTCGCGTTTCCCTGCTGGTCTGTCATGCAGAAGGGGGGATAATCGATTTCCGAGGCGGAGAGAATGGTCTGGGGGACGAGGCCCGTTCCGGTGGAGACTTCCTGTGCTCGAGCCGGGGTGCGGCCGGCGAACAATGGCACCATCGTCAGCAGCGTCAGGAGAATGCCGGGCAGGATGTTGGGAAGCCGCTTCCCGTTTGGGGCCAGGAGAGAGAGGGTCATGGGCTGTCTTCGTCGAGGATCGCCCGGACCCGGTTCAGCAGCAGGGAAGGGGCCACGGGTTTGAGAAGGACGGAAACATGCTCTTTCTCGAGACTGTTCAGATTGGACATCTCGATGAGATACCCCGTCATGAAGAGAATTTTCTGGCTGGGCCGGCGCGAACGAATCTCTCGGAACACTTCCACTCCGTTCTTGCGCGGCATGACGCCATCGAGGATAACGAGGTCGATGGAAGCCCCGTGGTGGTCATATTTCTCGAGAGCGTCGACTCCATCGACGGCTTCGATCACACGGTATCCGAACCGGGTAAGCACGGCCGTCGTCACGGCGCGCATGCTCGGAAAATCCTCGGCCAGCAGAATGGTTTCGAGGTTTTGCCGGACCTTCCCCGCTCCTTTCGCGGCGGCAAGGGAGGGCTCTGCATCGAAGCCTCCCGTCAGGGGGAAATGGATGTGAAAGGTCGTCCCATGCTCCGAAGACGTGTCGAGGGCAATGTTCCCCTGATGCTGCCGCACGATGGCGAACACGGCCGAAAGGCCCATGCCGGAGCCCTGACCAGGGGGCTTGGTCGTGAAAAACGGTTCGAATATTTTCGACCTGAGTGCCTCCGGAATGCCGGCGCCGGTGTCCGTGCAGGCGAGAAGAGCCGTTCCGGAGCCTTGGGGGAGATTGAGATGGCGCCGCTGTTCGGGATTGAGGTTGACCTGGCGGGTGGTGAACGTGATGCTGCCGCCGTGCGGCATGGCATCACGCGCGTTTGTGGCGAGATGCATGAGGACTTGCTCGATCTGGTTCCTGTTGCCCATGATCCAGAGAGGGGCAGGAGCCAGATCGAAGCTCAGCGTGATGTCTTCGCGCACCAGTTTCTCAAGCAGTGGTCGGAATTCCAGAAGGATGGAATTGAGGTCTTCGCGCTTGCGGTCGAAGGCTTTTCGGCGACCGAAGACCAGCAGGTTCTGCGTCAGCTCCTCGGCACGGTGCGCCGCATCGAGGATCTGGCGGACATTGAGGTGACTGGGCGATTCAGGTGGGAGATCGAGCGCGATCAGTTCAGAAAATCCGATGATCGCCGAAAGAATGTTCGTGAAATCATGGGCGACCCCGCCGGCGAGCTGTCCGATGGCATCGAGCTTCTGGGACTGGGCGGAAAGGTGCTCGAGTTGGTGATTGCGCGTCACATCGCGGGCCACTTCGATGACTTCCGTTATCTGCCCGTTTTCCCCTCGAATGGGAGCGGTTGCGAGATCCCAGAGGTTCCCATTGCGATCGACCATGGTCTCGTGGACCTCGCGACCTGATTCAAAACACCGGATGACCGGGCAGTTCGGACAGATGTCGGAGCGTCGGAAGAAGATCTCGTAGCAGGTTTTTCCGATGATTTCACCGGCCTCCTGGCCGGCGATCACCGCTGCTGCGCGATTGGCCCAGGTCAGTTTGAGATCCCGGTCGAGGCGGGTGATGCGGTCGGGGGCTGCGTCCAGGAGCGTCTGGAACTGATCCGACAGCTCAGCCCGTTTTGCATGGGTGCAGATGCGGGGCGGCGTCTCGCATGGGCCGAAGACGACCACGATCATCGATCCATCCGGATCGGCACCAACGAGGGGCGAAAGTGCCAGGAGTGCTACGGCAAACGTCCCATCGGCCCTGCGCAGCCGGATCTCGTGCGGTGCCCGCGGCTGGCGGGGGAGGGTGCCTCTGGCTTCCGCGAAGAGGGCTTCGAGAGCCGGGTGATCTTCATCAGAGAGAAACTCGTTCAGGGCTCTTCCCGCGACGGCTTCCGGGGAATGTCCGAGGAGCTTTCCGAACGCCTGATTGCCGGCCCGGATGCGGCCGTCGGGGCCAATGACCGCGATGCCGGCACCAGCGCCGTCAAAGACTCTCTGATAAAAATCTTCCTCTTCGGCCGCCGGACGCGCGTGAGGATCCGTATGCTCGATCACCTGGCAAATCCTCTCTGAAAACGATACCTGGGGCCTGTTCCGTGGAACCTACCCGAAGTTTCATGTCCTCCGGACCAATTTCCCGTATTGTAGGGATGCCGCCTTCCATCTGTCAAATCCGATGCCGGGCTGAACGGCTGCGGGAGGACGAGGCACGGGTGGCGCGGGAACAATCGACGGGCTATCATGGGGGCATGTCCGAAAGCACCACGTTCCGGATCGGCGGTCTGTTGCTTCCCGTGGCGGTTTTTGCAGGGGCGCACGCGGCCACGGCGGTTATTCAGGCCGTTCCCGGGGTGGCCGTCGCATGGGCGGAGTCCGTTCTCGACCGGCCTGCGGGATGGCTTGCCTTCGCCGTTCTCGCCATTCTGTCGGTCGTTGCAACGCTTGGAACATCGCCTCTGGGACGTGTGCGACAGGTCTGGGGGGAATTGGCCGTCCGCTATGATCTTGGTGCCTGGCCTGGCGTGCTCGTCTGCGCCGCCCTGCTGATCCCGCAGCGGCTGATGGACAGGAATAGCGGGTATGTGCTGATTCCCGCCGACGCTCCGCTTCTGCCCTGGATGACACTGCTTGACGCTGTGCGGGGGCTCGCCTCGTTTGCAATGGTCGCATGGTTTCTGGCGCGGCCTGCCGGATCCGGGCACCCGGATGCCCGGACCGATGCCTTCTGGCGGCGGTTCCGCTGGGGCGTCGGCCTCCTGGCGGTCATCCTTACGCTGGTGATCCAGTTCGGGGTGCTCGGGAACAGACCCCATGTCGATGACGAGATCATCCAGGACTGGCAGGCGCGGCTTCTGGCGTCGGGCCATGTCCGCGCCCCGGATCTCCCCGATGGTGACGCGTTCACGTTCGACGTGAAACTCGGTTACAACGGGCGGCATCTCTTTTCCACCTATCAGCCCGCGCTGTCATTCCTCTGGGCGTTCGTGACGGGACCGGCTGCCGCGGGCCTCGTGAACCCGCTGCTGTTCCTGCTGACCCTGATTCTGTGCCGGCGGGCCGTTGCCGAAACAACCGGGAGTCGCCGAGCCGATCTGACGGCCCTCCTGCTCGGCCTCTCCCCCTTCGCGATCCTCATGGCGGGCGGCCGGATGAACCATCTCCTCGCCCTGAGTCTGATGGTTGCCGTCTGGCGATCTTTGCCGCTCGCCCTGTGCGGGAAATATCTGCGTGAGCGCATTGCTGGCGGGCTGCTGAGCGGCCTCGCCGCGGGATTCGCCCTCATGACGCGCCGGCCCGATGCCCTCGCCCTGATCGTCGCCATGCTTGGTACCGGCCTGTCGGCCCCCGTCATCGCCCGCCGGCGGGGAAAATATGCACTCATAACTATTATAATTATAGGTATATCATTTTATCTGCAGGCCGGATTCGTCCGGGCCCATGTTGGGGATGTCTCCCAGCTTGTCTGGCAGGTGCGGGATGCGGTGACCGGGGCTGTCGATCTCGGCCCGGCGCAGCTTCTCGAGAATGTCACGGACAACCTGTTCGGGTTTTCCGCGTTCGCCTGGGGGGGCTGCTTGGCCGGCTGGGCGGGTCTCGCCTTCCTTGCCGCTCGGGTCTGGATGGGGGTGGGCCACCAGCGGCGGCAGCCGACCCCCGCCGCTGAAACGGCCCGTCAGGCCGTTTCCGAACGGTTTCTGGCCGTGCATGCCATTCTGACGGTGGCTGGGTATGCCTTTTACTATTTTCAGGATTTTTGTTACGGACCCCGCTACCTGTTCTGCCTGCTGCCCGCGGCGGCATACGGCTGGGCCTGCCTGTTCGAGCGGCTGATCCGGTCCGGCGGAGAGCGGATCGTCCGGGGCTGGCTGATGGTCGCTGCGGCCATGGCCCTGGCCACGGTGGCGACCCAGACATGCACGGCGATCGGACCGGCCTTCTGGCACATCGACACCCGATTCGAGCGGTTCGTCGCCGGGCTGGGCGGCGGGCCGAAACTCATTCTCCTCCGGCACCCCGCCCGTGTCCGGCTCGAGGTTGCCCGGCGGCTCGCCGTGCGGGGATTCGACCGGGAGGCAATCGCGGCGGCCGTTTCCCGTGACACCGTCGATTATGACGGGTTGCGTGACCGGCTCGACACCCTGCCGGCCGGGGCGCCGCGATCGGCTGTCGATGAGGCTCTGGCCGGGTTCACGGGGGCTGTTGCGGAGCACTCTCCCGAGGCATTTGCCGTGAACCCCTGGGAGGCGGTGCGGTTGAATGGCCACGAACCCCTTTCCCAGCGGATCGTCATCGCCATCGATCGGGGAGATGATCTCACCGAGCGGCTGATGAAGCGTCTGCCGGATCACGAACCCCTGCTCGTCGTTTCCCGCCCGGAAGGATTCGGCCTTGCCTCATACACGCCTTCGGGCGTCGCCTGGTTCGACCGGGAACCCCCCGCGCGCGGGCGTGGTATCATGCCGAAAATGGATTGACTCCGTGCTGACTCGAAAGGGAATGATTATGCCAAGAACGATGCGCCTTGCCCTGTGTTGCTGTCTTCTCCTCGTCGCCTGCTGTCTGTATGGCCAGGATCCGATCAAGGTGGTCGCGCCGCAGGAAACCCGGCCGGCGGATCTCATCACGCCGATCAACCCTGATCCGATCACGATCGACGAGGCGATCCGGCGCCGTGTGGGGATCATCGGGAAGCCCGCGCGCAAGGTGATCCTGTTCATCTGCGACGGGATGAGCTCGTCGATGCTGGCACTCGGCCGCGCCGCCATTGTCGGCCGGGACGGCATGCTCACGATTGACAAGCTGCCCGTCGTCGGCCGGATGATCGGGTATCCGAAGGGCGGCCAGGTGAACGATTCGGCCGCCGCCGCCTCCCAGTTCGCGACCGGCCGCGAGACGATCAACGGCCGCATCGCGGTGGATGACCAGTTCAAGCCTCTGCCGACCCTGTTCGAGGAGGCCCGGAAACTGGGCTACCGGATCGGCATCGTTTCCGACACACGCCTTTCGCATGCCACGCCTGCCGCCTTCTCGGCCCATCAGAACGACCGGGACGAGGAGGAGGCGATCGCCGCCCAGCAGGTGCGCAGCGATTTCGAGGTCCTCCTGAGTGGTGGCCGGAAAACGTTCGCCGGCCAGATCGATGAGGCGGCCAGGCACGGATACCAGGTCGTGAACACCCGCAAAGAACTCCTGGATGCGGTCTCGGCGCGGTCTGGCAAACTGTTGGGGCTGTTCGCCGACTCGTATCTGCCATACTCCTTCGAGCGCGAGAGAACCGACGCTCCCCTGCTGAGCGAGATGGCCGCGGCTGCCGTGTCCCTGCTCGATCGCGGGGACAAGGGGTTCCTGCTGATGGTCGAGGCGGGAAAAATAGATGCGACGATGCATGCCCATGACGCGGCCGAGGGGATTGCCCAGATGCGTGCCATGGACGAAGCCCTGCGGAAGATGGTCGAGTTCGTCAAGACGAATCCGGATGCTCTTCTGATCGTCATCTCCGACCACGCCACCGGTGGCATGCAGGTGACGGAGCTGTTCGATCCCGCCCGATTTGCGGCCACCGCCACGTCCACGATCGCCCTGGCCGCATCCCTGAAGGGAAGCGGATCTGCGATGCCGGCCCGTCTGAAAGCCGCCCTTCCCGGGCTGACCTTCACGGATGCCGAGCTGAAGGAGCTCATGGAAACCCCGGAGGCGAGAGAGCTTGAGCTGAAGCTGGGGTCGATTCTTTTCGCGAAGCTGGGACTCACCTTCCATTCCCTCGAGACCGAGGCCCGGCTGGCCGACACGCACGGCCACACGGGCGAGGATCTGTTCATCCACGCGATGGGTGCCCACCAGAACCTGTTCGGCGGCGTTCTGCGCACGTGGGAGATTCCCCGCCGGATCGGTGTGGCCTTGGGTATCCGGTTCCCGTAACCGCGGCGGCGGCTGCCGTCAGACGCAGGAGGGGAAGTTATGTCGCTGCGATGCCTTGTCACGTTCGGAGCCTCGACCGGAAAAGAGCCGGCGATTTACGAGCTCAAAACCCTACCGGACCTGCTGAAGGTCCATCAGGAGGGGCTTGCACGTGCTCCCTTCTGGTTCGAGGAGGATGATCCCGATCTCGTCGCAAAGAATATATCTTCAGGTATATTATCGCTTGGCGGACCCTTCACGGCGACGCATGCGGTCAGGCGTGCTGCGGATCTGCTGCTCGACGAGTGCGCCTGCGAGGGCATGACCGTCCAGCTCGAGACGGCCGGGAAGCGGCTTCCTGCGCTTCCAGCACGGCCCGAACTCGAGGCGCTGCTGCGGGATGAACGGACCCTCATCCTGGTCGATGGAAAGCCCCACAAGCCGTCGGGCGAGGTGCTCGGCTTCCAGGCGGTGTATGACGACACGGTGCGGTTCATCGATGGGCTGAAAAAGCTCGGGGTGCCGCAGGATGCGATGTACATCATGGCCACCCCCGAGGAGATCACGATTGAGGTGCATCCGGGGGTGTTTGGATCGCCGATGGATCCGGCTCTGCCCGAACGCTACCGCCAGCTGCTGATCACCCTCGGCGGTATCCGGGCCGGCGCCGGTCGTCTGGTCCGCACGATGGACCGGACCCTGCTGCTCTCGACGACGGTGTTCGGGGTTCCCCTGCTGGTTCCCGGCGCCATTCATCCCGCTCTGCACCGGCCGAAGGTGGGAGTCGGGCCTTCCCACTTCGCCTACGGAACGGCGGCATTCTCCGACTTCTGCGGGAAGAAGCGGACCCTCGACGAGTGCGTGCGCGAAGTGAAGACGTGGCTGAAATTCCTCGATGCGAAGCCGGCCATGGTTCCCGCGGCAAAACAGGCGCTCGAGGCGGTCCGGGCTCCGACACCGGCCGCCCCGGCCCCGATCCCCGCCGCTCCGGTGGCG
>DATCTT010000276.1:0-20696 GCA_036567845.1 Candidatus Ozemibacteraceae bacterium | reverse complement strand
GGCTTCGAGATCAGCACGATCACCTTCGTCGCCGGGTCCTCGCCGAGCGCGCGCGCCGCCATCAGCGTCATTTTCCCGCCGATCTTCTCGGACAGGTCGCGGCCGCCGACGCCGATCGCCTGGGTTATTCCATATCCCATGGTATGAATAAGGCTGGTGACTTCCTGCAGGCCGGTGCCCGAGGCGGCCACGAGGCCGATGTCGCCCTTTCTCACCGCGTTCGAGAACGCGAGCGGGACGCCGTTGATCAGCGCCGTGCCGCAGTCGGGGCCCATGACCAGCAGATTCTTCTCGACGCCGAGGAGTTTCAGCTTCAGCTCCTCCTCGACCGTCACGTTGTCCGAAAACAGCATCACGTGCCGGCCGGCATGCAGCGCGATCTCGGCTTCGCGGGCCGCCCAGACGCCGGGGACCGAGATCACCACAATGTTGGCGTCGGGAAGCTGCTTCGCGGCAGCCTCCTGGGTCGGGGGGACAAAGGCGGCACCCGCGCCGGCAGCCTTCTTCCGGCTGGTGAGCAGCTTCTCGGCTGCGGCGAGGGCGGCATCGGCCGCGGCATCGCTGCATGCCTGTACGCACATCATCAGGTCGGCTGGCGTGATTCCGGCGAAGGCGTCGGAATACAGGCCGAGCCGCTTGAGGCTGTCGATGTTGAAGTCGGTTCCCATTCCGACCACGGCATTCTCGACGCCCTGCAGCTTCTTCACCTCATTGGTGATCTGCATGAGCGTGACCGAGTCGAAGTAGGTTTCCTTCCGGATCACGTGACGAATCGTCATTCCATGCTCCTTGATCGTATCATCTCTCGCCGGGACCCCGGCCGCCGGCCATCATACCCCTTTCCCGCATCCTTGTCACCTCTTCAGGCAAGCCGAAAGACGGGAATGCGGCGGGCCTTGCCCTTCACGAGGATTTCCCCGACGGGGGTGATTCTGCCTGCACCTTTCCCGACCGAAGTCGGGGCGAGAGCCGCGGCCGTCGTCGCGTCGAGCACGATGCCGCCTCCTCCGCGGAGCGCGAGATCGCAGAGCCGAGCAGCCGAGTTGACCGTATCTCCGATCACGGTATATTCCAGCCGCACCTCCGGGGTTCCCATGATGCCGGCCAGGACGGGGCCCGAAACAATGCCTGTGCCGAGGGGGAGATGGAGGCCATCGCCGAGTCGGGCCACCGCCTCCTCCAGCTCCCGTGCCGCAGCGGCAGCCGCACGCGATGCGTGTTCGAGACCCCCATGCCGCTCGGCATCGAACACTGCCAGGATTTTTTCCCCGATGAACTTGTCGATCTCTCCGCCGTGGCTCCGAATCACACCGGAAAGCACGGTGAAATGGCGGTTCAGCAGGAAGACCAGGCTCTCGGGCGTCCGCTTGTGAAGAAGACGGGCAAACCCCGCAGGCGCGGCGAACAGGATCGCAGCCTGCCGGGATTCGCCGGCCCGTGCGGCGCGATTCCTGGCTTCGTCAGTTGCCGCGGACCGGACGGCATCCGACACGAACATCCGCAGCCGGCGGCCTTCCCCGACTCCCTGGGCCATGGCGTTGAATGCCTGGGCGAGTGCGCCGAACTCATCACGCCGATCCGTCGCGAGACGTGTCTCGAACCGTTCCTGCATGATCTCTCCTGCGGCACGGTCGAGAGCCCGGACCGGTTCGAGGAACCGGGCCGCGGTGCGAAAAGCCGTGTAGATCGTGAGCAGAAGCAGAAATACAAGAATGGCTCGTCTTCCATCTGCTTCGAGGTTCAATTGTTCAAGATATATTCCATACGGGAGACGGCCCCGTAGGACGAAATCGTGCTGACGCTCTCCGGGAATGGTCACGAGAAGAGCCGCGTTCGAGGCGGTTCCGACGATAGTGCGAACGGGAGCTCGCGCTGTTCCGGCCAGCATGTCGGTTTCGATACCGGCCGGATCCGACAAAAAGGTGCGCGCCTCAGCAGTGTAGCGGCCCTCCGTCAGGGTTTGCTTCATGGTGATGGTCGTGAAGGGCATCGTGATCCGAAGATTGTTGCTGGCCATCGAGGGGACGGGGCGGCCGGATCTGGCATGCTCTTCCCATCGGTTCCGGAGTTGTTGCAGCAACAAGACTTTGTCGGCGAGATGGAGCTGGAGCGCGAAGAGGGGATTGCCTCCGGTGTCCGGTGCGTAGATGCGGAATGTCTCGTGGGAGTTCAGCCCCCAAACGAGCAACTGGTGAGCGATCGGGGCGGCCATCAGGCTGGCGAACTCCCGCGGGGGAAGAAGGGACAGAAGAAGGTATTTAATTTCCTCCCCTTTCAGGTCGTCGAGCAGCCGGTCTTTTGCCAGGCCCGCTCTGGAGTCGGCCGCAAATGCCGGGGAGATTCTGCGCATGACCTGGGTGTAGACGCATTCGAAGAGTTCGCGCAGATGTGTGCTTGTCTGATCGGTGGCCGTGATCGCGATGATACCTGAAATGCCGCCGGGGCCGATGGCATGCATGTTGCCAGGAGTCACGCAAAAAGCCCATAGCTTGCGATACACCTCCTCCATCAGGCTGGCGACTCCGGCGTGTTGTCGTGACGGCTCGGGAAGCCGGGCAAGGTGCTCGATCCGGCGGGCGAGATCCGGGCGCGTCGCGAGGTAACGCAGGGTGTTAGTATTGTGACAGGTATACCATTCCATACCCTCGTCGAAATAGTTCAGGCCTGCCTGGAGCCGGTCCGTCATCTCGTCGAGCAGCCGGGCCTGCTGCTCGATGAGCCGCCGTTCCCCGGCAAACCAGCCGATGACCAGGGATGGGGCGAGGGTCAGGACGAAAGCCGTCGCAAGGCGTGGGATCAGACCTGCCGGCAGCAGTCGCGCGAGCCAGGACGGAGTTCCCCTGAAGGCCAAAACGGCAGATGCGAGGACGAGGAGAGTGGTCAGAAGGTTGAGGAGGAGGTCGAGCCGTTCCATCCAGCCGGGGGGCTTGGGGACGGTTCGGATGGCCGTCAGTCCGGTATGGTGTTCAATATGCACGGGGCTGCGGACGAATTGGTCGGAATCCCTGCCCAGGGACTCCAAAAGATTGTCTTCAGCGATAAGAAGGGTGCCCCTTGCCGCGAGGTTCGCTCTCAGGGCGCGGAAGCCGGAACCTGCGTTTACGGCACGTGCCGGGAGAAACAGGAAAACACCGCCCCGAAGCCCCGTCCACCAGCCAGCCACGTGCGAAGAGGGAAGAGGCCCGGATTCGGTCATGTTGCGGTGTTCAGCCCACCAGCCATCCCGGGTAAGGGGATACCACAGCAGAAATCCGCTCTGGCTGGCAAGATCGCATTGTGACAGATTCGCATAGGCGTTGAATGCCTTGGCGCATGCCTCGGCCGCAGGCAGCCCCAGGAAACGCGATGTGTGGCGGGACAGGGACGATGCGGCCCGGGGAGAGGGATTTCCCTCGGTCAGCATTGCCTTCATGAGCGAAAAGAGGGCGATTGCTTCGCGGGAGTGTGTAGAGAACGGATCCCCAGCCTTGTCCACGATGCGCGTGCTCGATGCGGTGATCGCCGTGGGGCCGTCATCCATTTCGGGAATGTGACGGAACATGCACCAGGAGAGCTCCGGATAATGGCGGCGCAACCGACGCAGGCGGCTCAGGGTGCCCGGGAACGAGGAGCGGTCATAGAAGGGGCCGGCAAGACTGCGGGTGAGATGATGCGAAATCTGGAGCGCAGGTTCGTTCGTGGACGAAATGAGCCGGAGATCCTGTCGGAGCTCAGAGGCTGCCCGCGCAATGGCCCGTTCGCGCCACGCCGTCGTCAGCATGCCGGTTGCCGAGAAGACCAGACCGGCGGCAAGCAGGCAGAGGAAGGCAAGTCGTGCTCGGGATGATGCCGCGGACTCGACAGACTCCCCGGAATGATCATCTTCTGCAAGGGGCGAGGGGGGGGAAGTATCTGGCGCTGATGGGGCGACCGGTTCGGGGAAGGATGCGATGATGGTATCACCGGCAAGGGCTTCGAAGGCATCGGGATGCCCTGGGACGGGCAGAAAAGTTTCCGGAGAACCCGAGGCGGCGACCACGCCGGCGTCACAGATGATCAGGGTGGCCCGGCCTGCCTTGGAGGCGGCCTCGAGTTCGCCGGCCTGCTTGATCACCTCGCCGACGACCGAGTAATCCTGTCGCACCTGTTCGGTACCGATCACCCCGCAGACGGCCTCTCCCGAAGCAAGCCCGATGCCGATGCCATACGTAAAGCGGCCGGAGGCCTCGCGCTCGGCCTGAAGAGCCGCGTGGGCAGCCATCATCCGCCGGGCGGACCGCAGAGCGCGCCGGGCAGCCGGCTCCATCCCCTCCTCTTCATAGAAAACAGCCTGAATAGCATCTCCTATAAAACGATCGATGATGCCGCCTTCCGCTTTCACCACGGGCGTCATGACACGGAAATGTCTGTTGAGGGCGTCGAAGACGGCCTCGGGGGGGTGGGACTCGGAAATGGTGGTGAAGCTCCGGATATCCGAAACAAAGGCGACCAGCCCACGCTTCCGCGGAGCGTGAGATTCGGCTGTGTTCGCCACGACCTCGAGCACCTGGGGGGCCACGAACAGGCTCATGGCGCGTCGTTCCCGGAGCCAGTCGGTCATTGCTGCGAGGGTGCCGGCCGCCCGGCCGAGCTCGTCCTCGCGGCTCATGACGAGCTTTCGGTCGAGATGTCCCGCTGCGACATCGCGCAACGCCGTCACCATTCGCCTGAGCGGAGTTGTCAGCCAGGCGGCGAGAGTTCCGCCCACGAGAAACAGAAGCAGCAGGTTGCCGACCACGCCGGCCACGACGCGGCGGGTTTCGGCGGCAAGCTTTTCGGCAAGCGGGGCGAGGGGGCGGGAGGCGGTCAGATGGAACCCGGGGAGAACGCTGCTCGGGCGGGAAACGACGCGGGCGCCCGCCACCGATCGGGGCGTTTCGCTGCCGCCGTACAGCGCCCCGGCCGAACGGGCAACAGAACGCTCCCCGTCAGGGGTGCGTTGCGTAATTTCCAGATCGGCATGATGGCGGTCGGCAATGGCAGAGATGCGAGGGCGGATATGGCGAATATAGGCTTCGCTTTGCTCCCAGAAGATGACCGCGACGAACCAGGTTTCCCCGGCCCGTTTGAGAAACTGGTGAAACTTCAGGAGCCGCTGGTTCCCGGCCAATGTCTCACCCAACTGGCGGTTGCGCAGGGTCATCTCATCCTTGTCGGCTTTCACGAGATTTTCGAGCAGAACCCCCGAGTTTTTTGCTCTTTCCTGTCTGAAGCGGGCATCGAGGGTGGGAGAGAGCTGGCGGAGAAGACTCCGTGCCGGGGGGCGGAGAAAATTCACGAAGGAGTTCCCGAGTTCAGGGGAGATTCTTGCGTCGTGGCGGCTCACCTCGAGGCCGCCGTGGCCGAACAAGGTGAGGCTGCGTATCGGTAGGCCGCTGTCCGAAAGCCGTTTCCAGAGGCTGTCAAACACCGGCACCGGGGATTGGCCGGCATTCTGGGAATCGACGAGCGCGGCGACGAGATCGGCATTTCCAAGTTGGCGTCGGCACTCCCCAGTGAACCGCTGCGTCAGCGCCGTATTCTCGTTTTCCAGCTCCTGGAGGGCCTGAGTGAGCTCCTGGTCATACTGCCGCAACAGATTCTGGCGCAGATCCGTGAGCAGCTTGTCTGTTTCGCTCAGGGCGGTGACCAGCGGCAGCGATGCAAGACAGAGGAACCAGAACGCCAGCTGTGTGCGGATGCCGAAGGCGGGGAGACCGCGTGAAAGAGCGGCACGAAGGAGCAGAAGGCCCCAGACGGACAACCAGACCAGAAAGGGGCCCTTTCCGGCAAGATGCGTTTCAAAACCGGATTGGCGGGGCTTGGGGCCGATCAGAAGCCCCAGGCCGCCAGCCATGGTGTCGAGGGGTGCCCAGCAGGCGAGATGTCGGGGACCGACCTGGAGGACCATTCCCAGCTCGTGATCGGGAAGCCGGATCTCGCCGACCGCATCGTAGATGTGCCGCTGAAAATACCAGGTGGCGATATCCCGGGAAGCCGGGTCCGGCGGACTGCCGGCAGGCCTGAAACGAAGCTGCGAAGCCTTTTGCCGGAGGAATTCCCGGATGTCCGACCGGGTGACACGGGCCACATGCGGCCTGACGAGGGGCCGGACTGGGGCGGAAGCTGTGAGAGGAAAGGGGAAAAAGACCGGTTCGAGCGGCCGGCGGCCGGCCACGAGTTGCCAGTTGGCGAAACAGAGACGGCGGGCAACGACGTGATCTTCCAGGTTCGATGGGACGATCACCAGGAACGCTGCGACCGGTACCCCGTCGTGCCGGATCTGATCCCAGATGCAGAGGGCTGCCTGGCCCTGAAAGATGACGGGAAAAGCGGTACCGCGGGTCGTGACGTCGAAGAGTTCCGGTGAGGCACCGAACCCGAACAAGCGGTCGAGCGTCTGCTTCCACGAGGCCGGCCGGGGGCGGCCAGGCTCGAACCTCTCCCGGCGGTCGATTTCATGAAACAGGGAGCCGATCAGACGCCCATACAACGTTTCGAAGCCCGGGCCGGCGACGGGGCGCGGCGTTTCGACGGGAGAGTCGGAAAGGGCGAACAGCCAGAGCCGGGGCGTGGGAAACGCATTGGGAAGGGCTTCCTGGCGGGCAACTCCCGCGAAGCCGCCAAGGAGCGAGGGGGTCAGCGGGCCAGAGGGAACGAATGTTTGCGCCAGCCGCCGTTCGAGTCCCTGGCGAAATCTGGTCGCGAATGTTTCAACCCAGTAACCAAGCGCCGATGCCTGTTTCCATCGCCTGGCAACAGTCCGAGCATCCTGCTGCCAGGCGCTGGAGGACGTTTCCTGCCTTGCCTCGGTCCGCAGACGAAATTCGTGGCCGATCAGCAACACCGGGACGAGCGTGAGCAGGAGGGGCAACACAAGCCCTGTCCACGTCCCGCAGCTGCTCCTCTCAGCAACCTCGCTTTGCTGTTCCATATCGTTCCCGCCAAGGGTACCACAAAACCCACCCGCCAGCCGACAATCCGGCAATGCTCCACCACCGAGGGACACGGTCCCTTCGATAACGTGAAGACACGAAGACCTTTTCACCACCGAGAGCACAAAGGACACGGAGGTTTCACGGAGGAAAAAGGAATCTCTGTGAGACCCCTGTGTTCATCGTGTGCTCTGTGATGAGCGCTTTTCTCGCCTTCGGTTCTGAAATTCTTGTTTTTATCCAACGGAGCGTCTCTGTGGTACGTTGACTTTTTTCAACATGATGTCAGCCACCGAGACAAGAGGGAACTTGCCAATGTTTGCGCCTCTCCCGTAGAATGCCCGGGTTATATGATCTCTACGGGGAAGGAGTAGTGCATGCATCACGAGTTCGAGTATATCGCCCCGCGAAGCCGCACCGAGCTTCTCGCGACGCTGAAGAAGTTCGGCAGTCGCGCGAAACTGCTGGCGGGCGGCACTGACCTGCTGGTGGATATCCGCGTCGGGCACAGCGTTCCCGAAGCCGTCATCGATGTGAAGTATATTGATGAATATTGCAAGATCCGGTGGAGCGCGGAGGAGGGACTTTCGATCGGGGCGACGGTGACCTGTGTCGATCTGATGGGGGACAAGACCGTCCGGGCAAAATTCGCGCTCCTAGCCGAGGCGGCCGGCCATATTGGCTCGCCCCAACTCCGCAATCGCGCCACCATCGCCGGGAACCTCTGCACGGCTTCCCCCTGCGCCGACATGGGCTGCTCCCTGCTCGCTTACGGTGCCTCGATCGAGCTTGCCTCCGAGAAGAAGACCCGGATTATCCCGCTCGAGCAGTTCTTCACGGGCGTGAAGAAAACGCAGCGCCAGCCTGACGAAGTTGTCCAGCGCATCATCGTTCCAGCCGCCATGGCCGGCGCGCGCGGCGCGATGGAAAAGCTCAAGCGCATCAAGGGCCACGATCTGGCCGTCGTCAGCGTGGCGATGGTGAAGACGGCGAAAACCCTCCGGGTTGGCATCGGTTCCTGCGCCCCGACGCCGATCGTCCTGAAGGAGTTGCCCGCGTCGGCGTCGGTGAAAGCCGTTGTCGACGAGGCCCTCAGGACCGTCAAGCCGATCGATGACATCCGCGCCTCGAAGGAATACCGTCTCGCGATGGTCCAGTCCTTCGTCGAGAAACTCATGGCAACGCTCAAGTGAGCATCGGCAAAGGAACGAAGAGCATGCAGATGCACAGAATCAAGGTGAAGATCAACGGAAAGCAGTATGAGCGCGAGGTGCCGGGACATCGCAGTCTTCTGCACTTCATCCGGCAGGATATCGGCCTGACCGGCACCAAGGAAGGCTGCGGGGCCGGGGAGTGCGGTGCTTGCACCGTTCTCGTGAACGGCAAAACCATCAACTCGTGCCTCGCGCTTGCCGTCGAGTTCGACGGCGCCGAGATCGAGACGGTCGAGGGCGAGGCGAAGAATGGCAACCTGAGCAAGCTCCAGGAGGCCTTCCATCGGAACCATGCCGTCCAGTGCGGCTTCTGCACGCCCGGGATGCTGATGTCGGTGAAGTCCCTGCTGAAAGTGCACCCAAAGCCGACCGAGGAGCAGATCAAGGAAGCCATCGAAGGCAACTTCTGCCGCTGCACCGGCTACCGCCAGATCATCGAGGCCGTCCAGGACGCCACCGGCCAGCTGAAGAAGAAGGAGGAACTGAAGCGTGTTTCATGACGTGCCGCACAAGGACCTCAAAGCCGTTGGCCGCGATTTCGGCCGCATCGATACCGTCGAAAAGCTGACCGGCGCTGCGCTGTACACGGGCGATCTCGTGATGCCCGGCATGTTGTACGGAAAAGTCGTGCGCAGCCCCCACGCGCGGGCCCGCATCAAACGCATCAACACCGCGAAAGCCACGAAGCTGACCGGCGTTCACGCCGTCCTGACCGGGAAGGATCTCGATTACCGCGTCGGCCTGTATATCGTCGACAAATACATCCTCGCCAAGGATGTCGTGCGACACTTCGGCGAGGCCGTCGCCGCCGTCGCCGCCGAGACGCCCGAGCTGGCAGAGGAAGCGGCCCGGCTGATCGAGATCGAATACGAGCCCCTCGAGGCCGTGCTCGACCCAAAGAGGGCTCTCGACAAGAAGGCTCCGCTCGTCCACCCGGATCTCAAGGACTACTCGTACGTTGAAGCCGCCTTCACGCCGGTTCCCGGAACGAACATCGCAAACCACACGAAACTTCGCAAGGGCGACGTCGAGCAGGGCTTCAAGGATGCCGACTATGTCATCGAGCGCGAATATACGAACCCGAATGTCCAGCACGTGCCGATGGAGACCCACGTCTGCGTCTGCCGCTGGGAGGTGAAAGATCGGATCACGATCTACACATCGGCCCAGTCGCCCTTCACCGTCCGGAACCTGTTCGCCTACTCGTTCAAAATCCCGCATAATAATATACGGGTCATTATTCCCTACGTTGGGGGCGGCTTCGGCGGCAAGGCCGGCATCCATCTCGAACCTCTCGCGAGCTGCCTTTCCCGGGCGGCGGGCGGCCGGTTCGTGAAGATCACGGCGACGCGCGAGGAGGAGTTCAGCCTGCTCCCGTGCCGATCCGGACTCATCTACAACATCAAGACCGGCGTGAAGAAGAACGGCAAGATCGTCGCCCAGAAGATGACGATGTACTGGGACGCCGGCGCCTACGCGGATTATGCCGTGAACGTCACGCGCGCTTCGGGCTACTCGGCCGGGGGGCCGTACGAGTATCCCAACGCCTGGGTCGATGCCTACACGATGTACACGAACAAGCCGTGGGGAACGGCGTATCGCGGCTTCGGCCACGTCGAGTTCTCGTGGGGCCTCGAACGCCACATGGACCTGTGCGCGCGCACGATCGGCATGGATCCGCTCGCGTTCCGGCTGGCCAACGCCCTGAAGCCGGGCTCCGTGACCATCACCGGCGAGAAGATCACCGACCACACCGGCAATATTTCGAAGTGCCTCGAAACTGTAGCAAAAGCTATTAATTACGGGAAGATCACGGCCGCCGAGAAGGCCCGTATGCAGAAGGAAGGCCTGAAGATCGGCAAGGCTGTCGTCGGTCTCCACAAGGCCCCTGCGATGCCTTCCTTCACCGGCACCTGTGCGATCCTCAAGATGAACGAAGATGGCACCGTGAATGTCAGCCTGTCGCTGACCGAGATAGGCGCCGGCACCTACACCTCGCTCGTGCAGATCGTCGCCGAGGCACTCAAATTCCCGGTCTCGATGGTGCGCCTGCCGATGGAGAAGGATACCGACCACGACCCGTATGACTGGCAGACCGTCGCCTCGAAGGGACTTGTCCTGTCCGGGAACGCCTGCATCCTCGCCGCGAAGGACCTCCTTGCGAAGGCCTACGAGTGCGCCGCCCAGGTGCTCAGGGCCAATGTCTGCGATCTCGACCACGACCAGGAAAAGGTGTTCCTGAAACACCATCCCGACCAGTCCGTCACCTTCAGGTCGATGTCCGTTGGCTACGCGTACCCGAACGGCAACGGTGTCGGCGGCCCGCTCGTTGGCGTCGGCCGGTATATCGCCCAGGGCCTGACGTATCTCGACAAGGCGACGGGGCAGGGAAAGCCTGCCCTCGACTGGACCTACGGGGCGCACGGCATGATCGTCGCCGTCAACGAGAAGACCGGCCATTACGATGTGCTGAAGATTGCATCGGCGTTCGACTGCGGCCGTGCCATCAATCCCGTCTGCGTTCGCGGCCAGATCATCGGTGGCGTCATGCAGGGCCTCGGCACCGCGATGTGTGAAGGCTACATCTACGACGCGGCCGGCCGGCTCCTCAATCCGTCGTTCACCGACAACAAGATCCCGACCTCGCTCGATCTGCCCGAAGAGATGGAGTGCTTCTCGATCGAGACGGCCCAGGTCGACGGCCCCTACGGCGCCCGCGGCGTCGGCGAGCATCCGATGATCGCGATCGGCGGTGCTCTTGGAAACGCGGTCCAGAACGCCTGCGGCGCTGACCTGAGCCATATGCCCATCCGGGGCGAGGACGTCTGGCGCGCCCTCCACGGCAAGAAAAAGGCCGCAACCACCCCCGTCATCACCCGACGAAAAAAGTAATCCGCTTTCTGCTGCCTGCGCCGCCCTGTCTCTCAGGGCGGCGTCCGCTTTTCCGGATGAGGTTTTGCCGCCGTCTGTGATATCCTTGACGGGCTGTCTTCGGACGGAAAATATAAATGATGGAGGATATATATGAGACGAGTTGTTTTAGCCCTTTTGCTTGCGGTCGTGTGCTTGCCTTTTGTCCCGGGGATCGTGGATGCCCACTGTCAGATTCCGTGTGGAATATATGATGATGAGCTGCGGATGAAGTTGATCGAGGAGCATATCGGGACGATCGAGAAGTCGATGAACCTCATCATCGAGCTGGGCAAGGGCAAAGAGATCGATTACAACCAGCTCGTTCGCTGGGTGAACAACAAGGATCAGCACGCGGACGAGCTGAGCGAAACCGTGACCTACTACTTCCTGACCCAGCGGGTGAAGCCCGAGGACAAGGACTATGACAAGCGCCTCGCCCTTCTGCATCAGATGCTTGTTGCGGCGATGAAGTGCAAACAGACAACGGATCTGAAACACGTGACGGTGCTTCGCGGTCTTGCCGCCGAGTTCCGTGCCCTGTATTTCGCCCCGGCACATCAGAAATGACCAGTCCTCGTCGCCGGCCATGAGGGCCAGAAAACGGGTCGATTTCTGGGAAGAAGCCGACATTCCCCTGCGCGGGCGCATCGGAACCGTATTTCACCGGGCCGCGGATGTTCTGTGCGGCCGATTCCTGGTGACCCTGATGACCGGCGAGAGCTGTTTGCATCCGCTCGGGATCCTGATCGATGGGGAAGCCTTCGCCTGCCTCGAACCCGGCATGCCCGTGCATCTTGATTCTGACGGCCTGTATCTGGGCATGGCCGGCTTTGCCTGGGAAACCCCGGTCAGGCCGGTCATGCGTCCCCGGGCCGGCCCATGCGCCGAAATTGCCTTCCGCCATGCTGCCGAGCTCCGCCGGCTGCTTCCCCTTGCCGGATCACGTTCCGCCGTTGGCGAGGCGTTTCTCGGCGAACGGGGCGGGGATTTTGCCTTCCCCCTGGACCTGCTCCGGAAAACGCTTGTCGCGGGGCCGGCCGATCTTGTGGCGGTGGGGCGGTGGTTCGGGGGCGGGGAGGGCCTGACGCCCGCTTGGGATGACCTCTGCACGGGACTCCTGTTCGCGGACCGCTTTTTTTCAGGCGGGCTGATTGCCCCCACAGCACCCCTCTTCGCGGAGCTGGCGAGGAAGACCACCCCGCAGAGCCTCTGGCAGCTCCGCTTTGCTGCAACGGGCCGCTCCTCTCTTGGCTTCGAGCGGCTCCTGGCCTCGATCTCCGCGGGGCAGCTCCGTGCGACGGAGGTCATGAGCCTGGCCGGGCTGGGGCACACCTCGGGAAACGACCTCCTCTGCGGTATCTGCCTCTGGCTGGAAGCGTGGGCCGCACGCCTGTGACCCCTTTTGGTGTATAATGCGCGACACGAAACCCCCTCTTCCGATCGGAGATGAAGGCGAATGAAACGAATCGTTCTGGCCCTTGCATTGGTGTGGCTCGCGACCGGGACCTGCATGGCCGCAGGTGAGCCGGTGTGGCCCGAAGAACAGCCAGTCGCGACGGAGCCGGTGGGCCCGGTCGATCTCCAGCTGAAGCCGGCGGCAGCGACGGCCGGCTCGTTCTCGGTCGAGATCCAGTCGCGCACAGCGATTCGGATGCTCCTGGTCCCGAAATCGACCCTGATGGGCCAGATCGATATCGCCGGCTCTTTCTCGCTCGAATCCGCCCCGGAAGGTAAAACCATCCAGGCGTTCGATGTCCAGACCGCCTCGATGGCGTATTACTCGCCCGGTGCGCCGAACCGAGACATTCCCCGCGAGACGATCACACAGACGCTCCTTGTCAGCGGACTTCCGGCGCCCGGCCATCCGGTGCGGATCGTCATGAACGGCGTGGGCAAGGTGGTCGATGTCGCAGGGGTGCCCGATAAATATTCCAAATACTATAAAACATCTCTGCTCGAATTCGCGGGGCGGCCGATCAGGGTCGGCGAAGCATGGGCCAACCGCAGCACGATCCCGGTGTGCATCGACCCCGAGAGCGAGGCGATCCTGTGTGAGGCGCTTGCGACCTTCACCCTCACCACTGTCGACCGGACTGCCGATCGTGCGTCGATCACCTTCACTTCTTCCTACGACAATGCCCCTGGCCAGGCGACCGGGACGGGCAAGATCCATGGCACCTCCGAAGGCACCGTCATCGTGAAGCTGTCCGACGGCACTCCCGTGGAATCCCGCGCCATCTCCGCATCCCGGCTTGATTTCGGTGGCGGTAACGCCATCGACATGGAGCAGCGGATCAGGACGAACATGACGGGAGCGCAATGACCATACCCCGCTCAACCGAGATCGCCATTCTCGGCGCTGGCCCCGCTGGCCTCTCTGCCGCATGGGAGCTCGCCCGGGCCGGCCGGGACGAGCTACTCGTCATCGATCGGCACCCGATCCCCGGTGGCCTGTCCCGGACCGAGCTGTTCGACGGAAACCGGTTCGACGTCGGCCCGCACCGGTTCTTCACCGCCGATCCGGAAATCGATGCTCTCTGGCACGAGCTGCTTGGCGACGAGTTCCTGCCGGTCCAGCGCCTGACACGCATCTTCTACAAGAAAAGGCTGTTCCGGTATCCCCTCGAAGCCATCGACGCCCTGCGGAATCTCGGCCTGCGGGAGTCCGTGACCTCGATGCTCTCCTACCTCGCCGCCAGGTTCTCGACCACGCCGGGGGAAGCGGAAAGCTTCGAGGAGTGGGTTTCGGGCAGGTTCGGTCAGAAGCTGTACGAAACCTTTTTCAAAACCTACACCGAGAAGGTTTGGGGCATCCCCTGCCGCGAGATCGGGGCTGAATGGGCGGCCCAGCGCATCAAGGGGATCGACCTCGCCTCCGTCGTGAAGAATGCCCTGTTCAGGCAGAGCGTGAAGGCGAAGACCCTCGTCGACGAGTTCGATTACCCCCGCCATGGCGCCGGCATGATGTACGAGCGCATGTGGGAACGCACCGCCGGCCCGCGCCGCGAGCTTGCCCTTCGGACCGACGTCGTCCGTCTGCTCCGCGACGGCATGCGCATCACCGGCATCGAGGTCCGGTCCGCTGACGGCGGAACGGCCTGCATCGAGCCCGGCCACGTATTCAGCAGCATTCCCCTGACGGTGATGCTCGGCATGCTCGAGCCCGCGGCCCCGGAAGACGTGCGGCAGGCCATCGCGAAACTCTATTACCGGGATCATATAACGGTGAATATCGTTGCCGACGGCGCCGACCTGTTTCCCGACCAGTGGATATACGTGCATGCGCCAGATGTGAAAATGGCCCGTATGGCCAACTATACGAACTTCAGCCGCCGCATGGCGGCCCGGCCCGACACCAGCCTGATCAGCATCGAATACTTCGTGTTCCGGGGTGATGAGCTCTGGCGCAGGACGGATGCCGAGCTGAGCGCGCTTGCGGCGCAGGAGCTCCAGACCATGCAGCTTCTTCCGCCGGATCGCATTCTCGGCAGCTTCGTGACCCGGGAAACCGAGAGCTACCCGACGTATTTCATCGGATTCCAGGAGGCCTACGACACGGTCCGCCGCTTCGCCGAAAGCCTCGAAAACCTGAGCTGCATCGGCCGTGCCGGTCTCTACAAATACAACAACATGGACCACTCAATCGCCACCGGCCTCCTGGCGGTGCGCAACCTGCTCGGAATGGCCCCGCGCGGCGACGTCTGGTCCCTGAACACCGACGGGGAATACCAGGAAAGCTCCCGGCGCGTCCGCGGCTGATGGCTCCCGGACGGAGCCGGCTCAGCGGTTGTCGCGGAACCCGAACAGCACGTCGTCCATCCGGCCCGTTGTACCGTCGGCGCGCTGAAAACTGCCTTTCATCAGCAGGGTGTTGCCGTTGATCATCGCCCTTTCCCGCATGAACCTCAGATTCAGGGAGACGATCCCATGGTCGGACAGCTTCGACAGCTCCCCGTCATCGATCTTCCCGTTCCCGTTCAGGTCGCGATACAATTGCAGCGCCTTGAAGACCGAATCGTTTCTGTCGATCCGGTTGTCCCGGTTCTCGTCATAGTTCGCCAGCTCCGCGAAGCCGTGCGCCGCCCCATTCTGGTCGCCGAAAAGCTCGCTGCCGTCATCGATCCGGCCGTTACCGTTCCGGTCGTAGACGAGCAGGGCATCATCGCCGCGCACCCAGCCTGTCCTGTCGAGGGTCCCGTCGGCGTTCACGTCGAACACCGCCGCCTCCCCCGCCTTGGCCAGATCCAGGCCATCGCCCTCGAGATCGAGCACGAGCGGGTCGGCCTGCCGCATGTCGATCCCCTGCACCTCGAACCGCTGATCCACCCGGGTGATCTGCACCTTGACTTCGACCTGACGCTGTTCGACACGGGCAACGAACGCCTCGGCGATCTCGAGATCGCGCCGGAACTGCTCGTCCCGGTCAGCCGCCTCCCCGGACGGCTTCGCTGGTGTCTCCGAATCACCGGTGACGACGGTGGTCTCCGCGGAGCTCGTGGATGAAACGGCGGTTTTGTTCCCGAACGATCCCGACGCAAGCTCCATGAGCTTGTCGAACCGCTCCCGGAGCCGCTGGTAATCCTCATCGTCCCGGGCGAGCAGCCGCAGCATGAGGTCGAAATCCCGTCCTGCCTTCCGGTCACCGATCTCGCTGTAGAGGCGGTCCTGGGGCATACTGAACGTGACGTCGAGCTGCCCGACCCCCTCCGTGTTGCGCCGGAACGCATCGATCGTCTGGCGCAGGCCGGCGAACGCCGAGACGCTCAGGCGGTCCGTTCCCGTCGCCGCCTGATTCGTGGCGGGGTTGCTCCGACCGCCACCGAGCAGGGTGACCGACTCGCTCGTCAGCCGCGCCTTGAAAAAGGCCAGAGAACGCATAACCGCCGAGGTTGCCATAGACTCCTCCTTGAGTGCTTCTGGTCTTCCGTGAAGAAAAAACACGTCCCCCTATATCTATCGGCATCCCCTGGGTGAATTGTTTAGACCTTTCGATCAAAATGTTCAAAAATTTGTCAGCTTTCGGATGTTACCCTTGCAGTCAAGGGAGATCCATGCATGGATGATGCGGCATTCGAAGCCCTGGCGGCCCGGCTCGAGCGGGAAGCGGCAAGCCGGCCGCGCTGGTATCGCCTGAAACTTGCGAGCCTGGCGCTGCTGGGATACGGATTCATTGGCGGGGTTCTTGCCCTGGTGATCGGGGCTGTGACGGGACTCTGCGTGATGGCCGTCTCGGTGCGCGGTACCGGATACCTCGTCGTCAAGCTGCTCGGCATCCTTCTCCCGCTGGGCTACGTCATCTGCAGATCGCTCTGGGTTCGCCTGCCGCCGCCCGAGGGGCTCGAAATCGACATTGGGGACGCCCCTGCCCTGGATGCCCTCGTCCGGGAGCTGAGCCTGCTTCTGCAGACGCCACGCATCGACGTGCTGGTTCTCACGATGGAGTTCAATGCCGGTGTGGTCCAGATCCCGCGGATCGGCGTGTTCGGCTGGCATCGCAATTACCTCGTGCTGGGTTGGCCGCTTCTCCTGGCCCTGTCGGCCGAGGGGTTCAAAGCCGTGCTTGCGCACGAGTTCGGGCATCTGTCCGCGGCTCACGGCAGGTTCGCGGCCCGCATCTACCGGATCCGCCAAACCTGGTTCAATCTTATGCACACCCTCCAGACGGGGGGACAGTGGGGAATGGGGCTGTTCGCCTGGTTCTTCAACTGGTATGCGCCTGCGTTTGGTGCTGCCTCGTTCGTGCTCGCCCGTCATCACGAATATCATGCCGACCGGCTTGCCGCGCTTGCAACGGGAGCCCGGACGACGGCCGAAACGCTTCTGGCCACCGTTGTCCGTGAGGCGCAGCTCGACACCCGTTTCTGGCCGATGATCCAGCAACGCGTCATCGCGTTGGAAACGCCCCCCGATGATTTCTTCACCCTGATGCGCCAGGCCCTTGCCGAGCCTGTTTCCGGGGAAATGATAGAGCGGTGGGTGAGCCGGGCCCGGTGCCAGAGAACGGGAGGAGCGGATACACATCCGGCCCTGGCGGACCGGCTTGCCGCTCTCGGCTTTCCGGATGCCCGTCCGCCGGATGCTCCGTCCGTCTGTGCCGTGGATGCGCTGTTCCCTGAACCCCTCCGGAACCGGATCGAGCAGGCCCTGTCGGCGAAATGGCAGGAGAACGTTGCCGTGGCCTGGGGCCAGACCCACGCCCAGGGGAGTGAGGCCATACGCCGTCTTGCCGAACTCGAGACCCTGGCCGCGGCAGGTGCTCTCACGGTCGAGGATGCCCTCGTCCAGGTCCGGCTCGTGACGGAAATCCACGGGGTGGAGGCGGCCGGTCCCCTTCTTGAACAGCTTCACGAGCGGGCTCCCGAACATCCGCAGGCGAACTATGGCATCGGACATCTGCTCCTGATGAAGGGCGACCGGTCGGGGGTTGAATATATAAACAAGGCTATGGATGCTGATCCCGAAGCCGTGCTGAACGGTTGCGGGCTCATCATCGAGTATTTCCACGAACGGAACTTGCCGGCCGAGGCCGAGCCGTATCTTGCCCGGCTGAAGGCGCGGCAGCAGCTTCTGGTGAAAGATCAGGAGGAGCGGGAGTCCCTGCCGTTTGGCGACGTCTATCTGCCGCACGGACTTCCAGAGGAAACCGTGGCCGGGATCACTGGAAAACTGGAAACGTATGAGGTGCTGAGCGAGGCGTATCTGGTGTGCCGGAAGCTGACCTGGCGTCCGGAGGTCCCGCTTCATGTCCTGGGCCTGCGTCTGTCGGTGCCGTTCTACCGCTTCTGGAGCGGCGCGGCGGCAGAGGGACGGGCGCTCAGCGAACGGATTGCCGCGGAGATTCCCCTGCCGGGCCAGTTCCTGGTCGTCCACCTCCACGAGGAGAACGAACCGCTTCTGGCCTGCGTGCGGAAGGTGCCACACGCTCGGATTTACGCGAGGAACCCCGGCTGAACCTTCCCCACGGCCGGAAACGCTCAGGTCGGGGGGAGCGCCGAAGCCGCCTCTTCCGTGAACGTCCGGGTCGCCTCCCGCCGAATCCGGTCGATAAGCGTGTCGATCGTTGCTTCCGGATGATCCATGGCGCGGAGGCTCTGATGGGCCATCTCGAGACCGCCCTCGAGATCCGGGAGGACAACGGCGTCGAAGCCTGCCTCGAGAAGTTCCGCCCGTTCCTCGATGCGGTCGGCTTTCGCCAGAGCGCGGAAGGTCAGGTGCTCCGACCGGCGCAGGGCCAGAAGTTCCTTCATTGTGTGCAGGTCGCCATCGGTGAACAGGACCAGCCGTGCACGCGAAAGTCCGGCGACGGCGAGAACGCTTTCCTGACCGGGCTCCCCGTAGATCATGGGCAGACCAGCCGACTTTCCCTCGGCGAACGCCTGATACAGCGGCTCGATGATGACGAAGGGGGTGCTGCTCTCTTGCAGCACGGCGGCCACATAGCGGGCCAGGGTTCCCCCGCCGGCGATGATCGCGTGGTTCCGGAGGGGCTCGTCGGGAAGGTTGATGGCCGTCACCCCCCGTTCAGGCCAAAGCCGCCGCAGCCGGTTGTAGAAGGGGGAAGCGAGCCCCGCCGCGAAGGGACCGAACAGCATCGAAAGAATGACGGTATTCAAAATTATTGAATATATATCTGGCGTCATAGCTCCTGCGGCCAGGCCGGTTCGGATCACGACGAAGGCAATTTCCGAAATCGGCAGCATGCCGAAAAAGGCGGCGACCGGAATGATCCGGCGGTAGCCGAACAGGGCCGTGATGGCTGCGAGCAGAAGACCGCGCCCACCGCAGGCCGCTAGCATGAGGAACAGGATCGCGCCGGCGTGATGCCAGAGGAGGGCCGGATCGAGCAGCATCCCGACGGAGACGAAGAAGAGCAGACTGAAGAGATCCCGGATCGGGATCATTTCGCACAGGGCCTTGTGGCCATACTCGGACTCGTTCAGCACGAGACCGGTGATGAACGCCCCGAACGCGAGGGAGAGGCCGGCAAGGTGGGTGATGTACCCCAGGCCGAGCCCGAGGCAGATGATCGCCAGCATGAACAGTTCCCGCGAGTTCCACCGGGCAACGAACCGCAGCAGCCGGGGGGTGAGATAGGTGCCCACGAGCTTCATCAGCAGGAGGAAGCCGGCGGTCGAGGCGACCGGCGCCAGGGCGCTTCCCAGGCTCATGCCGGATTTCAGGACGTTTCCGAGGAGGATCATGATCGGGATGACCGTCAGGTCCTGCACGATCGACATGCATAACATGACCCGCCCGGACAAGGCGCGGAGGTGACCACGATCCGTCAGGGTCTTGAGGATGACGGCCGTGCTCGAGGAGACGATCGAGGCGCCGAACCAGAGGGCTGCAGTGTTCGGCCAGCCGGTTGCCAGGCCCAGGAGCCAGCCCGCGGGAAACGTCAGGGCGACCTGGAGAAGGCTGCCCCAGATGGCCACCCCTTTGATCGGCAGAAGGTCTTTCATTGAGAATTCGAGGCCGAGAGAAAAAAGCAGCAAGGCGACCCCGATATCCGCGAGCTGCTCGATCTGGGGAATGTCTGAAACCGTTACGCCGCCCGTATGGGGGCCGACCACGACACCCGCGAAAATATACCCGAGGAACAGGGGCTGGCCGAGCATGCGGGCGATGATGCCGCTGATCAGGCCGACGATCAGGATCAGGATGATATCGCTGATCATGAATCCGGATTTGCCGACAGAACCTGGCCGCGCGAGATGAAGGAGATGCCCTGCTGGCCGCGGGTGCCGATCATCACGGCCTCGACGAGGGGGGCATCGACGGGAATCGCCGACCGCCACCGCACGATGAACGAGGCACCGATCCCGCCCGCCGTGTCACTTTCGGGAACGAGGCAATTCGTCGAGGCGAGGGGGGCGAGCAGGACGGGATTGGGCAGATACTCGCGGATGAGCCGGCCATCCGAGTCGTGGTAGCTCGCTGATACCACCTGGATGGCGTGACTGCGGTCGGTATTGCGGATGCTGAGCGTGCTTGTGAGATTGAACGGGGCGGGGGCATCGCCGAAAAAGATATGGGAATAGATGGGAGTATAGATCGTCTGGCCGCGGCTTCGAACGGGGCCAGGGGATTCTGTCTCCGACGCCGTCTGCGCGAAGGAGGACGCTGCCGGGACGAATGTCAGGAGAAGCAGGGCGAACAACGCCAGGAGGGAACGGTCTGGGTTCGTGGCTCGTCTGTTCATCGGGGCGGGTCTCCTTTGCTGGTGTTCGGGCAAGTATAACATCTTTTGGACCCGCCTTGATCGCCGACGGCCGATCCGGCTATAATCGGCCGTCATGGTCGAACATGCCCGGTGCATCAACTGCCTCGCCTGCGTCGAGGTGTGCCCGCGCGGATTGTTTCCCAGCCTGCTGTTCCATACCGTTCTTCAGGGCGCCGAAGAGACCGATGCCGCCGCTGGGCTGATGCGGTGCGG
The DNA here is from genome assembly GCA_036567845.1 of Candidatus Ozemibacteraceae bacterium. GTDB lineage: Bacteria > Muiribacteriota > Ozemobacteria > Ozemobacterales > Ozemobacteraceae > MWAR01. The sequence continues at coordinate 201 of DATCTT010000276.1, read as the reverse complement.
TCTCTGCAGGACCTGCGAATCCGTCTGCCCCGTAGGCCTTCCCCTGACCTCGGTGTTTTCCGCTGCGCGGGCAAGCCGGGAAAAACGGGCGGTGTCATCGTGAGCTCTCCAGCCTTCCGGGCTGATTTTGAAAAATATTACTTGATATATATAGTTGCCGTCGTTGGGGTCTCCGTTGCGGCCTTCGGCTGGCGGATTGCG